>NZ_QEZG01000045.1:0-215428 GCF_003993495.1 Xanthomonas sp. BRIP62418
TGAATGCGTAGCGCGCAAGGATGGTTCATCGAGAGTGCACAGGCTCACGCACTGTTACATGCTCCAAAATGAGGAGTGCTAAGAAAAATCAAGGACATAGCGAGCGCACTTTAGAGTGCGGTGTACAAAGGACTTTCTCTCCTACGGGACACGATCCTAAGTAACGCCTGGGTGCTCACGCGCATTCAGCGCGGCACCATTAGAACTCATAGCTTCTGGGCGCTTGAACTGACTCCGTCCAACATGTTGCTGCCAGGCTGCTTCGAGTGCTGCCGGCAGACCGTTCAATTTGGCCAGTTGTGCCTCAAGTGCATCGGCGCTTGCCTGCTGGATCGTGAGGTCTTGGCGGAGCTCGGAAACATTGCCCTGTGCGCGCTCTAGCGTTTCCTCAAGCTGGCGTTCAGTCAGGGCTGCTTCCCGCCGGCTCGTAGCAAGCTGCTGCCTGGCCTGCTTGGACTCCTGACGCGCACTGTCGATCTCAGCATGTGCCCGGTCTTCAGTGGTGCGCATGTGTTGGCTCAAAGTGTCGCGTTCGGCACGCGCCCGCATCCTGCAATTCCTGGAGCTGGATCTGCAGCGTTTCACTGGTGCCTTCTGCACCGGGTGGCACGCAAAGCTAAGGCGTCGCGCTGCTGGCCAAACAAGACGCTCCAGCTCTGAGGCCCTTGTGGCAGCGAGCTGTTCCGCTTGGTGAGCCTCGTGGGTCAAGCTTTCAGCCGGGCAAGTTCGGCCTGCATGATGTACCGATCTCGCTCTAAGGTTTCTCGGGCGTCTAGGAGGGATGCACGATCAACGAGAACCCAAAACCTGCCATCAAGTCTCCAGCCAGCGAACAACTCGGTTCGGTAACCCCGTGCCCAGATGGGCGCGGATGCGCTCGACCGTGGGTCGCTCGCCATCTGCAAGTGCACAGGCAGCGCCGTGCATTTCGGATTCGGTGATGCCTCTGGCCACTGAAACTGTCTCCTATGTTACATCCCTGCCCGCAGTTGACGTAGTCGCATAAGTCTTCCTGATCCTAATATCGTTTACCCCCGTGCCCTTCCCCGCCTTTCGGACCGGCATCCGCTCCCGGCCGAAAATGGGCCTGCTTTGCGACATGTCGGCTTCAGGAAAAAGGCGAGTTAAGATTAGGGCCACTAGCAGCCGGCCGAGCCCTACGGTACGGTTGGTCGAATTTAAGTGGGCGAGCCTTTCCTATCCCGCTGCTGCAGTTCCTGGGCCTGCCGCTTGCGGCAGTTCCTCGGGACATCCTGCTGCTACGTCCCTCAGGTCTGGTTGGCGACCGAATGCTGTTGCAGTCGGAGGCAGCCGCCAACGCGGCCTGCGCCGGCATACGTGTAGGGCTTGCCGCGGGTGGGGCGCGGCCGCACCTGGCCTGAAACGCACACCCAGTGCTCGTCCATTCCTCCACTGCACGTGGGCCCACTTTCTTGCTAGTCCCTGCGGGCCTCACGCCTCCGAAGCGACAGTCGCGTCCTAGCAGCTCAGTGTGCTGGGGGCAGATCTTCCTTTTAGGCATTTCCATCTCCGATCTTGCCCGCGTTGGCTATACCTACTAATCAGGGCAGGAAACAAGCAATTTTCGGAGTTGTGGGGCCCGTCCGATGATGATGATATTTCGTCACTCTACGGATCCCCCGGCGCGCCTAATCGCTTACTATATTTACGCCAGAAACCGACAGTCAATTTCTCACACATGTTGACCACCGTTTACGTGAATCTCTGCACCATTTACGTAGGACGCGCTGCTGGTGCAGAGGAAATAAACCAGTGATGCAACTTCTTCTGGCTTTCCTAAGCGATTCATAGGGACCTGCCGATCAATGATATCGACGGTGCCCGGCGACAGAATTGAGGTGTCAATCTCTCCTGGGGCAATTGCATTGACCCTTATTCCATGTCGACCGAAACTGAAGGCCATTTCTCGAGTTAGAGCAGAAAGGGCTGCCTTCGAGGTTGCATACGCGACGCCCGCAAATGGATGCACTCGGGATCCCGCGATAGAGGTCACATTAATAACGGCTCCCTTAGCGGCTTTCAATTCGTCGAAAAGGCCTCGAGCAAGTAGTGCTGTGGAAAAAAGATTAACGTTAAAAACCTTGATCCAGGTGGCGTAATCAGACTCCAGCACGCCGAGCCGAGTTCCCCCAGGCCCTTTCGGCGAGATGCCCGCATTATTCACTAGCGCATCCAACCGCCCTCCCATTCGTTCTTTAATAGCGGCCATGCTATCGCCAACGCTGTTGATATCCTCCAAATCGAGGTGAATATGATTAAGCAGGCCTTCTGCCCAAGGGCACTCAGCAACCCAATCTTGACGGGAAGCGGTAAAAACCTCCCACCCGGCTGCATTGAAATGCTTAACCGTGGCGTGGCCAATTCCTCGACTAGCACCAGTAAGTAAAAGTTTCTTTTTTTCACTCATAATTAAACCTTTGCGTGACTTTTAAGGTTTGCAACAACTTAGTGATAAATAATGATTGCGTAAAATTGGCTATAAAAATTCACTGATGTGGAGTTTTACATCCATGGCGTTGGTGATAGCGTCCAGCGTATGGCTTATTACACGCTGCAGTTAGATTTAATTTCTGCGAGCGTGCTTTTCCTCGAATAGAGAGTCTTGCCGTTGTCCGAATGTCTTGCGTTTCTTAGTCCAAAAAATAGATTTTCGAATATTCGTTTTAAAATGACCATGCGCTTCCGGACGGGAAAAAGGCTGAGAAACAGCGTGCATTGCTGATGCTGCCGCTTGGCGAAATCACCATCTCAATGAAGGATCTGCTGTTCAGTTGACCGATGATTTTTGGCGCCTAGCCATCGAGACAAGACACGCTCAAGATCATCGATATAAGTGAAGGCGACTGGCACTGCTAACAGACTCAACGCGGTTGACGTGATTAGTCCGCCGATCACTGCGATCGCCATCGGTTGGCGGAAGCTGGCATCGGCGCCCAATCCCAGAGCGATCGGCAACATGCCCGCAATCATAGCCAGGGTCGTCATAATAATTGGACGAGCTCGCTTGTGGCAGGCATCAACCAGTGCCTCACGAACCGACAATCCATGCTGTTTGATCCCTATCACAGCATATTCCACCAATAGAATGGAGTTCTTGGTGACGATGCCCATCAGCATGACCAGCCCGATCATGGACGGCAGGCTCAACATGCCTCGGCTCACTAGCAGCGCCACGAATGCACCGCCAACGGACAGTGGAATTGCCGAAAGAATGGTCAATGGCTGAAAGAAGTCGTGGAACAGCAGCACCAGGACGCAGTAGACACACAGCACCCCAATCACGATGGCCATACCGAAGCCCTGCATGAGCTCTGCCATCACTTCCGCATCGCCCGTTTCGATCAGTTTGACGCTTGAGGGCATCGCGTGGATGGCGGGTAAGGCTTTGGCCATAGATAGCGCCTGACCTAGAGGCATACCACCAAGATCGGCAGTGACGTTGACGTATCGGCGTCGATCATAGCGATCAAGCTGGGTCGGGCCACTTTCAAGTGTGATGTCGGCAACGCTCGATAAGGGAATCAACCCATTGCGTCCGTGAACTCTTAGATTAGATATAGTGTCTATGTCCTGTCGCGAGGCATCCGGGATGCGCACCTGGATTGCGACCTGGCGGTTGTCGAGGTTGAGCTTTGCCATCTGGGCGTCAAAATCGCCGTTGGTCGCGATGCGCACCGTTTGGCCGATGCTTGCGGTGGAGACTCCCAGCTCCGCTGCACGCTGCGGGTCAGGCCGCACAACAACTTCCGGACGCTCAAGGCTGGCGGTCGAGGTGATGTTGGACAAGCCCGGCACATCACGCAATTGCCGCTCCAGTGCCTGCGCGCTGGCTTTCAAGGCAGCCTTGTCGTCTCCGGCCAGGATAAGCGACATTTTTTCGCCTAAGCCTCCCGTGCCCATGGAGAAGCGCGCACCGGGCACCCCATGCAACGCTGCGCGCACTTGGCTCTCGATCTCGATCTGGGCCGGGCGTGAACCGCGCGCCGAAAGCACCAGCGTCATAGTTGCGCGGCGCAATTCGCCAGCTTGGGTTTGGCCATGTCCGGCGGGCTGCGAGACACCGGCCGTTGCCATCACATGATCGATTCCCTGAATCTTTTCGATTGCGCGGGTGGCCGCTTCCACCGTTGCGCGCGTGGCCGTAAGGCTGCTGCCCGGCGGCAACTCCACGTTGATGTTGCTGTAGCCCTTGTCCGACGCAGGAATCAGTCCGGTCTTGAGCAGCGGCACCACCGCAATTGTGGTCGCGAACACGCAAACGGTTCCAATCAGGGTGAGGCGGCGATGATCTAGACACCAGCGCATCCAACCCAGGTAGCGGGTCATCAATGTGCCGTCTTTTTCCTCCACACACTGTGTATGCGGTTTGAGGAAGTAAGCCGCCATCATGGGCGTTAAGATACGCGCCACCAAGAGGGAGGACAGCACAGCCACCACCGCCGTCCAACCGAACTGCTTGAAGAACAACCCCGGCACACCGCTCATCATGGCGGTCGGCAGAAACACTACCACCAGGGCCATCGTGGTGGCCATCACGGCCAGAGCTATCTCGGTCACCGCCTCGCCGGCCGCCTGTTTGATGGGCTTGCCCATGCGGCTATGGCGCTCGATGTTTTCGATCTCGACGATCGCGTCATCCACCAGGATTCCCACGATTACGGCCAAAGCAAGCAGGGTGAGCGTGTTGAGCGAGTAGCCCAACCAATGCATGGCTGCAAATGTAGGAAGGATCGACAGTGGCAACGCGGAGGCAGAGATCAGCGTCGCACGCCAATCACGCAGGAACCACCACACCACCAGTACAGCCAATAATGCGCCTTCGTAGAGCATGTGCATGGAGCCTTCGTACTGCTCATGCGTGTAGTCGACCGTACCGGAGACCTTAGTGAACCTGAGGGTCCCGTCGGCAGCATGCAGGCTGTTTAGGGCATCGGAAACGCCTGAAGCTACCTGCGTCTCATCAAAACCCTTTGCCCGAAAAATCCGGAAACCGACCACTGCCTTACCATCCAGTGTTGCTATCTGGGTGCGGTCTGAAGTGGTGTCCCTTACAACAGCAATCTGATCCAGATTGATGCGCCGCCCATCCTCCAGCACCACGGGAAGATGATTGAGTTCATCGGCTTGCTTTACGGTTGCGATGGTTCTGACGGCTTGCTCGTTGCCGTTGACCTGCCCACGGCCACCGGAAGATTCCTGTTGCACGCTCTTCAGCGCACGGGACACGTCAGCAGCAGTAGCACCAAACGCAGACAAGCGTGCAGGGTCCACCTCTACACGCACTTGTCGCTGTACGCCACCAACGCGCTCAAACTTGCCGATGCCTGGAACGCCCAGTATGGTCTTGTTGACGGTGTCATCCACGAACCACGACAGCGCTTCTTCATCCAGATGTGAAGACGCAACCGCGTACAGCAAGGTTGCCTCATCGCTACCGACGCGCACAGCGCTAATAGAGGGCTGCTGCAGATCCGTAGGTAAGTCCGAGCGCACCCGGTCCACCGCGTCCTTGGTCTCGATCAACGCATCGGAAAGCTTCTTCTCCAAAATGAACTCGACATTGATGCTTACCTGGCCATCGACGATCGAGGTGCTGATGTGCTTAATGCCCGACAGCGTTGCCAACGAATCCTCCACTTTGCGTGCGACCTCTGTTTCAAGCTGTGCTGGTGCGGCACCAGGTTGGACCAGCGATATCACCACGGTAGGCAGATCGAGATCGGGCATGTTGGCGATGGGCAATGCTCGGAAGCCAAGGACGCCGGCAAGCGACAGCAGGATGAACAACAGGATCGCGGGGATCGGGCTGCGGATCGACCAGGTGGCAAAGTTCATGACTTGCTCCTCGCCGCTGCAGGCGCCGCTGTCACATGCACCAGATCGCCATCGTTGAGGAAGCCGGCGCCTTGCGCGACGATCTTCTCGCCGGCATGCAGCCCTGACACGATCTCGACGGCGTCCCCTTGACGACGACCGACGCTCACCGGCTGAAGGCGAACCCGATCGCCAGCCAGCAACGTCGCCGCATAGCTGCGACCATCCCGGATCACCACGCTGGTGGCGGGCACGACCAGGGCAGGACTTTCGGCCAGGGTCACCTTGCCTTGCGCATACATGCCGGCGCGGGCAGTGCTACCGGGCGCGATATCGGCGTAAACAATACCTAGCCGGGTCTGGCTATCGAAACTGGGAGCGGCCTGTCGCACCTTGGCGATCGCGCTCTTGCCATCCGGCAAGATCACCTCGATCGGCTGACCTGGTGCAAGCCTGACCAGTTGGGAAGCAGTCATTTCGCCCCGCCACTCCAGCCGATTCTGACGAATCACGCGAAACAGTTCCTGTCCGGTCGCTGACACGGTGCCTACCGTCGCGCTACGGCTACTGATGACGCCATCGTCGGGAGACGTGACGACGGCATAACGCACCTGTAGCCGGGTGGACTGAAGTTGAGCCTTAGCCATGTCGGCCTGAGTCACGTATTGCAGCACGTCTTGTTCGCTGATACCGCCTGAGCCTTGCAGCTGCAGCGCTCTGACACGGTTGGCATCTGCCTGCTTCCAGGCCGCATCAAGTCGGGCATCGTCGGCCTGAAGCAATGCCGCGTCATACCTGGCGAGTACTTGTCCACGCCGGACCTGATCACCAACATTCACGCGAACATCGGCCAGTTGCAGGCCGGAGACCTGGGCGCCGATCACCGCTTCCTGCCATGGGGCGATCGCACCGCTGGCCTCGACCGTGATGGGCCAGCGCGCCTGTGCAACCTCGGCGGCGGTCACCGTCAACGCAGCAATAGAGGTCGGTGGTGGCTGGGTCGCGGCGGATCGGGGAGCTAGTAGAAAAATGCTGCCGAGCACTGCCACGGTGCATAGTCCGGCAGCGATGGCTGAGGTGCGACCAAAACGAGGTCGAGCGTGAGAGGAATTAGTCATGGGATGCGATGTCCGAAGTGAAAACCACGGCGCCGCCGGTCGCTTTGACAAGCGCAACCCAGGCCTGTGCCTGGTCGCGGCGAGCAGAAATCTCGGCATCCTGCGCGGATGCGAACTGACGGCGGGTGTCCTCAAGTTCGAAGAGACTGACCGCACCCAGCTTCCATTGCGCCTCAGATGCCTGCAGCGTGAGGCCGGCGGCGCGCACGCCGGCCTGGGTCGAAGCGAGCCTGGAGGCAGCGGAGGCCTGCGCAGCCAATGCGTTTTCCACATCCTGTACCGTCGTGCGCAGCGTGCTGTCCAATGCCGCGACCGCCCGGCGATACCGCGCGTCGGCGGCCCTGACGTTCGCTGCCCCTGCTCCACCGTCGAACAGCGGACCTGTGACGCTGGGTCCAATCGACCAACCGGTAGTGTCCAGTTGCGATCCGGCGGCGCGAATCCATTGACCGGTCAGCGCCGCGGCTAAGTTAATGCGCGGTAGACGGTTCGCACGGGCTGCACCGATCTCCGCCCAGGTGGCGGAAACTTCCCGCTCGGCCGAGATCACATCGGGGTGCTGGGTCAGCACTGTCGCCGGCAGATTGGGCGCGGACACGGGTGGTTGTGGCATGAAGATTGCTGCCGCGTGGGCCGCACGGTCGACGACGCCAACCATTGTTCGTACCGTCGCTGCATCCCTCCCGCTCAAGGCGACCAAGGCATTGACCTGCCGCGTACATTGTTCCTGCTGGCTCGCCAGGCTAGCGCGTGATGTGGAGAGGCCCGCTACCGCGCGTGCATCGTCGACCGGAGCGGCAGAGCCGGCATTGATACGCAGGCGGGTCAACGCCAGGGTCTTTTCGCGGGAGGCGATGTCCTGGAGATAGACCCCTCTGGTGTTTTCACACGCACGCAGCGACAGCACGCCGTCGGCGACCTCCGCAGCAAGCGCAAGACGCGTGGAGGCCGCATCGGCGGTCCGTGCGTCGAGGCGGCTGCGTGCCGCTTCGATCGAATACCGTAGATGTCCGAACAGATCAAGCTCCCAGCTGAGCGTCGGGCCCGCCGCAGTCGAAGTGCTCAAGATGCGTTCGCCGGCCGACGGCTGCGAGTTGTTCAGGCCTTTGGCTCTGCTGATGCTGACGTTGCCATCGACCGCTGGCGCCCTGGACGCTGCGCTGACGCGCAGTGTCGCTCTGGCTTCATCGATGCGTGTTGCAGCTTCCTGAAGCGAAGGGTTGTCGGCGATTGCCGCCTCGATCAAATTATCGATCGCCATGTCACCCAGTTCGCGCCACCATGCATGTTCATGCAAATCCGTGTACTCACCTGGTTGAGACGGCGCAACCGACCAGCTCTCAGGCATCGGCAGGTCAGGCATGACGTACGCGGGCTGTAACGCGCAGCCGGTCATGGCAAGCATCAGCGCGGTGAGTGCAAGCGGCAGTGACCGCCCAACTAGGCGACAACATGCGTTGCCACTAGGACTGCGGGCGTATTTATTCTGTATTGGAGTCATTGTGTGAAGACCTGAGAAGTCAGCGTCTAATCTCGGCGAAAGCCTGTCGATCGGGCTTCGGTGGCGTCAATTGATTTACGGAAGTCTGCTAGAGCCATCATCGCCATGCATTTCGCTGCCAAATGAAGGGGCGTGGTTTCGCACATCCAGCAGTTCGCCCTTTTCCGCGCCGAATTAGTTAATGACGAATGACCGATTCGGAAGTAGGAAGACGCCATCGCTGTTCGATTCTTGCGTCATCCGCGCGATAACCCAATGCGATGACCAGCGGTATGACCGACCCTCTGGGAAGCTCCAGCACTTTGGCGACATCGCCAGCTGAAAATCCTTCCATCGGACAAGAATCGATTCCCTTTGCAGCGGCTGCAAGCATGAGCGTCTGGGCGGCGAAGATCGCATTGCGCGCGGCCCAGTGGCGACCGCCGGTGTGACCAACAGGCAACAAGGACAAGGTCGGACGTGCCAATGTCGCAAGCAGCAGCAGCGGCGACCACAACACCGACGATCCGATACCAAAGATGCGCTGAAACATACCCAGTTGCTTGCGGTAGTAGGCCTTAGATTCAGAGGCAAGCGTCGATTCGTGTTCGACGTAATCAAGTTGCGCTGCGATGGTTCTTTTGCCCAGGGCCGGACTCGCGACGAAGACCACAAAATCCGCTGCGGTTGCTGCGGCTTTCTGTCCTTTGCATGCCAATGCAATCTTTTTCTTCATAGGCGCGCTACGGATCCAGTGGAGCTGATAGGGCTGGAGATTGCCGCTTGACGGGGCTAACGCCGCTTCCTCGAGCAACGCATAGATATCCTCCTCGAAAATCGGTTTTGTTTGAAATTTACGAATCGCCCTGCGAAAGCGGTTCGCGGCTTGAAAGGCGTCCCAATGACGCTCCGGCTCTTGTGTGTTCATGGACCAAATAGTAAGTTGATACTTGGATTTATAAAACTCACATTCCGGCTCGGCAAATGTCATGAAAAAAATTTCACTGAAACCCAAGAAGATGCCGGCTCAAGCACGGTCCAGAGCGACGGTGGACGCGATCATTGAAGCAGCAACTTACATTTTGACCAGGGTTGGCTGGGAGGGGCTGACCACTAATGCGATTGCCGAGCGAGCGGGAGTCAACATCGCTTCGCTTTATCAATATTTCCCAAATAAAGAAGCGGTAATTGCAGAGCTCCAGCGTAGACACGCCATAGAAACACGATCTGATGCACGCAAAGCCCTGGAACAATTACCAAAGCGCCCCTCGCTGCGGGATGTTCTGAAGGCGCTGGTGGAGCTGTCCGTTCAAGAACATCGCATCGCACCCGCGGTACATCGAGCGATCTACGACGAGCTGCCGCGCACAGTGCGTTACCTAGAGGAGGACAAAGAACAGCTACGCAGGCAGTTCCTGGAGATCATTGAGCCCTTCATGCACCATGTCCCGGACCCGGATCTCGCGACCTACATGATGAGCATCGCTGCCCACGCGATCATCCATACTGTTACCGCAGAGCGACCAAAATTGCTAGACGAGGCTATATTTGTCGAGGAGTTAGTAACGCTTCTCGAGAACTATCTTACTCGGCCGCCAAAGTAAGTTACCTTGTGCACCGCGCTGCAATTTTTTGGTCGATCCTCTGGAAGAGACCAGGTACCTTGGCAATTTCAAGTCTTGTTTAGGCAATGCGGAAATTAGCACGTCAGCGCCGGCAGCAAGCAGATCTGCGCGCCGGCCGTGCCATCCTGGAGCTTGGCCAGGCGCCCGACTGTGAACGTCTTAGCAATGGCAACTGTGCCGCAGGTGCTACTTGGTTTAACCCTTTAGGCTCGACTTTAAAGGCTTGGCAATATGCATGTATCATGCATCTATCTCATGCCCATTTGACCCGAATGAAGAAAAAGCATTCCCCCGCGAGCCGACTCCGAGAGCTTCACGGGGCGTTATTAGAGATCGTTGGCGTCATGAATAGGCCCCAGCGAGATGAAGCGATCATTCGAGAGGCCGGTATTTCATTGGATCGCGCCCAGTTTCCGCTGTTGGTACTAATAGAGAGATTTGGGCCTATCGGAGTTGTCGAACTTGCCGACCGGGTGGGACGCGATTACACCACAGTTAGCCGACAGGTGGCCAAGCTTGAAGAACAGGATCTGATCATTCGACGGGAAAACTCTTTCGATCGTCGCGTACGCGAAGCGGTGATCAGTAAAAAAGGAAAGGAGATGACCGACCTCGTCGACAAGGCGCGCAAGAGAATCGGATTCGCGATTTTTTCCGAGTGGGAAGAGCATGATCTGGACGAGCTGGCACGTTTGATGCGTAAGTTTGCAGACGACATCCAGCGTGAGGTCCCGCAGAACCCTGAATAAGCACAGTCGACTAGCTGTGCGCAGCTCGACAATGCGGCTCTGCTAGCGAGATGCTCACATCAGCCCAAACATCTTCCTGAATCGAGGCACCAACATGTGTTCCGCCTTGATCTTGCGTGTCAGCAGCGGCGAACGGATCAAACCCAGGCCACGTAGCTGGATGATGCCTTGCCCGCTTCCGAGGGTGACGGTCATGTTGGCGTTGTTTGTCTTGGGACAGTAAGTCTTGAGCTTACTGCGGTTGCGTTGCCCGGCCAGTACGCGGCGAATGTTGATGGCAGCAGGTGCGATTTGCCCACTGATGTGCCAAGCCATCTTGTTCTCATCAAGATCGGTGATATCGCCTAGGGCAAATAGCGTATCGTGGCCAACGACCTGTAGCGTCGGCTCTACGCGTACGCGCCCATGCTCGTTCAACGTGGTTTCCAGCTGGGGACGCATGTAGGCTGTATTAGGACTCCCACCTGTGCACCAGATCAGCAGGTCGTACTCCAACATATGTCCATTCTGCGTTGTCGCCTGCCCGGGTGTGCTGAAGACCTGATCCGACGCGCCATCCGCAGTGAGAAGGCAATCGTTGGTGATGATTTCAACGCCCCTATGAGTGAGGAAATCATGTGCGAATCGGGCTGCAGCTTCGGAGGTGCTTGCCAGGATGCGCTGTCCTGCTTCGACGATGGTGATTTGCTTGTCCGGATACTTGTCCACGATCTCGCCAGCTACCTCGATACCGATAGGGCCACCTCCGACCAACACAATTTTTTGTGCGGCGAACAGCCGTGCATGGAACTCGCCATAGAACGTTCTACGCTGGGCCGTGCTCATGCCTTGACCACGCATCAAGTCATTGGCGAATGCGCTACCGGTTGCAAGTACATTGACATCTCCACCGATGTTGATGGTTTGACCGTCCGGTGTTCGTACGATGCCGACACGCGGTGTCATTGTCTCCAATGTGCCACGTACATGCCGTACCCGTGGCAGTGCCTTGGCGAACGGAATCACGGCACTGTGCGAGAAGAACGGATCCACCAGGCTGCGTGGTGTTGACATGGGAACTTCAAAATAATCGTTGGAGTCCACCAGCGTCACCTGCTGGGTCGCGGACAGTGCTTTAGCCAGTGAGGCGCCAGCAATGCCACCGCCAAAGATGACGACATAGTTATGCAAACGAGCGTTCAAAGGATAGTTCCTGATCAGAGCTGCACACTGACGGTGGTGCAACTAGGGTGATACGGGATCGAAGGCGCAGATGAGGTAGCTGCGTGGCAGCAGAGGCATGCGCTAGGCTTGAAGAACACCCGCGGTATGCAGATAGTCGGTGATGCGTGGCAATTGGTCGATCCTGCCGGCAATGGCGACGTAGCCATCCGGTCGTACAAGCACCAGGTCGCCCGCTACAAGACCATAAGCGCGCTCTATGTGCTGACCCAGATCCTGTAGATCACCGTCCGTTCCGATTGAATAGGTACGAACGCCTGAGTAACGCGGCAGCGTCTTTGGAGCAATCTCGTAAGCCAGCAATGTCCAGTGCGGCCCTTTGAAGAGCTCGAACAATCGAGTTGCCTGTCCAGCGGCTCCGAGTAACGGCGCGTCTGGTGCGCGGGAACCTGAAGTGATCGCCGTCGTAGACGATGTTGGCCAAACCAACGCAGACTCATCGTAGTGCAGGTCCAGCTGTTGCGTCTGCCGACCACGGCGCAGGTCGCCCTGCTTTGCTGCATCGAGCAGCTTGGCTGACAAGCCCAGCATTTCGGCAGCGATTGGCCGGCGTTCCTGCTCGTAGCTATCGAGCAAGCTCTCGGACGCTCCACGGATGACAGCAGCCAATTTCCAACCAAGGTTGTAGGCATCCTGGACACTGGTGTTGAGGCCCTGCCCACCGGTCGGCGGATGGATATGCGCAGCGTCACCAGCTAAAAAAATGGGTCCGACACGGTAACGGTCGGCCAATCGTGCGCTCATCGAATAGCTCGATGCCCAAAAAACTTGCTCGACACGGATCGCGCGGTCGCCGATGCGCGAGGTGATCATCTCATTGAGTCCACCGACCGACAGATCGATCTCGCCTTCCAGTGGTACGGGTGCCTGGATCTGGAACCAATCAGTTCCTGCCAGTGGGCAGAACGAAATCTGCGTTTCCATTGACGTTTGGTTGAACCGATGCCAGTAGTCGCGATCCAGTCCACTGATCACCACATCGGCAACGATCGCACGCACGCCAAGTGTCTCGCCTGGGAACTCAATGGACAGAGCCTGCCGCACGAAGCTGCGCCCACCGTCAGTCGCCACCAGGTAGCGGCTGCGGAACAGATGCACTGCGTTCCCTTCGCGCAGCTCTACAGTGACGCCAGTGGCATCCTGCTCCATGCTGACCAGCTCGCACCCATAGTGCGGAGCGTGCCCGAGCTCGGCAAGGCGGTCACGCAAAACGCGTTCCGTCAGGAACTGTGGGGCCATCAATGGCTGCGCAAAGGGCTCGGCGGTCTTCGCTTCCAGGCGTTCGGAGGCGGCGGTCGTGAAACTGCCGTCTTCAGCGTAGGTTCGCTCTGGCGGATACGGACCACCTAAAGCTGCCAGGCGGTTTGCGATGCCCAGGTCTTCGAAGATCTCCAGCGTCCTTGGCTGGATGCCCTTACCGCGTGAGCCGCCGAAGGGCTCGCTGATCTTGTCGATCAGACGGAAGCGAACACCCCGGCGCGCCAGCTCTAGCGCCAAGGTCAAGCCGGCCGCACCAGCGCCGCAGATCAACACATCGAGGTCATCAGGGTCTTTCATTGCTGCTCCAATATGTGCATTTTGCACTTGATTTTTGCGGATCATACAGTGTCCTGGAAAGAGTGCAATAAGCACATAATTCAGAAATGTGAAATTTACAGTCAATGCGATCGACTGTGCGCTGCTTCAGTCGCGCTGTCCGAGCAGAATCGATTGCAAGAATGCAATGACCTGTTCCTGCTGCCCGAGCGCGTTGAGCTGGGCTGCCGTGCGCTCCCCCAACTCGCGAATCGGGTCCTCGCGAAGCCACGCCAACGCCTCGGCAGCTGGCACGACCATCAGCGCCAGTTGCAAAATCGTTGCCTCGCCTGATGCCTGCAGATGCTCATCGACTGCCGCGCTTGCAGGCAGGTTTGGGAACACGCGCGGACGATTCATCGCATGTCCACCGTCGGTGGCAGCAACAAATACATCACCGGGGTCACGATACGTGCGAGCAGGGTGGATGCCAGCAGCCCACCGATCATCACGATCGCCATCGGCGCATACAGTCCAGATCCAGAAGTCGCCAACGGCAGCAGGCCGCCGATTGCGGTGATCGATGTCAGCAACACGGGCAGGAAGCGCTCTTCGCCAGCATGCTCGATCGCCTGCAGCAGCGGCATACCAGTTCGACGTGCCGCATTGGTGAAGTCCACGAGCAGGATGGAGTTCTTGATCTCGACACCGACCAGCGCGACGAAGCCAAGAATTGCTGTGTAGGAGAGCGGATAGCCGGCAATCCAGAGCGCGACGATGGCCCCGCCGATACCGAACGGGATCACACCGAGCACAATCAGCGTGGAGCGGAAATTACCGAACTCCAACACCAGGATGGCGACGATACCGAATAGCGCGATTAGCGAGGCTGTGCCAAGCCCACCAATGCTGGACTCGGTTACTTCAGCCTCCCCCCCGGCATATAGCCGGTAGCCTGCTGGTAAAGGCATCTTCGCGAGCTCTGCGTAGACCGCGTTGGAGACACCATCCATCGGGAGGCCCGAATCGATCTGAGCAGTCACGATGACCATGCGTTCGCGCATGTAACGCTCAATACGGGTCGGTCCGGCCTCTAATTGTGGAGAGGCAATCTGCGCGAACGGCACCTTGCTGCCATCGCGCTCGTTTTGGAACCAGATGCGCTCAAGGTCGTGCAGCTGCGGTAGCTCGGCACTCGGCATGCGCAGGACCACCGGATATGGATCTCCACGCCCGTCGCGATACGTGGCAGCCTGCACGCCGGCAAGGGCCATCCGCACGGTGGCATCAAATTGGTTCGGCCCGACACCGACCAGACCCGCCTTGGCAACGTCGTAGTTCAGTGCCAGATCCAGCCGTGGCACACGCAGCGGGTTGATCACATCGTGCGTGCCCTTCACCGTTGCGATACGCCGCGACACCTCGGCCGACAAAGCCTTTAGCGTGCTCAGCTCGGGGCCAAGAATGCGCACCTCGATCGGCGCTTCAACTGGCGGCCCGTTCTTGAATTGCTTCACCTGGATATGCGCATCGGTGTAGGTGGCCAGGCGCTTCTGCAGGGAATCCAGCAGTACCTGGCTGGTCTGGCCGCGCCAGGCATCCATGCTGACGAAGACCTCGGCTACGCTAGGATTGTCCGGCAGCGGATCCATGTTGTAGTAAATCCACGGATTGCCTGCGCCCAGCGTGCTCATGCGCTGGGTCATCTGAGGCATCTCCTTTAGCGTGTGCTCCACGAAACGAAGTGCCCGATCAGTGCTGGCCAACGAAGCATCTTCAGGCGCCCGGATCGATACGGTGAACTGTGGTTTGTCGGCGATTGGAAACAGCGTAAACCCCAACGCCGGCAACAATGTCAGGCTCGCAATGACGAGCACACCGGCGATTACCAGAGTGCGTTTGGGTGCAAGCAGCGCACCTCGCATCAACGGTCGATAGAGACGGTGAATTGCGCGCCTGAGCCACTGTAATAGGCGGTTACCATGTTCCGGCTCATTACGCGACAAGACACGACTGGCCAGGAATGGCACCACGGTCAACGCGACCAGCAGTGAAGCAACGATGGTGAGTACCACGGCCAGCGGCAGGCCGCGGAGAAACTCACCCGCGGCCTCGGGAAGATTGAGCAGCGGTAGGAACGCAAATAGCAGCGCAAACGTGCAACCGAGTACTGCCAAAGCGATCTCGCCAGTACCCCGGATTGCAGCCTCGGTCCGACTGGCGCCACCGCGCAGATGGCGAGCGATGTTCTCGATGACCACGATCGCGTCATCCACTAGCAATCCTAGCGACAGGATGAAGCCAGCAACCGAGATCTGGTTGATGGAATGGCCAAGCATCCACATTGCCGCCACGCCCAGCGATAGCGACAACGGAATTGCTACCACCACCACCGACGATGCGCGAAATCCCAGCGGTGCCAAGGTGAGCAACACCAAGCCAAGGGCGATGGCGAAGTCCAGCAGCAATCGCGTCAGACGCTCATCGACATTCCGTGCCTGATCAAAGCCTTGTACCACCGCCACGCCAGATGGCAGGCGCTTACTGAAATCGGCCACCTTGGCAGCGATCGACGCCTGCACGTCGAAGATGTTCATCCCGTCCTGCATGCTTGCCGAAACGAACGCGGCGCGCACGCCGTTGTAGCGCGCCTGCACCAACGGCGTCTCGGTGCCCCACGTGATCATCGCCACATCGCTCAAGCGCAGAACGTTGCCGTTGCTGGCGCGCAATACCGTCGCGCCGATGCTGTCCAGGCTGGCGAAATCACCGGAGGTGGTCAAATTGAAGCGACGCCCGCCCGATTCGACCGCGCCGCCAGGCACCGCGACGCCATCGCTGCGTATTTTTGCCAGCAGGTCGGCCGGGGCCAGACCCAGTTCCGCGAGCCGCGCCAGATCCAGGGTGACGGTTACTTCCGGCAATGGAATGCCACTGATGTCGGCACGCCGGATACCCGGAACGGTTTCGATCAATTCTTCCAGATCCTCGGCCAGATTTTTCAGCTCAAGCGGTGTGGCCGCTGGCGCGGTGATCGCAAATTGGGCGATGTTGACCAAATTCGGATTGAAACGCCGGAAGCGGATCTCGGTGATATCGGCGGGCAGCTGCGGTCGCAAGGCATTGACTTCACGCACAACCTCGTCATACCGCCTTAGAGGATCTTCTCCCCAAGCGAATTCGACCATCAGCTCGGCGACACCGTTTTCGCTGGTAGAGCGCAACTCCTTGACGTTGTCCAGTTCGACCAGCGCATCCTCGATCGGATCTACGGCCAGGCGCTCGATGTCGGCGGGGTCAGCGCCCGGGTAGACCACGGTGATGTCGACCGACGGGTTGTAAAAGCTGGGATCTTCCTGGCGCGGAATCATCAGTACCGCATACGCACCGAGTGCGCATGCCAAAGCCAGCAGCACCAGCATGAATTGCGGCCGATGGATGGCCAGCGACCAGATCGCCCAGGACGGACGCCTCATAGTACGTTCTCACGCAAACGAGCCTGATCGATGACGTACGAGGCACCACCGACCACCACACGGTCGTCGGCGTGCAAACCGGAAACAATTTCCACCCTGCCTTCGGAAAAATCGCCCAGTGCCACCGAGGTGCGTTGCGCACGTCCGGCACGCGCAATGAACAGCGTAGCGTTGCTTCCTTCAACATCGACCAGTGCACTCATCGGCACGGATAGTTGCGACGTCGCTAGCGACCTGGTCGGCAGCAGGATGCGCGCGATCATGCCGCTGCGCAGCGGTGCGACTGGTTCAAGGACGCGGACCTCCAGGACAACATTGCCACTGCTGGCCGTTGCTGCGCCGGCAATGCGCACGACGCGCCCTGCAAGCGCGGTCCCAGGCAGGCCATCCAGCAGGATGCGTACCGGGTCGTCGATATCCATCTCTGGGGCCGCACGGTCAGGCACTTCGGTGCGTACCAGCCAGCCCTTGCCAAGACCACCGACGGTCAGCACCGACTGTCCCTGGCTGACGATCTCGCCCGGGCGTACCTGACGGGCCAGAACGATGCCATCGACAGGTGCCACGATGCGGGCGTAACGCTGCAAGTGACTGGCCCGGCGCAGTTCCTGCTCGGCTACCGCTGCATTGCTGCGCGCGGTGTCCAGGTCGTGCAAGGACACGTAGCGCTGCTGGTAGAGCTGCTGGAAACGTGCCAGTTGCTGCCCGGCCAACGTGGACTGCGTGCGCGCCGACACTGCGGCCGCATCCAAGTCGATGGCTTGTAGCGACGCCAGCAGCTGCCCTTTACGAACGCGGTCACCGATGTCCACCTGCACGGTATCCACCACCCCGGCTGCGAGGAAGGCAAGCGGCAGTTCTTCGCCGGCTTCGACCCTGCCAATCAGTGACTTACCTTGCATGGCCGGTAGTGGCGTGGGCAATGCAACGCGCACATTGATGGGCGTCTCCGACTCTGCTGGTACGGCGGAACCCGGGTGCGCGCCGAGGCTTGCTGGCGGCGTACTGGCGGCATCAGAAGCACGCGTACAGCCGGCAAGGCTGACAAGTGACACGAGCAGGAACGACAGCGGCGAGATGGAGCGGCAGGTGGTCATAAATGTGTCCGTGAACAAGGCAATCGCGACGCGGAGGCTGGCGTAGGCAAGGGCGACAGCGCCGAACCGTGCCACGCCGATGTCGGCAGAACGTCGCGACACGGTTCGTGCGACTGGCGAGGGCGGCATGCAAATGCAACGCCGACATTTGGCCGACATGCGTGGCGCACGCTGCCGCCGCGCCACCGCTCCGCCGATCGCCTTCACCTCGGCTGGTAGTCCGCCCCCCCTCTACTCAAGGCAATGCCAATGACTTGTTCCCGTTTTGTCCTCGCCACCCTGTTGGTACTCCCGTCCCTCGCCGCAGCGCAGACCACGCCGGAAGCAGACCCCTCGCTGGCCGAACAATCGCCCTACCGCTGGGGCCTGGGTCTGGGCGTGGTAGCGTCGGACAGCCCGTTTGCCGGTGAAGGCACGCGCACCAATCCGGTGCCGCTGATCCTGTTCGAAGGCGAGCGGGTGTTCCTGCGCGGTATCACCGGCGGTTACCACATCATCAAAGGCGAGACCTTCAGCCTGGATGCGATTGCAGCGCTGCGCATGGATGGTGTAGCAGCAGAAGACCTTGGCATCGAAGAACTGGCGCGCAACGGCATCGATCGCTCGCTGCTGGAAGATCGCGACGACAGTCTCGATCTGGGCATGGTCGGCACCTGGCAAGGCGCTGCAGGCGAGTTCGAATTCACCGCCAAGGCCGACGTCACCGGTGCTAGCGAAGGCTACGAATTGATTGCGCGCTACGGCTATCCGATCCGGGTGGGACGCGGCCAATTGACGCCCAGCGTCAGCGTGAGCCATCTCTCCAAGGACATGGCCAATTACTACTACGGCACGCTGGACGAAGAAGTCGCGCGCGGGGTGGTGGATTACAAGCCAGGTTCGGCTACCGTGCCGACCGTGGGTATTACTTATGTGCGACCGATCGGCAAGCGCTGGCAATTCATGACTCGCCTACAGTACAGCGTGTTACCCAGCGAGCTCAGCGACAGCCCGTTGCTCGAACCGGACACCAACGGTGTTGGCACTGTGTTGATCGGTTTCTCTCGGGGATTTTGATGCAACCGGGCCGTGGCGCCGCCCTGCAGCGGCAATGTAGGCGATGCGTACGGGCGAGCGCAGCATGATCACCTGGACCTTGCTATGCCTGGTGGCAAGCTGGATCGCAGCGATGACCTACGTGTACCGCTATCGCGGCAAAGCACGTTATACCAGCTTGAGGCAATATCTGCGCAAGAGCTGGCCGGTGTTCGCCTTGCCTAACGTGATTATCTATACGTTTACCAAACGCACAGCACGCGGCCCTTTTGTCGCGTTGGAGTCGAATCCAATGCTGGCATCGCTTGCGCAGCATTGGGAGGTCATACGCGATGAGGCATTGAACATCCAGGCAGGTGGCAGTTTCGACGAGGCGCGCCGGGAAGGATCGGTCGCGTCGTTCGATGTGGGATTTCGCACGTTCTACAAATATGGCTGGAGCCGCTATTACCTGCATTGGTATGGCTACACACATGCCTCTGCCCGTGCCAGCTGCCCGAAGACACTGCAGATTCTGGCGCAGTATCCGCAGGTCAAGGCGGCGATGTTTGCGATCCTGCCGCCGCACTCGGTGCTCACACCACATGCCGACCCATTGGCCTGCTCGTTGCGTTACCACCTGGGCCTGTCTACACCAAATGCCGCGCAATGTTTTATCGACGTGGATGGCCAGACGCGTTCCTGGCGTGATGGCGAGGCTTTCATCTTCGACGAAACCTATCTGCATTTCGTCCGCAACGACACTGACGCGCCACGCTTGATCCTGATGTGTGACGTCGCAAGGCCAATGACCTGGCCGGGACGATTGTTCAACCTGTTTTACTCGCAGCTTGCACGGTCTGCGATGACGCCTAACGACACACGTGACAAGCGCGGCCCGGCGAGCACGTTGTTTACCTGGATCAGCCCGCTGACGGCACATGGAAGACAGCTGCGAGCGCGTCATCGTGCCACCTACAACGCCATCAAATGGGCTATCAATACGATCTTGATCTGTTCTGCCCTGGGAGCACTGGCCGGCATGATCCAGGCAGGGCGATGGCTCCTACATGTCTGATCGATCCCCTGCCCTATTGTCTTCGGTTTGCAGGCTATTGCGAGACATGGTGGACGCCATGGACACGATGCTGCGTATGATACTTCCACCTCTAAAAAGTCCGGATACGATGACTTCTAGCTCAATCCAAGGTGCCCAGGTTCTGCAAGTTCTCATCATCGAAGACAACCGCCCATTGGCAGCAAACATCTTCGATTATCTAGAGGCTTGTGGGCACAAGCCTGACGCCGCACCTGACGGCAACTCAGGTTTGAATCTGGCGATCAACAATCGCTACGACGCCATTGTTCTGGATTGGATGCTACCCAGAATGGATGGCATGAGCGTGTTGCGGAAATTGCGCGAAGACCATGGCTGCCGCACGCCTATCATCATGCTCACTGCCAAGGACCAGCTGGAAGGCAAGCTGCTCGGGTTCGAAAACGGCGCTGACGATTATCTGGTCAAACCAGTCGCACTACCGGAGCTGGAGATCCGCTTGCGCGTGATGGTCGGTCGCGCCAGGGCAAGTGCAGCGGCGGGCAACATGCTGCAGGTGGGCGATCTGAAATACGATCTGGACAGTCAGCAGGTGGTGCGTGGCGACCGCAGCGTGGTGCTTTCCGGCACATTGCGCAACGTGCTGGAGTTGCTGATGCGTGAATCGCCGCGCGTTGTGCGACGCGATCGTCTGGAGAGCCTGATCTGGGGCGACGCATTGCCGGAAGGCGATCTACTGCGCTCGCACATGCATGTATTACGGCGAGCGCTGGATCAGGATGGCGAGAGCAAGCTGCTGCATACCGTCACCGGTGCCGGCTATCGCCTGGGCGGAGCAGCAGAATGAGATTTGGCGGGCGCCTGGGAAGTCTGCAGTGGCTGATCAGTTGCAGCTTGCTCGTATCCGCCGCGATGCTGGCGTTGGGTCTGTCAGTGCAGGGATTCTTGAGTCAGGAGCTGATCGAAGACCCGATCTGGCGGCAACTGCTCACCTCCAGCACCCAGAGTGTCGCGCGCCTGCCGGCTGCCGAATTGCAGGGAGCACTTCCCAGAGGAGGGCCAGTGAAGGGCTGGCTGCTCTCCCAGCACGCGCCGCCGCCGCCGGATATGCCCGCCTTCTTCACTAAGCTGGCACCGGGCTATTACAAGGAGGGCGAACTGGAGACACGCAGGGATGCATCATCGCTGGGCAAGTTCATCGCCATCCTCACCCCGCACTGGGGGCCTTTCGCCAATAAGCATGACACTCCACGGCAGGACCGCAGCTACTCGGCATTGATCACCGAGTTGCCGCAAGGTCGCTTGGTCATGAGCATCGACATGACCGAGCTCGAAGACAAGCAGAACCAGAGCGTTCAACTGAGCGTGCTGTTTATGCTGTTGAATCTGGCGATGGTCGGCCTGGTGATCTGGTGGCTATTCCTCAGTCTTACCCGGCCCGTCAAGGATCTTGCCGGGCGCATGCGGCGGCTCGATCCGCTACAACCTGCACAACGCCTGCCCACCGATTACCGCAAGAGCGAGCTCAATACGATCGCGCGCGAGACCAATGCGCATCTGGAGCGGGTGGAGCGCGCCATCGAGCGCGAACGCAGCCTGCTAGATCAGGCCAGCCATGAATTCCGTACACCGCTGGCGGTCATTTCAGGCGCCGCCGATGTGTTGCACAAGCAGCAGTTGCCCGAGCGTTCGCAGCGTCCGCTCAATCGAATCGACGAAGCAGTAGCCAATCTAAGGCAGATCATGGAAGCGCTGCTGTATCTGTCACGCGAACCTACACCAGCGGAGCGTGAGGAAATCACGGTCCTGCATGGATTACTTCCTGATTTGGTGCATGACCATCTCTACCTGGTTTCTGCAAAGCCCGTTGAATACCGAGTCAATGACCTGGAGCCGTTGACGTTACGTGCACCTGAATCGATGGTGCGCATTGCAGTTGGCAACCTACTTCGTAATGCGGCCGATCACACGTATGTTGGCGAAATTCGCGTCTCCTTGGTCAAGGACAGGCTCTACATCCGAGATTCGGGCGAAGGCTTCGACACCGCCAAGGCGGCCGAACACTACACCGCGTCCTTGAGATATTCCGTCAAACAAGGCGGCGGTTCTGGTCTAGGGCTATTCCTAACACGGCGTATATGCGAGCGCTTCGGTTGGCGATTGCATCTGGAGTCCTCTATCGCAGAGGGAACACTAGCAATGATTGATTTCAATCCGTATGAGCCGGCAAAGCAGCGCGTGGATTAGGGCTAACCCCCGATCTCCCCTCCCGCGTCACGCGCAACGCACCACCGGGCCACGCAATCATCGGCAAACGAGTACCGCGCCACGCCCTCTCACCTTGGGCCCTTCCTTGGGTCGGCATGAGTAGCGTATTCATCCTTGTCTGGGAAGCCGCGCGCAGACGCCTACAAGCGCCATGTTGGGCGCTCGTGGTTGTAGGACCATAGCCAGCGCGTGGCTTTGTTCTGCACCTGTTCGATGCTGTCGAACAGGGTGCGTGCCAGCCAGGCGTATCGGACAGTGCGGTTGTAGCGTTTGATGTAGGCATTCTGCTGTGGCTTGCCAGGCTGTATGTGCTCGATCCGGATGCCTTGCCGCTGCGCCCAGTTCAGCAGCGCACCGCTGATGTATTCGGGGCCGTTATCGCAGCGAATGGCGCCCGGCTTGCCACGCCACTCGATGATCTGCTCGAGTGAACGGACCACGCGTGCCGAGGACAGCGACAGGTTGACCTCGATCCCCAGCCCCTGGCGGTTGAAGTCGTCTAGCTCGTTGAACAGCCGGAAGCTGCGGCCGTCGCTGAGTTGGTCGTGCATGAAGTCCATCGACCAGACCTGGTTGATCGTCTCTGGCACCGAGAGTGGCTCGGGCCTCTCCCGCACAAGCCGCTTCTTCGGCTTGATCCGCAGGTGGAGGCCGGCTTTCTCTGGCTGGAAACGACCCTGCCCTAGCCCCGATAAACCTCCCAAATCCCCTGCCCTTCGTTGCTATATGGCGACCGTTAGCCGATCGGCCCGACGCGTCAGGAACAAAGTGAAATGTCCAAGCAAGTCAAGGCAGTAGCGAAACCCACAGCGCGTCAGCGCAGGCCAGCGTTCGAGCGCGAACATTGGGTGCAGATCGCACAGGAGCTTTTCCACGTCCGGGGCTACGATGCCGTGGGCGTGGCGGAGCTCACTCAAGCGATGGGAATCGTTCCGCCGAGCTTGTATGCCGCCTACGGCAGCAAGCTGGCGCTGTTCGAACATGCTTTGAATCGCTATGTGGCCACGGAGTTCTTGCCGCTAGACGAGATTCTTATCGACTCAGGCTCTCCGGCCGAGGTACTCACCATCTTCTTGCCAGTAAGCGGCGTCATGAGTGGATTCCTTAATCGGCCGCGGCGCTGGTTGACGCCGGCGCGGTGATGCAGGTGTCGGCGATGGTCTCGGCAAACCCGCGGCCGAACACGCCTACAGGAGTCTGGAATCCAGGACGCGCTTCGCCTGACAGCACACGGCGCGCGGCCTCGACCGCGGCCAACGAGGTGAAGGTGTAGCCGTTCACGGTATCCAGCACGGCGCGGGTGATGGTGCAGTCGGCGCACGCCACTTCCACCGCCGCCTGGTAGCGGTTGTCGGCACGCTCCTGCGCGGTGGGTCCATCCGGCAACGCGTCGATGCCGCCTTCGGGGAATGCGCTACCGGAAACGTGCACGTAGGTGTCGATGTCACCGATCCCGGTCTGGCGTGCGATGGTGATCAGATCAGGCAGGATCACGGGGAAGCAGCTGGCGAGGCCGTTGCCGAAATCGAAGTCGCGCAGTTCGCCCGGATCGCGTGCGATGAGCACATCGCCCTTGCGCCTCAGGCACTGCGCCGTGAGGGACTGGCTAGCACTGATGGCCGAACCGCGCGACATCGTACCGGAGACATGCAGGGCAATGCGGAGCGAAACCGGGGCCGCGACCCGCTCCACGGCACGTGCGGCCAGGCTGCCCAGCATCGCCACGCTGCCGCCGCTGCCCGGCATTAGCATCACGCCGGCATCAACGGCTTCCCGGTCGCGCTGTTCGGCCAGCTGGTAGCTGTCCAGTTCGGCGGCAATATCGAGGTAGTGCGTGCCTGTCAGTAGGCACGCTTCCATCAGCGGGCGTGCGGTGTGTGCGAACGGCCCTGCGCAGTTCAGCAGGACCGCGATGTCTTGCAGTGCGCGCTCCACATCGGCCGCAGCATCCAGAGCGAACACGCGGTACTCCACACCCAGGGCCGCAGCCAGCGTCTGCAGCGGTGTTCCATCGCGCCCGCCCACTACCAGGGCCAGCCCGGTCTCCTTCGCGCGTGCGGCGGCCATGCGCCCGGTGTAGCCGAGCGCACCGTAGATCATGAACTTTTTCATTGCGTGTTCCTCGCCGGCTCACTCGAGCTCGGCATCGATGCGGGAAATGCGGCCCCGGACGTCGGCCACCACGTCCAGCAATCCGATCTCATGGCCGAAGTCGCCAGTGAAGTCGACGCGGGCGCATATGCGGCGTTTGCCCAGGTCTGCCACCGACAGCAAGCGGGTCACCGTGCGATAGCCCAAGAAGTAGCGCTCCAGATAGTCGCGCACGCCGGCGTGATGGGTGAAGGTGTGGCCGGTGGAAGGGTCGTCAATCACGGCCGACGGTGCGAACAGCGCCAGCGCCGCTTCGATATCGAAGTCGTTGGCGGCTTGAATAAAGGCGTCCACGGTCACCTGCAGCGGGTGCGGCCTGGCGGGGTCATTCATGGCCGTGCTGCCAGCTTTCATAGAACACGCCCCCTGCGCGCCGAAGCCTTTCAGGTCCGGGTGGTCGGGAGGCCCCCTGCCTGCCGTCGTAGTCGAGCCGGTCGACGATGCCCAATGGGACCAGCGCAGCCGTGTAGAACGCGATCGAGCGCGTGGTGTCCGTTACGGTGAGAAAGATGTGGTCGAGCATGTCGTGCTCCGTTGCGAATCAGATGTTGTAGCCGCCGGCCACTTCGATGGTCTGCGCGTTCACCCAGGTCTGCTCATCGCCGAGCAGCCCGGCAATGACGCGGCCGACGTCGTCCGGCTCGCCTACCCGGCCCAATGCTGTCTGCGAAGCCAGCAGGGCTTCGAATTCATCGTTGAGTCCGCCGCCCAGTTCGGTGCGGATCGCACCGGGTGCCACCGCATTGACCCGGATGCGGCGCTCGCCGAACTCCTTGGCCATGTAGCGCGTGAGCACTTCCAGCCCGCCCTTGAAGGCGGCATACGGTGCCACGCCCGGCGTTGCCACGCGCGTGGTGGCGCTGGTGACGTTGACGATGCTCGCGCCGTTGGCCAGCAGCGGCAGCAGCGCCTGGGTCAGGAAGAACGGTCCTTTCAGGTGCACGTTGAACAGGCTGTCGAACTGCGCCTCGGTGACCGTCTCGATCGGATTGAACAGCCCGAAGCCGGCATTGTTCACCAGCCCGTCGAGCGTGGACACGCCCCACGTGGCCTGCAGCGCTTGCGCCACTTGGGCGGCAAACGCCGCGAAGGCGCCACTGTTGCTCAGATCCAGCTGCAGCGCCACGGCGGCGGTGCCTTCTGCCTGGATACGCTCCGCTACGCGCTGGGCCGCTTCCGGCTGGGTGTTGTAGGTGAGGATGACGCCCATACCGCGCTGCGCGCAGTGCAGAGCGGCGCTGGCGCCAATGCCGCGGCTGCCACCCGTGATCAGTACGTGTTTCATGCAAGTGCTCCTGTGCCGTAAGGGGTGATGCACAGGCTAGGGCCGCCTGCCCAGGAGCGCCGCCCGGATCCTCGCCGATTCCTGCCTATTCCTGCTTTCGGCCTTGTCAGCCATAGCTAGCGGGTGTCGAATGAGCCATGGACAAGGCACTGGATGAACTGCGCCGGCTTGCAGCAAATGCCGAAAACCGCCGCACGGAAACCGGCATTCCGCGCGTCGCCATGGTGCAGGGGCAGATTCCCGAGCATGCCCTGGCTGCGGTGTACGAGCCGATGATCAACCTGATCCTGCAGGGCAGCAAATCGATGACGGTGGGCGGGAAGACCCTCCACTACGATCCTGCGACCTACTTCATCATGTCGGTGGACTTGCCCGCAGTGGGTGCCGTGCACCCGGCCAGCACCGGCGAGCCTTACCTCGCCGTGAGCCTCACGCTGGACGCGAACGTCGTCTCCGCGCTGCTGTGCGACACCACCGATCCCGCCATCGGCTGTGGCGAACCTTCCTCGCAGACGGAGGCCTTCAACGTGGCCGCCGTCACTCCCGAACTGATGGACGCCTGGGTGCGCATGCTGCGCCTGATGGAGCGCCCCAGCGAGATCCCTGCGCTGGCTCCCGCCTACGAGCGCGAGATTCTGTACCGCGTACTTCAGGGGCCGCAGGGCTACATGTTGCGCCAGCTGGCCACGCC
Source organism: Xanthomonas sp. BRIP62418 (assembly GCF_003993495.1). NCBI lineage: Bacteria > Pseudomonadati > Pseudomonadota > Gammaproteobacteria > Lysobacterales > Lysobacteraceae > Xanthomonas > Xanthomonas sp. BRIP62418. The sequence goes on from NZ_QEZG01000045.1 coordinate 26,583, forward strand.
GGATTCGGCTCTGGCGCGCATCAGCAGCGCGATCCAGCGCATCCGCCGCGACTATTCCAAACCGTTGCGCATCGCCGCGCTGGCCGAACAGGTGGCGATGAGCGAATCCAGCTTCCACCGCCACTTCAAATCCGCCACCGCGCTGAGCCCGCTTCAGTACCAGAAACAGCTGCGCCTGCTGCAGGCGCGCCAGATTCTGGCAACGCAGGGAAAGAGCGTTACAACGGCGGCGCTGGAAGTGGGATATGAAAGCCCAACGCAGTTCACCCGGGAGTACGCCCGTGCGTTTGGGTTGCCCCCTTCCCAGGATGCGGCGCGGATGGTCGCCAGCTGGCGAGGGAAAGCCGCGCACTGAGAATTGCGCCTTGAGCTTGGCACAAGCCCTGGCCGGACTGCGGCGAACTCTGCCTGCTCTGCACCATCACTTTGGCGCCCAGGTCGAAACACGGGTGGATCTTCGTGCCATCGGCCTCTTGGTGCAGTCCCAATGGACTCAGTAGCCCACGCCGCGTACACCGCCGGCAGCCCTGATGGATTCGCCGGTGACCCACTGCGAATCATCCGACGCTAGAAAGACTGCCAGTGGCGCAATGTCTTCCGGCTCGCCAAAACGGCCAAGCGGCGTGCCTGCGATCAGCTTCGCGCCGAAGTCGCCGGCGAAGTTGCCGTTCGTCCCCGGTGTGTTGGTGTGGCCTGGCAGTATGGAATTGACGCGGATGCCACGGCCGCCCAGCTCGCGGGCCAGGGCGAACGTTAAGGTGTCGACCGCACCCTTGGTCGCCGCGTATACACTCGATGCCAGGTACGGATCGGTGCTCAGGATCGAACTGATGTTGATGATGCTGCCCTTCTCCTTGAACAGCTTGGTGGCTTCGCGCACCGCCAGAAGGTAGCCCAGCACATTGAGGTCGAACTGCTTGTGGAACGCAGCTTCGGTCAGATCTTCGATCATCTCGAAGACAGCAACGCCGGCATTGTTGACCAGGATGTCCAGACCGCCGAATTCCTGCCGCACCGTATCGAACAGCCGCGCTACATCCGCCGATTTGCTCATGTCGGCCTGGACGGCCAGTGCCGTTCCGCCGTGAGCAAGGATCTGCGCAACCACCGCGTCAGCGTCCGCCTTGCTGGAAGCATAGTTGACAACAACACTTGCGCCGGCAGCAGCCAGGCCCTTTGCGATACCCGCACCGATGCCTTTGGATGCACCAGTGACCACGGCAATTTTTCCGTTGAGTTTCATGTGTTATTTGCTCTGCATTATGGAAGGTGACCCAGTCAGCGCATGGTGCCAGGGCTTGAATCCCTGTCCCGTGTGCTGTTTGCTGGAACGTCAGTATTGAGCCAAAGGACGGCCCAACACGTGCCCCTTCTCCTCCGATCCTTGCCCAATCTTTCCAATCAGCTGTTTTTACTTGGTTGCTGGGTCCATGATCGGGGACATGAACAATCAGATGCAGGAACTGCGCGCCATCGTCATGCGTGCGGGTGACAAATGGACCGACACGGGCATTCCACGCGTCTCGATGGTGCAGGCCGAGGCCTGCTCCAGTCAGGTCTATCAACCAATGCTGCACCTAGTGCTTCAGGGCTCCAAGACTCTGTCGGTGGGTGAGCAGATCCTTGAGTACGCCACAGCGACCTATTTCATCGTGCCGGTAGACGTACCCGCAACCGGGGAGATACGGCCGGGTGATGCCGGCCAGCCTTACTTGGCCACCAGCCTGACACTCGACTCCAGCCTAATTGCCAACGTCCTGGCTGGCACTAAATGGCCCGCTGGACAGCCAGCGGGGCAGCGCTTTTCTGCCACACAAGCACCGTCTGAGTTGATCGACGCATGGCTACGCATGATGCGACTGATCGACAAGCCTGGCGAGATCGAGATGCTGGCACCCCTGATCGAGCAGGAGATCCTGTTCCGGGTGCTGCAGGGGTCTATGGGAGGACTGCTACGTGAAATCGCTCGCTCCGATGGCCACCTGACCCAGATCCGGCGCGTGATTCATTGGATCCGCGGAAACTTCGCCGAGCCTCTCCGCGTCGAGACCCTGGCGGCGATGGCTGACATGAGCGTCGCGGCGTTCTATCGCCATTTCCGGGCAGTGACGGCGATGACCCCTATCCAGTATCAGAAGCGGTTGCGCCTCCTGCGCGCGCGATGGCTGCTGCTGTTCGCACCTCGCGACGCTGCCTCCATCGCATTTGAAGTGGGTTACGAGAGTGCATCCCAGTTCAGCCGCGAATATGCGCGTTTGTTCGGACTGCCTCCCACCCGCGACGTCGCTAGATTCAGACCACAAAGTTCGTTGAACCTGAAGGCTACGATAATAGCCTAGCTCACGAAATTGTTAGTTATTGAATTCATATTGCCATGGCAAGATATCAACGCCGTGTGCGTCACGCCTGTCCTCGGCGAAAAGCGGCCTCCCTTACCGCCCACAACGCTCTTTAATCATGTCGCGCTAACTGCACTACCCCCTGCATCCGCGCAAATCTTGAAGTCCGGATATGCGATTGACGCCAAACTGAAAATTCGAACATGCATTTGGGCAAAGCCTCACACGCTTACGCGTTACTCGATGCACTAAAGACATGCCTCAATTTATTTGATCGCAGAATGCGATCTGCGATCAAGCAGGCGCTTCCGCTGGTGCGTTGATGATGTCTGCATCAACGCAGCCAGCAATCGCTCAACCCGCGATGGTGAAGACCGACCCCGAATCCACCCTGATCCCGGCGCCGTTGATGAAGCTGGCGCGCTCGGAGCACAGGAAGGCAACGGCCGAGGCCACTTCCTCCGCGCGGCCGCGTCGCTTCAGCACCATGCCGGGACGCTCTTCGTCCAGGAACGATTCGATCGCCTGCTCGAACGTGGTTCCGTTTTCGCTGGCGCGCTTTTGCATCATCTTGTCGGTCATCGGGGTGGCGATGAATGCGGGCGACACCGTATTGACCAGCACGTTGTCCGGGCCATAGGCCTTGGACAGGCCCTTGGCCAGGCTAAGGATGCCTGCCTTCGATGCGCAATAGGCCAGTTCGTCCACGTAGGGCTGCACGGCGTCTTCCGATGCGAACAGCACGATCCGGCCCCATTGCTTGCGGCGCATCGCGGGAATGGCCTGGCGACACATGCGCACCGCGCCCATCAGGTTGATGTCCAGCGTTTCGAGCCAGCCCGCATCGCTGACCTCCAGGAAATCGCCGGTTGCGCCGGTCACGCCTGCTGCGTTGATATAGATGTCGGGGTCGCCCAGTTGTTCGCGCACCTGTGTCCAGATGGCGGTGACGTCCTGCTCGCGCGTGACATCGCCCTCGATGGCGATGATCTGCCCCAGGCCCGACAGCTCGGCCACTGCCTGGTCGAGCGTACCGTCCGGAAGATCGGTGATCGCCACGCGCACGCCGGCTTCGAGTAGCTGCCGCGCAGTCTCCTTGCCCATTCCCGAGTCGCCGCCACTGATGAGGGCGATCCGATTGTTGATTCCGAGATCCATGCTGAACTCCTGGTGGTAGAAAGAGGTGGTGGTAGGCGCGCCACTAGCGGGCGAGAAAGCGCTCCGCCGTGCGCAGGCCAAGTGCCATCTGCGTCAGCGCGGGATTGGCTGCCAGTGCACTTGGAAAAATCGAGTTGTCGCAGATGTAGAGGTTGGCGATATCGAATGCGCGGCCGTCCGGGTCCACCACGGCCTGCTCCGGATCGGTACCCATGCGGCAGGTGCCCAACGTGTGTGCGGAGCGGGCGGCGGCGAAGATGCGTTGCGCACCTGCCGCCTCCCAGATTGCGTGCAGCGATGCGCGCGCGTGGGCATCGATCGCGCGTTCGTTGGGTCCGTAGCTGAAGTCGATACGCGCCTTGCGTTGGCCGAAGGCATCGCGCTCGTCGGACAGGCTCAGCCGGTTGCCGTCCTGCGGCAGGCATTCGCCATTGATGCCGATGCCGGCCAGGCGGTTGTAGCGTGTCATGGTCGATACGAGTTCCCTCCCCCACAGGCCCGCGCCACGCGCCAGCGTGTTGGCCAGGGTGATCGGCTGCACGCCCAGGCTCTGCACCAGATAGCCGCCGATGAAATCGGCATTGGCCGGGCGCAGCATGTCCTCGGTGATAAGCGACGAGGGGTAGCCACGGTTCATGCGCATGTCGGCATCGAACTCCCCCCACACCTGGGTGGCCACATGCGCCATGAAATTGCGCCCCACCTGGCCGCTGGAGTTGGCTAGGCCCAGGTTGAGCAGCAGGCGCGGTGTCTCCACGCCGCCTGCGCACAGGAACAGGCTCGCGCACCGCTGGCGCAGTTCGCGCCCGTCCTGTTGGTAGACCACCGCGCTGACCATGCCACGGGCGTCGCGCTCGATATCAATGACCCGGCAATCGGGTCGCAATTGCGCGCCGTGCGCGCGCGCCAGTGGAAGCCAGGTGGTATCGACACTCACCTTGGCGCCGTTGCTGCAACCCTGATGGCATGCGCCGCAGTTGTTGCAGGCCGCGCGCCTGCCGTGGTGCGGCTGCTCGTGCGCCCTGGTCACCAATGCGGCAGGCGCATCGGTAGCGGTGATGCCCAGTGTGCGGCAGCCGCGTTCCATCGCGCCGGCCGACGCATTGCGCTGCGCCGGCGGATACGCGTAGCTGCGCTCCGTATCCCAGGGATAGTGCGCCGGCCCGGACACGCCGATGAACTCCTCGACGCGGCGGATATAGGAGAGCAGCTCTTCATGCGCGATTGGCCAGTCCATGCCGCGCTGCCCGGTCTGCGTTGCCAGGCTCAGGTCGCGCTTGTCCGGACGCGGGCAGAAGGCGCCCCAATGCAGGGTCGAACCGCCCAGGCCCGACCCGGAATTGTTGGCGCCGAATGCGGTGGGCGTCTGCCCACCGCTCAGGCGCTCTTCCATCCAGTAGATGCCGGTCGTCAGCTCATCGGGCAGATGGGACGCAGGGCTGAAGGCCGCACCCGCCTCCAGCACCACCACTGAAAGACCTCGCTGCGCGAGCCGTGCAGCCAATGGGCCGCCCCCTGCCCCGCTCCCCACCACCACCGCATCGACCGAAGCGTCGGGACTCATCGAAGACCCTTGGCAGGAAGCTGCCAGGCTTCCTGCCGGTCGGCTGCGGTCTGCTGATAGCCCGGGCTGTCGATACCAGCGCCGCCAACTGCGAAGCCGTCGTATCCCATTGCCGCCATCGTGGCGGGAAGGCTGACCCAGGTCCGCGCGGTTTCGGCGCGGATGTCCTCGAACCAGTGCGCCAGCTGCGCTGCATCCAGCCCGTGTGCCGAGGGATCACCGGCCGTCGCGAGCGATACCGCGCGCAGCCAACGGTCCTGGGTCTCGGCAGGCAATCCAGCGAAGCCATTGCTCAGCGCGTCGAGCGCGTCAAGCCCCAGCGGCACCGCAAGCCGGTCCGGTGGCAACGCCGCATGGCGCCAACCATCGCCGGCGCCTTCGGCAAGCTGGACATCGATGCGCCGAGCAATCGCGCGCGCATCGCCGGCCCCATCCAGGACACGCGCGACCACTTCGCCGAGGAGCTTCAGCTGATGCTGGCTCAGCACGCCCTGCGCACTGGCGGGCGGGCCCGCGTGACGACTAAGCAGCAGCTTGCGCATGCGTGGGGAGACCCTGTCCGCGTTGAGCAGCGTGATGAAGTCCTCGGGCATGTGCATGCCCACGCAGCGATCCGCGTGCGCTGCGATCAGCTGCGCGAGATTTTGCGGTTGTTCGTACGGGATCAGGTGCGCGGCATCGGCCACCACGGCGATGCGCGCATCGTGATAGTGCGGCGCGTTCAATGCTGTTTGCGCCGCTTCGCCGAGGTCGCCGTCGTCACTGCCGGCGATGATCAACGCCGGCACATGCATGCAGCCGGCCTGTGCGCTGCAATCCTCACGACTGGCATGTGCGAGCCAGGCGATCCACGCGTTGGCGTTGGTTCGCAGCACATCGTCGACAGCGGCAGTCCTGACCGGCGCTGGCAACGTCGCCGCACAGTTGTCGTCGATGAACTGCTCCGCTTCCTGCCGCGTGGGATGGCCCTTCTCGAACCAGGCCAGCATCGTGCGTCGCCGCGCTTCGTCCATCGGCTCGGGCGCCGGCGGCGATGCGGCGACCAGGATCACGCCGGCCAGGCCGGCAAGCCCGGCCACGCCCTCGCGTGCCTGCGCTGCTGCCAGGCTGGCGATCTTTCCGCCCATGCTGTGTCCGATCGCGAGCCAGCACGTCGGTTGCCGCCGAATCACCTCGTCGACGAACCAGGCAACCAGTGCGGCGGTGTCGAGATGCGGTAGCGGCGGCGCGTCCCCGAAACCGGGAATATCCATTGCCACACAGTCGAAACGCGCATCCAGTTGCTGGATGACCCCAGACCACTCGTTGCTGCTGGACCCGAGGGCATGCAGGAAGAACAGCGTCGGCTTCGCCATGTAACACCTCAATCCATCAGGCGCGCATGATGACCGGCGCTTCGTCCACGCCTCGTGCAGATGAGTCCGACACGGTGTGATGGTTCCAGGCCCTGCGGCTGGCGGTCAACACCACCCGTCGCATCCTGGTTGGCGTGCTTGCCGGGTGGTAGCCCTGCGTCACATCTGCTGCCCTGTTGCACGGGCCAATACGTTCCCGTGCCACCGCAACTGCATTGGCTTCAATCGCTAAGCGTCTGTATCTGCATCTGCATCGTTCGCGCGGCATTGCTCAAAGCGACAGGACGCCTCACACCAGGTCGCGATAATCCTGCAGGATCACCATCACCAACTGGCTGCGCGAGCGCACGTCGAGCTTGTTGAATAGCTGCTGGAACGTCGCCTTGATGGCGCTCTCCGAACTGCCCAGTTGGCGTGCGATCAACTTGTTGGACTGCCCACGCAACAAGCCACGCAGCACTTCGCGCTCACGGTCGGTGAAGCTGGGCCGGCTTTCCTGGGTGCCCTGGGCAACCAGCGACTGCAGGTAGCGCTGGTCGATCAGCACCCGGCCCATCGCCACCGCATGGATGCTGTCGATCAGTTCGTCGGTGGAGACATCCTTGCGGCAGATGCCGGACACGCCGAGCCGGATCAAGGCCAGTGCGTCGCGCTCGGGCAGGCCGGCGGTGACGACCAGCGTGGCCGGGCGGCGCGCCTGCTCGGCCTGGCGCCGCATGTAGTCCAGCGCGTTGTACTCGCCCATGTCGTAGTCGAGGATGACCACGTCCGGCGTCAGCGACGCGATCTGGACGATGGCCTGCGCCAAGGTGCCGGACTGCCCCACCACCTCGAAGCGGGCGTCGGCACCGAGCAGGCGCAGCAGGCCCTCGCGGAACAGCGTGTGGTCGTCCAGCAGGTAGAGGCGCACCGGTTCGCGCCGCGCCTCATCCATCCAGCGCCTCCGCATACGGTGCATGCGCCAGCGGCAGATGCAGCTCGAAACAGGCGCCTTCGCCGCCGGGCGCATGGCGCAGCAGGCCGCCCTGGTTGGCCATCAGCGCACGCGAGATGTACAGGCCAAGCCCGGAGCCGTCGCTGTCGCTGCGGAACGGCTGGAACAGGCGGCCCGGCTCGGCGATGCCCGGCCCGGTGTCGCGCACGCTCAGCACGGCACGCTGCTGTTCCAGGCGTGCGCTGACGATCAACTGGCGGCGTTGCGGGGGCAGCGCCTGCACCGCGCGCAACGAATTGCGTGCCAGGTTGAGCAGCACCTGCAGCAGCGCATGGCGGTCGCCATGCACCGACGGGAACTCGGCCGGGATCTGGATCACCAGCTGGCCGTCGACGTCCTCCCAGTCCGAGCGGATGATCACGTCCAGTTCACTGCACAGCGTCTGCAGCCGCGTTTCGTGCGCCTCGTCGGGCATCTGCCGACGCAGGTTGAAGGACGCCAGTTCCATCAATGCCGCCACCAGGCTGCGCAGTGCGGCCAGGTCCGGATCTGCGCCAATGGCCGGATGCCGCGCCAGGTTGGAAGTGACCACGCCCGCCGCCGAACACAGGTTGCGGATCTCGTGCGACACCGCGCCGGCCAGCAGGCGATTGTTCTTGAGCACATCGTCGAAGTGCGCCGATTCGCGCGCGCGCACTTCCTCGCTGGTGTCGACCAGGATCGCGGCCAGGTGCCGCTCTTCACTGTCCTCGTAGACCGAGAACCAGGTGGTGGCCGGGAAGCGGGTGCCATCGCTACGGCAGCCCCAGGTGCTGGCCGAGGTGCGCATGCCGTCCAGGTTGGCGCTCATGCTCAAGGCGTCGTCCAGCAGCGGCAGGAATTCGCGGACCGCGCGGCCCTCCAGCCCCCCCTCCTCGGCCATGTCCAGGATTTCGTGTGCGGCGCGGTTGGCCGCCACGATGCGGCCGTCGCCGGCCACCGTCAGCAAGGCGGCCGGGCTGCTCTCGGCAAGCAGCCGCAATTGCCGCTCCAGCCGCCGGCGCAGCCGCTGTTCGGCGCGCAGCTGCACGTAATGGGCCAGGATCACCCGGCGGGTGCGGCTGATTTCGGCCACGAGCAGGCCGCAGCCGGCATAGGCGATCGTCGCCATGAAAAAGCGCAGCGCCTGTTCGACCAGGGTTTCGTCGGTCACGAACAGGCCGCGCAGCACCGCACAGGCAATCGCGGCGATGACGATGTCGCGCCGCGACAGCACCGTGGCCGCCAGTACCACCGGCAGGATGTAGAGCAGCCCCAGCGATACGCCCAGGTGCGAGTACCACTCCGCCCACACCAGCGAGGCCAGCATCGCCAGCGACGCCCACAGCGTCGGGCCGCGATTGAGCTTGACCACCTGCCCGCGCCACTTGAATGGCAGTCTCAGCCTGTCCATTGCCACCCCATGCACCTGCGCTGCAATGCCGCTCCTCTCTCGCTGTGGTTGATGCCACAGCATCGTGGCCAGGCCTGCGGATTTCACCCTATCGAAAGATAGTCCGTCCGCATCGTTCGGACGGTGCGTGCACTGTCCAACGCTGGCGCAAGGATGGCAGACACGACCGTGGAGGCTGGGTGTAATGGCCCTACCCCACGTCCATGTTGCCCTTCCCATGATCACCCGCGATACGTTTCCGTTGCGACGCATCTGGCCCAAGACCTACAAGCGCCTGCTGGTATTGCTGGCGTTCGACTGCGCGGTGGCCGTGCTCTACACCTTCTTCGGCTGGCAGTGGCTGTCGATCGAAGCCCTGCCGCTGGCCCAGCTTGGCTCGGCGCTCACCATCTTCCTGGCGTTCCGCGCCAATGCGGCCTATGGCCGCTGGTGGGAAGCGCGCCAGCTCTGGGGCACGCTGGTGAACACCTCGCGCGCCATCGCACGCCAGGCCCTGACCGCGCTGGACGTGGATGCTGCCGACCCGCGCCAGGCCACGCTGCGCGACGACATCGTGGTGCACCAGGTCGCCTTCGTGCACGCCCTGCGCTGCCACTTGCGCCGACAGAATCCGTTTCCCGAGCTGGCCGGGCTGCTCGGCCAGGCACGCGCCGATGAGCTGCGCGGCTACGCCAACATCCCCAACGCGCTGACCCTGCGGCTGGGCCAGCAACTGCAGCAGGCGCGCGACTGGGGCATGCTCGACAGCCTGCGCTGGTCGTCGCTGGACGCCAACCTCACCACGCTGGCCAATATCCAGGGCGCCTGCGAACGCATCAAGAACACCCCGCTGCCACGGCAGTTCTCCTCGCTGCCGCGCACGCTGGTGAACATGTATTGCTGGCTGGTGCCGCTGGGCCTGATCGCCGGCATGGGCCTGGCCATGCCGATCGCCTCGGTGCTGATCAGCTTCACCCTGATCGCCATCGACAGCGCCAGCAGCGCCATCGAAGACCCGTTCGAGAACACCGTGCACGACACCCCGATGACCGCGCTGTCGCGCGGCATCGAACTGACCCTGCGCGAGATGCTGGGCCAGCGCGTGCCACTGCGCGAGGTGCGCGCCATCGACGGTTTCATCTACTGACCACGGAGCCCGCCATGCAGACCACCCCCACCCAGCTGATCTTCGCCACCAATTTTTCCGAGACCTGCCATGCCGCCATCCCGACCGTGGCGCAACTGGTGGACCGCCTGCGCGCGCGCCTGACCATCCTGCACGTGCACGCCAAGGGCAAGCGCGCACAAGCCCAGCAGTCGCTGGATTCCTTCTTTGCCGAGGCCTCCAACTACCCGGGCTGCGAACGCGCACTCGCCGGTGGCCCTGCCGCCGCCGGCATCGTCTCGTTTTGCCGCAGCCGCGAGGACGCGCTGCTGATCATGCCGCCGTCCGAACGCACCGGCCTGCCGCGCCCGCTGCACGTCTCGCTGCGCGCGCGCGTGCTGCAGCGCGTGGCCACGCCCATGTTGACCCTGCCGTATGCCGATGCGATCCCGCGCGACGGGGCGGTCGGCGGCCATGTGGCCTGCTGGATCACCGGCCGCGAAACCAGCCTGGAATCGCTGCGCGATGCCGCCGCCCTGGCACGCCGCCGCGGCGCCGACCTGCACCTGCTGCACGTGGTGCCGGAGATCAGCGAAGGCCTGCTGGTGGACAGCCTGTTCCACGACAAGCCATTGGGCGAGGACGCGGCCGCCAGCTGGCTCGGCGACCTGGTCCAGCAAGTGCCCGACGAGGACCTGCGCGTGCGCATCCACGTGGCCGTCGGCAACCCGCGGCGCGAGATCGCCGGCCTGCTCAAACGCGCCTGCGCCGATGTGCTGGTGGTCGAACACGACGCCGTCGTCCGCCGCGGCGTCTGGCGCTCCTCGCTGCAGTCCGCACTGGCGAAAACGCCGTGCGTGCTGATCTGCCTGCCGCCGCCCCATCTGCGTCGCCCCATCCTGGGCAGCAATGCCGACCAGGCAGGCACAGCGCCCGGCCGTAGCCTGGCAAGGCGGCTGCTGCGCGTGTGAGGGCCGGGCGAGCGCCTGGCCAACGCAAGCGAGGTCCAGCGCCCTACCCCTTCAATACAAGCGCCGCATCCGGATACCTGTCGCACATGAACTCCACGAAGGCCCGCACCTTCGGGGCAGCCAGGCGCCTGGACGTGTGCAACACCCACAGCGCCGGCTCCACGCCGGCGATGGTGCCCCATTGCAGCAGTTCGCCACGCGCGAGCTGGTTCCATGCGATCGATTGTGGAATGAGCGCCACGCCGCCGCCGGCCATCGCTGCGTCGCGGACCATCAGGAACGAGGAAAACCGCAGCCTTGGCACGGGTTCCAGGACCAAATGCCCGTCATCGAGCGTCCATGTGGTCGGCTGGAAGCTGGACATCACCACGGCGGGAACCGGCGTGACTGCGCCGCCGGTGGGCATGGCGATCCCGGGTGCGGCCACGACCACCAGCCGATCCCTGGCGAAGCAGCGCCCGACCAGGCTGCTGTCCGGGCTCGGATTGATCCGGATGGCCACATCGAACTGCTCCTCCACCAGATCGACCGTGCGGTCCTCTGCCACCACCTCGAGCGTGATCTCCGGATAGGCCGCACAGAACTCCGCGCCAATGCGTCCCATCGCCAGTTGCGAGAACAGCACCGGCGATGCCACCCGCAAGCGTCCGCGCGGGGTCGAGAGCCCTTCGCGTGCGGCTGCCATGGCCTCGGCCACCTCGCTCAACGGCACTTCGGTGCGGTCCATCAGCAGCTGCCCGGCCTCGGTGAGCCTGAGGCCACGTGCGCTGCGCTCGACCAGCCGCACGCCCAGCTGCTCCTCCAGCTCGGCGATGCGGCGCGACAAGGTCGCCTTGGATCTGCCACTGGCACGGCTGGCCTTTCCCAGGCCCTGGTTGGCTGCGACCAGCGCGAAATCGATCAACGCATTGAGATCCATAGTGTTCCATTTTTGAAACCGGGCATCTACATCCTGGCGTCTTCGTATTGGCGATGCAACGGCCTATCGTCTCGTCACCGCAACGCCAGTCGCTGCGGAGATGTCGCGCTGATGCACCCATCCATTCACAGCAGGAGATTCACATGAGCATTCTCGTTACCGGTGCCACCGGCACCATCGGTTCCCTCGTGACCCAGGGCCTTGCCGACGCAGGCGCAAAGGTCAGGGCCTTGGTTCGCCAGCCTGGCAAGCGCGCCTTTCCGACGGGTGTCACCGAAGTGATCGCAGATCTCACCGACGTCGCGTCGATGCGTGCCGCGTTGTCGTCGGTGCGCACGCTGTTCCTGTTGAACGCAGTCACTCCCGACGAAGTGACGCAGGCGTTGATCGCCCTGAACCTGGCAAAGGACGCAGGGATCGAACGCATCGTGTACCTGTCGGTCATCCATGCCGACAAGTTCACCAACGTGCCGCACTTCACCGGCAAGCACACCGTCGAGCGCATGATCGAAAGCCTCGACATTCCTGCGACGATTCTGCGTCCTGCGTATTTCATGCAGAACGAAGCGGTGATCCAGCAGACGATCCAGCAGTACGGCATCTACCCGATGCCGATCGGCGCGGCCGGTGTGGCCATGATCGATGCGCGCGATATCGCAGACATCGCGGTGGTCGAATTGCTGCGACGCGACCGCGCACCTGCCGCGCTTGCGCGCATCACGCTCGACCTGGTCGGACCACATGCAGTGACGGGAGCCTCCGCGGCGAAGGTCTGGAGTACGGCGATTGGCCGCGAGATCGCCTACGCGGGCGATGACGTGGCCGCCTTCGAAGCGCAGCTGGCCGCGTACGGCCCATCCTGGCTGGCCTACGACATGCGCCTGATGATGGCCGGCATCCAGACCCACGGCATGCAGGCGGCCGACGGCACGGTGGAACAACTGCAGGCCATCCTGGGGCGACCGCTGCGCAGCTATGCAGACTTCGTGCGCGAGGCGACGGACCGGGCCTGAGCCCAGGCGACGCAACAAGCGCGGGGTGTCCCCGCTTGTTGCGCACCGCAGAAGGCCTGGTCTGCAGGTCATGCAGCCGTGGCCCGTCTCATCCAGACCGATGCCGCCGGCACTCAAACTGCGCGTCGATGCGCGTGATCCGCCCGGTTGGCTCCACAGCGATCAGCAGCACGCCGAAGCCGCTGCTGTGTCGAACGCATGCGTCGCTGCGATCAAGGCATTGGCGACAGCATGCAAGCAGGTGCGCCGCGCCCTCGCCCTGCTGCCGCGTGGCCAGGGTGACAGATGGACCTGAGGCTGTCGCTCCTTGGCGAGCTGTGTTCAGACGGCACGCGATGCCATGCCGCTACATCGCCTGCGCGTCTGGGGCAGACTACGCACATGGACACGATTCGGCCGTACCACTCCCAGGACTTCGATGTGTGCATGGCCCTGTTCGACGCGAATGTGCCGGCGTTCTTCAGTGTCGGGGAACGCGTCGACTTCGCTGGCTTCCTGATCCAGCACGCCGCGGCGTGGCACTACCAACTGCTGGAGCGTGGCAACGAGATTGCTGGCTGCGCCGGTTATGCGATCAATGCCGATGGCATCACGGCGAGCTTGTGCTGGGGCATGGTCCATCCGAGCCTGCACCGCCGCGGCGTGGGAACGCAGTTACTCCTGGCCCGGCTCGACGCATTGCGCCAGAGGCCGGACATCCGGCGCGTCGTACTGGATACGAGTCAACATACCCAGCAGTTCTACGCCCGCTTCGGCTTTGTCGTGCAGCAGGTGACGGTGGACGGCTATGCGCCCGGACTGGAGCGGTGGGACATGGCGCTGGATCTGCAGCCCCGCGCAACGCCTACAGGCCGCGCCCGGTTCGCACGCTAAAGCGGTGGTGCATCGCTTGCGGATGTGCGGGCAGCGTGCAGACGGGTAGCCTCGTTCGTGCGGACAAATAGCCGTTGCGAGATGCCGCTTCTTCAGGCTGGCCACCGATTGACCCCACAGATACGGCCTTCTGGGCATCTCGCACGGGCGCCCCCGCCCGGTTATCGCGCCGCGTCCTTGTTCACCTGGGCACGCGCAAGCGCAGCGGTTGATACCAGCAGATCCGGCAACTCCTGGCGAAAGGCCTCGGCCTGCCCGGCCTGCAAGATTCCGTGAAAGCTCGCGTTGTCGAATACCGGCCTGCCCTGCAGGAAGAAGCCATCGCGGCCTTGCACGATGAAATTGAAACATGCCTGCCAGCGCGGGTCCGGGCTGGCCGACAAGTGCACCACGACCTCGCTGCCAGCCGATGCTGGGCCTGCCGGGGTGATCGTGATCGTTCGCGCGGTGATCTGGGTACTGCTGTTCATGGCACGCATGATCAGGCTTGGGGCGTCGCGGCTGAGTGAGTCAGGGATGGCGCGCGACATGGCGTCCGGAGCATGGGCGGCGACCGCGCTGCAAGACCCACCAACGGTGCCCCCGAACAACTCGACCCCGACGCCGGCTACGAAACGTTCGCCGTCTCCGATGCCTGGGGTGTACCCACGCGCCAGGACCGAGCGCGATGTTGCCGATGCAACAGCGTCAGCAGTGTCACGTGGATCGTCGCGGCGCCGCCAGTCGGTTTTTCCCTGACCTGCGTGAACGAAAATATCAGCTAAATGCGGGCTGGAGCGGAAGGTTTAAGTTTGCCTTTGTCGCGTCGTTATCACGTTGCCGAGGCATTCACGCGAACATCACGCGGTGCCGGCCGGTGCCACCCACTGGACATCAGGACGACCCGCATGACTGCTTATTTGCAACGCTATAACGTCGGCCGCCGTCTCGGCATCGCCTTCGGTGCCCTGATCCTGCTGTCGAGCCTGCTGGTGGCAACCGGCCTGGTCACCCTGGCCAACGCAAGGCAGCAATTCGATTTCATCGTGCTCGACCGCATGGCCAAGATCCAGATCGGCAACGGCATGCTGGATGCCAACTCATCGATCCTGATTGCGCTTGGCACCTATGCCATGGCCACCAGCGATGAACTCAACAACGAAGCGCTCACCACCATCAAGGCGCAGCGCCAGCGCTACAACGAGTTGCGGGCCAAGCTCGATACGCTGCCCAGCTCCGAGGAAGGTCGCAAGATTCGCACCGAGATGGACGAACGACGCGCGATCTCGGGCAAGATCAACGATCAGGTCATGGCGCTGGCCGCGCAAAACGACAATGCGCCCGCGCAGGCCTTGCTGAGCGAAAAAGCGCGCCCGGCGACGATGGCATGGCAGGACAAGATCCGCGAGCTGGTGACGCGACAGGAAGGCCAGAGCCAGCAAGCCTACGCCGACGCCGTGGCGTCGATGAATCGCGGCAAGCTGCTGATCATCTGCGGTGGCATTGCCGTGGTGGTGATCAGCAGCCTGCTCGCCTGGCTCATCACCCGCAGCCTGACCCAGCCGCTGGCACGCGCAACCCGGGCCGCAGAGGCAATTGCCAACGGCCAGTTGGACAACGACGTGGACAGTGACGCCAGGGATGAAGCCGGCCGGCTGCTGCGCGCCATGCGTGGCATGCAGACGCAGCTGCAATCCTTGCTCAGCGCGCAGAGCGACATGGCCAGGCGCCACGATGATGGCCAGACCAGTTTCCGCATCGATGCCACGGCGTTTCCTGGCGACTACGGCCGCATGGCCGGGGACACCAATACGCTGGTGGCCTCGCACCTGGCGGTGCAGGCGAACCTGGCACGCATCATGGGGCGCTATGCGATCGGCGACCTCAGCGAGAGCATGGAGCGCCTGCCCGGTGAGAAAGCCGTGCTGACGCAGACCATGGACGAGGTGAAGGCCAACCTGTCTGCGATGAACCACGAGATCAAGCAGCTGGCGCAATCTGCGGCCAATGGCGACTTCAGCGCACGTGGCGATGCCGAGCGTTTTCAATACGACTTCCATGTGATGGTCGATAGCCTCAACCAGCTCATGGCCACTGCCGACGGCAACCTGCAATCGCTGTCGTCGCTGCTGCAATCCATCGCCGCAGGCGATCTCACCGCACGGATGACCGGTGACTTCAAGGGCGTGTTCGCGCAAATGCGTGACGACGCCAACGCCACTGCCGCGCAACTGGCGGAGATTGTCGGCCGCATCCAGCACTCTGCAGTGTCGATCAATGCTGCCGCCAGCGAAATCGCCGCCGGCAATCAGGACCTGTCGCAGCGGACCGAGCAGCAGGCCGCCAATCTGGAAGAGACCGCCGCCTCGATGGAAGAGCTGACCTCCACCGTGCGCCAGAATGCCGAACACGCCCGCCAGGCCAATCAGCTGGCGATCGGTGCGGCGGGCGTGGCGTCGCAAGGCGGCGAGATCGTGAGCAAGGTCGTGGGGACCATGGCCGGTATCGAGGCCTCGTCCAGGAAGATTGCCGACATCATCTCCGTCATCGACGGCATCTCGTTCCAGACCAACATCCTGGCCCTGAATGCGGCGGTGGAAGCGGCACGTGCCGGCGAACAAGGCCGCGGCTTTGCCGTGGTGGCATCGGAAGTGCGGACGCTGGCCCAGCGCTCCACCGCGGCGGCGAAGGAGATCAAGAGCCTGATCGACGATTCGGTCGAGCGGGTCGCCGAAGGCTCGACGCTGGTGCATACGGCGGGCTCCACCATGGCCGAGATCGTGGCCAGTGTGCAGCGCGTGACCGACATCATGGGCGAGATCTCCGCGGCATCGCAGGAGCAGTCGGCCGGCATCGAACAGGTCAACACCACCGTGACGCAGATGGACGAAACCACGCAGCAGAACGCCGCGCTGGTGGAAGAAGCCACCGCGGCGGCACGCTCGATGGAAGAACAGGCCGTGCAGCTGACCCAGGCAGTGTCGGTGTTCAAGATCAGCGACGACGGCACACGCACCACGCGTCCGGCAACGCCGGTTGCGACACCGCCCCGCGTGATTGCTGGCCGCCCCGCCGTTGCTGTCAAAAACCCGCTACGCCGGGCACCTGCGGTCAACCGGCCGGTGGCCGCAGGCGCTGCGCACGATGCAAACGACTGGCAGGAGTTCTGATCGCACACGTTGCAAGCGGCCCGGCTCGTCCGGGCCGTTTGCGTTTGGGGATCGAACCTGCGGCCAACGCGCCAGGCGATGCAGTCCAGACGTGAGGATGTGCCCAGGCAGAACGCTGCCTGTCATCCCAGCTGCGCGCGCGCCGCATCCAGGGTGGTCATGATCTGGATCACTTCGTCCAGTGGATGGAGCGGCGATTCCGTGCGCCCTTCCCCGATGTAGCGCGCGGCGGCTGTCGCTTGCCACGACAGGCCTGCGTAGCCGGTGATTCCGGTGGGATCCCTCCACACCGCCGGCGTGCTGGCGTGGTCGTTGCCGACCAGGCTCAGCGAAGTCGGGTTATGGAACTCGCCGGCAAGATCGATGCGGCCTCGGCCGCCGGTGACATAGGCGCTGGAGCTGCTGCGGGCCACGATGGAACTGATCAGCGTGGATTGCGCGGTGCCGCCATGCGACAGCACCATGGTCGAAAAGGCATCCACGCCGGTGTCGGTCAGCGCGCCGGTCGTCGCGATCGTGGTCGGTGCGCCCAGGATCATCGAGGAGAGCTGCACCGCATACACGCCCAGGTCCAGCAGCGCGCCGCCGCCGAGCGCGGGATTGCGCTGTCGATGCGCGGCGTCGTCGGGGCCGCGCTGGCTCAGGTCGGCAAACACATGCCGAAGCTCGCCCAGCGCTCCATCGGCCAGCAGTTGTCGCAGCACCGCAGTGTGCGGCAGGTAGCGGCTCCACATGGCTTCCATCAGGAACAGACCGCGCTGCCGCGCCTCCTGCACCAGCACGCGCGCATCGTTGGCGCGCGTGGTGATGGGCTTTTCGATCAACACATGTTTGCCCGCGCGCAGCGCCAGCAAGCCATGTTGCAGATGTTCGCTGTGCGGGGTGGCGATATAGACGATATCGACATCGCGGTCCTCGACCAGCGCCGCGTAGCTGTCATAGGCGCGCTGCATCGCCCACGTTCTTGCAAAGGCCTCGGCACGCGCACGCGTACGCGAGGCCACCGCGAATGGCTGTTGCCCGGTATGGCTGCGCAGCGCGCTCACGAACGCGGAGGCGATCGATCCAGGTCCCAGCACACCCCATCGCAACGACGGCTCGCCGCGCTCCGGCAGGAACAGCTCGGGCTCGGGAAACACGGCTGGCGGCATGCGCTTGGCTCCTGGGTCGCAGGTGCGCATCCTAACAAAGCGGGACCAGCGTTCCAGGTGGTGCCAGCTTGCAGCGGCGTTGGCCGGTTTGGACGGGACGCGGCAGGCTCAGCCTGCAGTGCCTTGCACCGCCGGGACAAAGATGCGTTCGCAGTAGGCGCGCAGCAGTTCCGGCGCATCGGCACGGCCGCGGAAGGCGATGTGGCCATCCGGCCGCACCAGGATCAGCGCGCTGGTGTCCGCGATGCCGTAGGCGGCATGCGCGGCACCATCCAGGTCCGACAATGCGGTGGCATCGTCGGGCTGTGGTACGGCGGCGGCCAGGATGAGCCTGGGCCGCACCCACGGCCACGCGTCCAGCTCGGCAAGCGCCAGGCGCAGCCGTGGCATGGCATCGGGCTGCCGCCCGTCGAAGGCAAGCAGCGACCATCCCCAGCTCCATCCATCCGGGTTGTAGAGGTGCGCGAACAGCGTTGTCGAGCTGCCATCGGCGGCGACGATTGCCGCATCGGGTGCGCGGTCGCCGCAGTGCGGGACGCGGCGCTGAAGCAGTTCGCGCAGGCCGCCGAGATGATCGTCGTTGAGCGGGCTTTGCGGATAGGCCACCGACAACTGCTGCAGATCGTCCGAGCCCTGAATCAGCGTGCCGATGGTGGGAATGAGCTTGGCGGCGATGCCCATGGCTGCATCGGTGACCGGGCCGCGGTAGACGCTGGTGTGGAAGCCACGCGCTTGTCGCGCGTCGAGCGCACGGTGTTCGCCGCCGCGCTCCCCATTGTAGGAGTCGAGCACCACCGGCGCGGCCTTGCCTTGCAGGGTCATCGCCAGCCGCCATGCCAGGCCGATCGCATCGTGCAGGCCTGCATTCATGCCCTGCCCGCCGATCGGCAAGGTGCGATGGCCGGCGTCGCCGACCAGCAGCACGCGCCCCTTGGCGTACTGCGCTGCAGTGCCATGCTGGAAGCGGCTGTGCGTCAGCCAGATCGGATCGCTCAACGTCAGTGTCGGGTCTTCGGTCACCTCGCGCGCGATGGCCTGCATTTCCTCCAGCGTCGGGTCGCGTTCCGGGATGCCGGCGTCATCGGCCAGGAAAAACAGGCGGTGGTAGCCGCCCCAGACCGGCAAGACACCACAAAAACCCTTGGGGTAATAGAAAAACCAGAGTTGATCGAAATCGGTGGAGCGCCGCCAGCGCAGCTTGGCATCCACCTGCCGGTTCATGCGGTTGGGCAACTTTTTGGGCTCGAAATCCAGCCCGAGCTGTTTGCGCACGACACTGTCGCCGCCATCGGCGCCGATCAGGTAACGGCAGCGTAGTTGCTCGGTCGGGCCATCGACGTGATCGTCGCTGCATGTTGCCAGCGTGACGGTGACACCGTCGGCATCCTGTTCGAAGCCGACCATCCTGCGGCCGCGCTCGACGCTGCCACCTTTCGCCGCGAGCTGCTCGGCCAGGACGGTTTCGATGACGTCCTGGCCGCTGTAGAGCACCTGCGCGTACGGGCTGGGGACATCGGCAATGTCGACCGGGTCGACGGTCTGCCCATTGAGCAAGGTGCTAACCTTGGTGATCCGATACGACTTTTCCGCCAGCGCATCGCGGATGCCAATGCTGTGAAGCAGCTCCTGCGGCCGCGCCCAGAGATTGTTGGCGCGCGAATGCGGCCTGGCATGCATGCGTTGTTCGACGATACGGAAGTCGACGCCGTGATGGGCGAGCGCGCAGGCGGTGGTCAGGCCGATCGGGCCACCGCCGACGATGATGACGTCGGTGTCGACATCGCGGTGCACGGCAGTGTTCATGGCTTGCCCTTTCTTTGGGAAACGCGTGGTGCCTCAGCGGGCGCGGTCGGCGCAGCGAGGTCCTGCGCCATCACCTGGTTCATTTCGCCAAGCACCGCGAGCGCGGTTGCCACGCGCCTGGCTCCGATGCGATCCAGCATCCGCTGGTCGAGCGGAGCGGCGGCGGCTTCGGCGGCGTCCAGTGCAGCGCGGCCTGTGCGCGTGAGCACCACCAGCTTTGCGCGCTGGTGATGAGGGTTGGGTTGGAGCGCGACGAATCCCTGCTCCAGCAATAGATCGACAACGCGCTGCACCGCCTGCCGCGTGATGCCCATGTTGCGCGCGATATGCGCCACCGGCAGCGGCATCGGCGAATAGCCCAGGGCGCCCAGCACCTGCCACCACGCGGTTGTCAGCCCGGCCGAACGCACCAGTGCATTACCGGTCTCGACCAGGCGGCCGTTGGTTTCGAAGATCTTGATGACCAGGTTGCGGACAGCCAGTAAATCGTTTTGGGTGCTCATCCGCAGCATGCTGCTCATTTGACAGTATGTTGTCAATTATCGAATCAAGTCCGCCGCCGGTTGCTGCGGCTGTTCTGCACACGTGGCCGCTTCCTGCATCCCGAACCCGAGCGACATTGCACTGTGCTGGTGTCGAGCACGCAGGCAGGCACGTGCGTCACCGTGTCGCCCTATGGCCTGCAACGCGACTCAGATGGGCAAACACTGCACTGAACAGCGCTGCTGAGCCTGGCTGGTCATGCATACAGACGCGTCAGCGGCGCCACGTTCGGCTACGACGAAACGGTCTCCAGCGTATCGATCCGCCCGGCGAGGTGTGACGATCTGCCCGCACTTCTGCTCGCTTCGCTGGTCCAGAACCCGCCTCACGCCTCACACCCCTTGCACCGTGTGCTGCTTAGCTTGTTTGAATGAGCGCACGTATTTCATCGAACACCCTTGCCTTCACGGCGAGCACGGATTCAGCCGTCAATGACGGGCTCAAGCATTCGATTGCGGACAGGTGGCTCCGCACACATCCCACGCTGCCGCTTCCCGGACGCGGCCACACCCTGGAGCGCTGGCAGACGCTGGCCGATATCGCGGCAGAAGACCTGTGCGTGGCCAAGTTGCTGGAAGCCCATTACGACGCACAGGCCATCTGCGCCGACCTGGGCGTGGATATCATGACGCCGACA
This sequence comes from Xanthomonas sp. BRIP62418, assembly GCF_003993495.1. Taxonomy (NCBI): domain Bacteria; kingdom Pseudomonadati; phylum Pseudomonadota; class Gammaproteobacteria; order Lysobacterales; family Lysobacteraceae; genus Xanthomonas; species Xanthomonas sp. BRIP62418. The sequence continues at coordinate 47,508 of NZ_QEZG01000045.1, forward strand.
CAGCGCTGGGCGGTGTGGGCGGCCGAGCCGCCGGGCTCCGATATGCGTTTTTCCGGGCAGACGCTCAGCGGTACCAAGGCGTGGTGTTCCGGCGCCGCGCAGGTGACGCATGCGCTGGTGACCACGTCCCATGCAGGCAGCAGTTGCCTGTTTGCGGTGGCACTGGATCAGCCCGGTATACAGATCGACAGCAGTGCGTGGCAGGCAGTGGGGATGCAAGGCATCGAGACGGCCAATGTCCGCTTCTCCGATACGCCGGCGCGGCAGATCGGCGCGGCCGACGCGTACCTGACCCGACCTGGCTTCTGGCATGGAGGCGCCGGCATCGCTGCGTGCTGGTTCGGCGCCACCGCCGCAGTTGCCGATGTGCTGCGCGCCTCTGCACGCCTGAGCAAGGACCCGCACGCGGCCGCGCATCTGGGCGCCATCGATGCAGGCCTGGCATCTGCCGCTGCGTTGTTGCGTCAGCTTGCCTTGCGCATCGATGCGCAGCCGCAGCAGGCACATCTGCGTGGCGTCCTGCAGGTCCGCAGCGTGGTCGAAGCGGTCGCACGCGATACGCTGGACCGGGTCGCTCGCGCATTGGGGCCAGGGCCGTTGTGCAATAACCGCGCACATGCGCAGCGCTGCGCCGACGTGTCGGTATTCATTCGGCAACATCATGCCGAACGCGACCTGCAGGCCCTGGGCGAGCTGTGCCAGCAGGAGGCATCGCCATGGAAGATCTAGCCGGGCGGCCCATCGAAGGCGCAGGCACGCCGGAAGCGGCATGGCGCGCCGCGCCGTGTCTGAGTGCGCTGCCACGCGTCACCCTGCCGCAGCTGCTGCAAGGCAGCCAGCGCCTGGTGGTGGTTGCGCCACATCCGGACGATGAAGTGCTCGGCTGTGGCGGATTGATTGCTGCCGCGCGTGCCGCCGGCATGCCGGTGCTGATCATCGCGTTGACCGACGGCGAGCAGGCCTATCCGGATGAACCCGGTTGGCGTCCGCAGGTGCTGGGCCCGGCGCGGCGCCTGGAACTGGATGCAGCGGCGCAGCAGCTGGGCGTATTGCCGAGCGCACTGATCCACCTCGCCTTGGGCGATGGTGCGCTGGCGGCGTCCGAAGCGCACATGGCAGAAACCATCGGCAGTCTGATCACTGCGCAGGACACGGTGCTGGTGACCTGGGAGCGCGATGGCCATCCCGATCATGAGGCGGCGTCGCGTGCGACCCGTGCTGCGTGCAAGGCGCAGTCTGCCCGGCGTCTGCAGTACCCGGTCTGGGCGTGGCATTGGGCGCGTCCGGAAGACGCCGTGTTTGCCGATGGCTCTGCGGTGCGCCTGGATCTGGCGCCTGCAGTGCTGCGTGCCAAGCAGGATGCCATCGCCTGCTTTGCCACGCAGTTGGGCCATTGCACGCCGGCGGTTGCAGACCCGATTCTGCCGCCGTCGGTGCTGGAGCGCTTCGCGCGGCCGTTTGAGGTCTTCATCCGATGACGGTGCTGAGCGTTGAGCACTTCGAGCAGATGTATGCCGATGAAGACCCGTTCGGCTATCGCTCGCGCTGGTACGAGCAGCGCAAGCGCGACATCCTGCTCGGTGCCCTGCCCTACGCAAGGTTCGCGCGTGGCTGGGAATTTGGATGTTCCAACGGCGAGCTGACCGCGCAACTGGCGCCGCGCTGCGACACGCTGCTGGCCACGGATCTGTCGCAGCAGGCGGTCGAGCTGGCGAGCGCGCGCGTGCAGGGGCTGCCTGCGGTCACGCTGCAACAGGCGGCGCATCCGTCGGACTGGCCGGAGGGTCTGTTCGACCTGATTGTCTTCAGTGAGGTGGGCTATTACCTCGAAGCTCCGGCGTTCGAAGAAACCGTCGCGCTGTTCGCCCGCTCGCTCACCGCCCGGGGCTGTCTTGTGGCGTGTCACTGGCGGCATGCCTTCGAGGGTGCGCTGCGCAGCGCCGAGCAGGTCCACGGCGCGCTGAACCATGCATTGGCAATGGACACGTTGTGCGTTTATCAGGACGCGGACTTCGTGTTGCAGGCCTGGATGTCGGGCCCATCGATTGCGCAACAGGAGCAGCTGCGATGATCGCGGTCACCATCCCGGCGCATAACGAAGCGGATCTGATCAGCGACTGCCTGCAGTCCATTCTGGTGGCAGCCGCGCATCCGCACCTGTGTGGAGAGCGCGTGGAAATCCATGTCGCGCTTGATCGCTGCACCGACGGCACCGGCGCGATCGCCCGCGCGCATGGCGCAAGAACCGTTACTACCTGCGGGGGCGTCGGCATTGCGCGTGCAGCGGCGGCCTCGGCCGCGATCGCGCGCGGGGCGCGCTGGCTTGCGTTTACCGATGCCGACACCTGCGTGCCGCCGGATTGGCTCTCGGCGCAGCTCGATTGTGCCGCCGATGTGTTCTGTGGCGTGGTGGAAGTGACCGATTGGCACGATTTCCGCCCCGAGACACGGCAAGCCTTCCTGGCCAAGGAGATTCGTCGCGACGGTCACCCGCATGTGCATGGCGCCAATCTGGGCATGAGTGTGGCCGCTTATGTGGCAGCCGGTGGCTTCTCTGCGCTGAAGTGCAGCGAAGACGTGGCGCTGGTGTCGGCATTGGAGCGTGCGGGCATGCAGATTGCCCGCCTGGTCAAGCCGGTCGTCAATACCAGCGCACGCCGTATCGCCCGCGCGACCGGCGGATTCAGCGATCACCTGGCGCGCCTGGAAATGGCCGTGCTGGCAGGCGAGCCGGTGCTGGGTAATTAATGGCGTCGCTGAGCGCCTTACCGCGTCATGCGACAGCAAGCAGCCGAACCGCCAGCCCGTATCGATCGCCTGCCCGCATTGGAAGCGATCGCGTTTGCAGGCAGCGTAGATAAATCAGTTTATCCCGCTGATCGCTAGTCGATCAGCGCTAGCTGCCGCGCCACAAGACAGTATGTTTATCTGTATAAGCGGGCTGTGCATATACTGTTGCGGTCGCGTTCTTTTGATTCCATTGCCGCCTGCAGATTATTCTCCATATCGCTTGCATATTGAAAAAATAGCGATCAAGGTGCAATTGCGTATTGACTGACTGCAACCGGCAAGGCGGCCGCTGCCGCTACCGAGGTTATGATGACCCCCACGATGTTTCGGCAAATCGGTCGTTACCGATTGACTGCACATACGTTTCCGGTGGACGGCGTTTTCTCCCCTGAGATCCTGGTGTCGTTCGATGATGGAATCACCTTGTACGGCCAACGACATGCAGTGCGATTCGACACGCAGCTTGCCGCGCACCATTACGCCAGACAATGGATGGACCGATGCACGGTGACGCCGCTGGGCATTCTCGAGAGCGTCTAGCTGTTTCCGGCATGTCTGATGTCGGCAACCAGGCGGCGTCGCTGCCAGCCAGCACATTGTTTCAGGGTATGGACGACACCGAGCAACGGTTGGGCGACCGCCTCGCCGTGCTGCGACGTTCGCTTGGTCAGACAACGCGCCGCGCTCGGCGGCAGCGACTGCTTGCCGCACGTGTCGCCTGAACCGCTTTGGCCATCATGCTGCCCGGAGCCGCCCCACTGTATGCGGCATCGACACGCGCCAGATATGCCAATGCATGCACGTTGACGTCGCTGACGCGTCCATCCAGGACACTTCCCTGGTGGAATCCAGCAACGGCACGACGACTCAGCTAAAGCAATGGACGGGAAAATCCTGTGCGCTGTTCAGTGTGGCCGAATCGATCACGCGTTTTTCGCGTGGGAAACGTAGTGTGGTGCATGCATCTTCGGAAAACTGCGTTATGGGCTCTCACAACGAAAAACTGATCCTGATTGTCGAGGACGATGCCGATACCCTCGAGATCGCCACCTTGTTGCTGACCGAAAGTGGCTATGCGGTCGTGACTGCCAGCGATGCCCAAGGTGCGCTGGAGCAAATCGATCATTGTCCTGCGATAGCGCTCGTGTTCACCGACCTTCAGATGCCGGGGCTCCTGGATGGATACGGCCTGATTTCGTATCTGCGTGCCGACGGCAACAATCTGCCGGCAATCCTGACATCGGGGTTAGGGCATTCTCCCAAGGGATTGCCCAGCCGGACGATGTTTTTAAGCAAGCCTTACAATCGCCGCAGCCTGGTCCAGAATATCGAGGCATTCGTCGGCCATTAGCGTGGCCGGCTGGCGAGGCAACCTTCCCCTCGTCCTGATCGAGCATGCGCAGGTTTCAAGGCAGGGGCATTGCGCAGGCCGGATCGATCGATCGCGACAACCCGGTGAAACCATCGCCGTCGTCGTGAAATCCGTGGATCACGATCGGTCCCCGATCGCTGCCCGGCATCATCTTGCCGCACGTCGCCAGCCTGCATTGATCGCTTCCTGGCTGGTGCAGAAAAAGCGCTCGCCCTTCGCAGGTGAGATGCTGGTCCGCTGGTAGTCGCGTTGCCCGGGCATGTGGAAGATCTTGCTGCCCTTGCTCGAGATATTGCCCTTGATGGCGCAGTGCGCAGGCAGCTGCGTCTGTGCTGCCGCCTGAGCCCGCCGTGCCGATTGGTTGCGTTTGCCGCGACGGTAGTCGGCTGGCATCTGGAAGGTGCCGGCCCAGAGGTTGCGCCGCTGTTGCTGCGCGGTGCGTTCGTCGGCGACAAACGCGGTGGCGTACTCGCGGTAGGCCACCGCCCAACCGGACTGCACCATCCAGCGGTTGACCGATTGTCCCTGCACGTAGCACTCGGCAACGACTCGTCCGTAGCGATCGGTATCCTTGGGTTGGCAGCGAACCGTCCTAACACGCAGATAGCCATCCAGGGCAGCGGCGGAACGCCGGCCGCAAGGCCACGCGCTGCCGGTATCGCTGGTGCATTGCTGCGCGCTTTCGGGGGCATCGACGCCCCACAGGCGGATACGCTTCTGCGCGAGCGTGATGGTGTCACCATCGGTGACGGTTGCCCGGCCAACCAGCTCTGTTGCGATAACGGGTGAGGCGAACAGCGCAACGACAACAACCACCGAACATCTGGACAACATCAACAACAAGCCTCGGGTGATCGGCAGAGCGTGGTCCGTCTGTTCTTGCCTGGGTGACAGCGTCTAGCCGGCTGGCTCACCAGCTTCCATCGCGCTGGTGCCCGCATCGACCAAGCGACGCGGGGCGGCACTGTATGCCAACGGGAAGGCGCTGCCTATCCCTTGCCGCGGCCTGCGAGAAGGCCATGGCATGGGGCGTTCATCGAATCTCGTTCAAACCGCCGCATTCAAGGCCGGGCACACGCGGTGTGCCCGAGGTAACGGACAAGGTGTCATTCCTTGATGTGTATCTCTGGACAGTTGTTTCGCCGTTGCCGAGAGACAGGTCATCCCTGCCCCAGTGCGCCGTTGGCGCGCGCAAGCACCACGCGCCGCCCGGTCCCTTGCGGAACCGGGCATGCAGGCAGACTTATTGCGCTGCCGGTTGTGGCGACACAGGCGCCGCATCCGGCGTCACGCGCCAGATCGTATTGGCCAGATCGTCCGCAACGATCAATGCACCCCGCGGGTCGAGCGTCACGCCGACCGGACGGCCGCGGGTCAGACCATCGTCGCCATGGAAGCCGGAGACGAAGTCGATCGGGTTGCCCGCGGGGCGGCCATCGCGGAATGGTACGAACACCACCTTGTAGCCCACCGGTGGGTCGCGATTCCAGCTGCCGTGTTCGCCGACGAACACGCCGTCGGCAAACTGCGTCCCCATTGCGGTCGCCGAGAACGCCACACCGAGTGCGGCGACATGCGAGCCCAGCGCGTAATCGGGCACGATGGCCGATGCAACCTTCTGCGGATCCTGCGGCATGACCCGCGTGTCCACATTCTTACCCCAGTAGCTGTAGGGCCAGCCGTAGAAACCGCCTTCGCGCACCGAGGTGAGGTAGTCGGGCACCAGATTCGGACCGATCTCGTCACGCTCGTTGACCACCGCCCACAGTGCGCCGCTACCGGGCTGTATCGCCAATGCAGTGGGATTGCGCAAGCCGGTGGCATAACTCTTGTGGGCGCCGGTTGCCGGATCCACCTGCCAGACCTGGGCGCGGTCGACCTCGGCAATCATGCCGCGCTCGGTGATGTTGCTGTTGGAGCCGATCGCAACATACAGATAGCGTCCATCCGCACTGGCGGTCAGGGCCTTGGTCCAGTGGTGGTTGATGGCCGACGGCAAGTCGGTGACCTTGCTGGGCGCAGCACTGGCCTTGGTCTGCCCCTGCTGATAGTCGAAGCGTACCAGTGCGTCCTGATTTGCCACATAAAGTGCGTTGCCGATCAGTGCCAATCCATAGGGTGCATTGAGCTTGTCGGCAAAGACGGTCTTCAGTTCATACGTGCCGTCACCATCGGCGTCGCGCAGCAAGGTCAGGCGGTTGCCGCTCTTGACCGAGGTGTTGCCCTTGGCCTTGATTGCTCCGGCAATCACGTCCTTGGGCTTGAGGTTGGGTGCGCTGCCGCCACGGCCTTCGGCAACCAGGATATCGCCGTTGGGCAACACCAGCGTCTGGCGTGGAATGCCCAGCCCGGTGGCGATCGCAGCGATGCGGTAACCCGCAGGCACGGTGGGCTTGCGATCGCCCCAGGCGGTCGGCTCGGCGATGGTCATGTCGGGCAACAGGCCACGATCCGGCGCTGGCAATTCGGGGCTGGCGCCATGTTGCGCGAGCTCGGGGGCCTTGCCGCAGGATGCAAGCGCGGCAGCGAGAACGGAAACCGACAGGATGGTCAGGGTATGACGCTTCATCGGGCACCTCCCACGCGCAGGCTGGACAGCCCCGACCAGGTTGCAACCAGGGCGAACGCGGTCGCGATCAACGAAAACGCCAACGCCGCCGGCATGATCGCCCAGGCGTCGCGCGCATGATGCAAGGCGTCGAAGAAGCCGACGATCCATGCGGCGCCGAGCGCGATCACATAGATCACGTTGCGGCTTCCGCGAACGAAGCCGACGATCGCACACAGGAGCGCGATGGTCGTCAACACCATCGCACCGATCAGCAGCCATGCGGCGAAATTGGCCCACTGGATCTGATGGCTGCTCCAGTACGCGTAGTCGCTCAGCAAGGTACCGAGAAACAGCGGCCACACACCGCCGAGCACGGCTGCGTGGAACGGATGGATGGCCCAGGATCGGGCGGGCATGGCAGTGGAATTCATGGCGGACTCATTGGGAGCGTTGGTGAAACGTGCCCCGATGCTGCCAGCTGCCACGTGATGAGCGCGGTGATGCTGGGTCTTTTCTGTGCGATGGACCGCACCGACAAAAGTCGGAAGCCTAGACCACTCATCCCGCCGAGCAACTCCTGGATCGCCGGCGCGACCGTAGGTCATAGAACGTAGGTCATGGAACCCTATGTGTGCTCCAGGCCGCTCCCTACGCTGGGCTCCATCCACTGAAGGAGCAGGCAGAGGAAAGCAGTCGCAATGATGTTGCCGGCAACCGCGTCGACCATGGCCGGCACGGCCAGCGCGACCGACACCGCGGCCACGACGCGTACGGTCGCCGCACTGGCGCGTGAGGCCGTTACCTTCTTCGACGGCCATCGGCCCGGCGATGTCGTGCTGGTCACCCCCGGGAACGAGGTCGTAGTGCGCCAGACTCCGCAATGACCGATGTCGGGAATCGGGAGGCGATGCAGCCGGATGCCGCGCGGCCTCGCGTGCGGCACGAGGGGAAGACACCGACGCGCTGAGCCTGACAAACGACTTCAAGGATCTGCCACCCGGAGTCGATCCGGGCACGCAGTTTCGCTACAACGATTCCAACTAAAGCGTGCTGACCCACCCGATCGAGCGCGCATCCGGACAGCCCTATGCCGCCTACATGCAGTATCGGCAGCAGGCTTTCAGGATGGTTTGAAGTCCGATGCGGGTCTGCAGTGATGAGCACCGCTCATAGGACCATGCAAGCTGGATGGATGGCGCGGCGTTGCGTCTGCCTCATGCTGGCTGCCGGCATCCATGGCAAGGCAACAGCGATGAAACGCGCAACCGTGATGCGTTCGATCGGCGTGATGTGTGCATCGCCAAGGCGCTTTTTACGCGGGACGGCTTGGCGTCGGATGCTTGGATTCGCGCTGCCTTGCCCCTAGATCGGTGGAGGGATGCGATGCCATGCGCGAGCGCGCTGCGTCGCTCTCTCCTGCCCACGGCTGCGCTGGTGTGGAGCGCAGCTGCCTTAGTTCTCTGTTGCCCCTCCCCCACGGCAGCACATCCTTCGGAGATCACGTCCATGACGACCCACGCCACCTTGTCGCCAAGGCAGCAGGCCATTGCGCCGATTGCCGCGTTTGCGGCCACTGGCGACATCGAGCGCTTGAACACTGCATTGGAGGCGGGCCTTGATGCAGGCATGAGCATCGGCGACTGCAAGGAACTCTTGGTCCAGCTGTATGCCTACGCCGGCTTTCCACGCAGCCTCAATGCACTGGCCGCGTTGATGCAGGTCACCGATGCACGCAAGCTGCGCGGCATCGCCGATGCGCCTGGACACGACCCTGGCCCGGTACCGAGCGGCGATGCGTTGCTCGCACTGGGCGCCGCCAACCAGACCCGCCTGACCGGCGCGCCGGTGACCGGGCCGTTGTTCGTGTTTGCACCGGCAATCGACCAATACCTCAAGACGCATCTGTTCGGCGACATCTTTGCCCGCGACAACCTGGACTGGGTGAGCCGTGAACTGGCCACGATCAGCGTGCTCGCCGCCCTGGAAGGCGTGGAGGCGCAACTGCAGTCGCATTTGAAGATCGGCTTGAACATCGGTGTGACCGAGGCACAGCTGCACGCGCTGGCCCAGGTGCTGGACAAGCGCGTCGGTGCGGCCGCGGGCACGCGCGCCAAGGCGGCGCTGGCCAAAGCCAGGGCACAGTGAGCCTGCGGCACGCTGCGATGACCGCAGCGCGTGCTGCCGCTACGCATGCAGCTGCCGATGGCGGCGCCGGGTCGAACCCGGTCGCACGCCGCTAACGCGGCGCCGGGCCCGCCGCCAGCGCAGACCTTGCGCCGGCCTGCTTGACGATCAACTGGCCGATGTACTGCTCGGCCAGCCTGGTGCCGATCTCCAGCGCGGTCTGCAGCGAGCCGAACGTGGGCGCGGTCGGCAGCGGCACCGGATGTCCACAGACCTGCAAGGTCTCCAGGACGATGCGCCGGTGCCCGAGCTGTCGAGCGACCACGCGGTACGGCAGGCCCTGGTCGGTGCCTTCGGCTGACATGCTTTCGGTGCTGTGGGTACTCATCGGACTCGAGCATAGCTGCCATGCCCAAATTCGGTGGCGGCGGAACTTGAACCATTTATGCAGACGCTAGCGCTGCGACAGCGGCTTACTGCCAACGTGGGCATGCGCCCAGACCGGCCAGCCCGTGCCGGGATGGCACTGTAGCCACGCCCCACTTGTGGATGCGCCCCCTCTCGACGAGCTGAAGACCGCTGAAAACCTGGTGTAGGGGAATGCAGAATTTCGCGTACGAATCCGGAAATACTGGCTTGAATATTCCCCCTGCATTCAGCTTGACGGTTTCAGAACGACACTTATCAGCGCCGGAGGAACACCGCATATCCATTGCTTCATCGATTGCGCCCCCCGCGTTTTTTCGCGGAATATGCGAGGAATTAAGCACAATGGCTGGGGTCGCTCGCTTTCGGTCAGTATAAATCGAGCGGATATAATGATTCTTCGGCAGGAAGTGAATATAACGCCGAGGCGATTTTCGATAGGCCTAAATCCGGCGAACGCATTACGGAAGAGTCTGCCAGCATTGCTAACTTACAGTCGAATCCGCTACAACGTGTGGGTCATTCACCGACATCTTCGACGGATTTCCTGATTACTTGCGATATGCATCGCATCTAGGATTGCCGCCCCTGGAGATTCGTGACCACTTATTGTTGTGTTCGCTCCGACATTCCTTTGCGGTTGGGCTTGGTAGCGGGATTTTAATCCAATTTAGCTATGGATTAGATCGTTGAATCCTATGCGTAGCGTTTTTCTCTGAATAGCAACTGTCCGTTCAGGTTTTAGAGTTTATCGCTAGCGCCGTTAAACAATCTCGCAAGCACACGGTCGAATGCATTGGCGCATTACCGTGTTATCCGGAGCGCTTATCTGAGGGGACAGATTCGCGGCGGATAAAGTGAATAACGCGTGAAACCAATATGCCACGCCGGCGATCGCCGGTGCTGGAATCGTCTGCGCCAAATTTTAGGTTTTTTGCAGTTGCGGCGCGCCACTATCGGAATCGACCAACCCATGAATCGCTCGCTACTCGCAACCACCATCGCCTCCTGCCTTGTCCTGACCGCCTGTGGCGGCGGTGGCGGTGGCGGCAATGTCCGCAGTGATCCGCCGCAGACCACGGTGGTCGCCCCGACCCCGTCGACGCCTGCACCCACCACGCCGACGACGCCGACGACGCCGACCGCGCCAACGACCCCCACGACCCCCACGACCCCGACGCCGTCGGAAACGCCTACAGCCGATCCGCTGCCCAAGGCCGCCCCGGCGCCTGCACCTGCGCCCGCCCGCTACCAGGGCCTGGGCAGCAACCTGCTGGTGCCGACCAACGCAGATCTGGCGCAGCAGGCCGGTGCCAAGGGTCAGGGCGTCAAGCTGGCCGTGCTGGACGACAATCTCTACGGCAGCTACGCGCCGGTCAGCGGCAAGGTCGATGGGTTCACCGATTACACCGCCAGCCCCGGCACACCGGAATCGGCGTCGAACGCGCTGCGCGGCCACGGCACCGTCATCTCGGCATTGGTGCTGGGCAATGCGCAGGACGGCTTCGCCGGCGGCATCGCCCCGGATGCGGACCTGCTCTATGCGCGTATCTGCGCCGAAAATTCCTGCGGCACCCAGCAGACCCGCAACGCTGCGGTGGACCTGGCTGCTGCCGGCGTGCGCATCGCCAACCTGTCGATCGGTGCCTCGTATGCGGATGCGGCCAGCAGCGCGAATGCGGCCCTGGCCTGGAAGTACGCGCTGACCCCGCTGGTGCAGGCCGATGCGTTGATCGTGGCCGCCACCGGCAACGACGGCGCGGCAGAAGCCTCCTACCCGGCCGCGACGCCGGTGCAGGAAGCCAGCCTGCGCAATAACTGGCTGGCCGTGGGCGCGGTCAACATCGACAGCGCCGGTAATGCCGCCGGCCTGACCAGCTATTCCAACCATTGCGGCGCCGCGGCGCAGTGGTGCCTGGTGGCGCCGGGCAGCTACTTCGCACCGGCGCTGGCCGGTACCGAACTGCAGGGCCAGATCGCCGGCACCTCGTTCTCCACTGCCGCAGTGAGTGGCATCGCGGCGCAGGTGCTCGGTGTGTATCCGTGGATGAGCGCCTCCAACCTGCAGCAGACCTTGCTGACCACCGCCACCGACCTGGGCGACCCCGGCGTGGACGCCTTGTACGGCTTCGGCCTGGTCAATGCGGCCAAGGCGATCAAGGGCCCGGCGCAGTTCATCAACAACTGGTCGGCCAACGTGACGTCCGGCTACGACAGCACCTTCAGCAACGACATCTCCGGCGCCGGCAACCTGACCAAGAACGGCGCAGGCAAGCTCACGCTCAGCGGCAACAACAGCTACACCGGCGGCACCAGCGTCAGCGACGGCGTGCTCGCCCTGTCCGGCAGCCTGCGCTCGGACGTCATCGTGCTCAACTCGGCCACATTCGAATCGCGTGGCGGGGTCATCAACGGTGGCTACAGCCTGGCCAACACCACCGGCACCACCGCCATCGAATTGGGCAAGGGGCTGACCGTCACCGGCCAGGCCAGCTTGAAGGGCAACCTGCTGTTGCTGCCGGAAGCGGCTGGCTACAGCGTCGGCAGCAGCGAAAGGATCGTCAAGGCCGGCGCGCTGCAAGGCAGCTTCGACCGCGTGCAGTACGCCAACAACTTCTTCTGGACCGCCTCGCTTGCCTACGACCCCACCACCGTCACCGCCACGCTGACCCGCAATGCCTCCGCTGCCAGCGCGCAGGCGGCCGGTGCGCCGCAGTCGGTGGTCAACGGTGCCACCCAGGCCGATACGCTGGTCAAGGTGCTGGACACGCGTGTGGCTGCCGGCGATACCGATAACCTGGGTGGCCTGATCAGCGCCACCGGCGCGCTGCTGGCGGCCAATGATGCGCAGGTGGCCGCATCGCTGCCGACCCTGGCCGGTCAGGTGCACGGCATCGAGCGCACGCTGGGCTTCCAGTCCGCGCTCAACGATGCGCGCGTGGCAGCCGATCGCCTGCCCTACCTGGCCGACACCACGTCGCTGACCACCTGGATGCAGGGCAGCTATCTGGACGGCGAGTTGGGCGGCAAGGGGTTCGACTCGGCCGATTACACCCAGCAGGCCACCACCGTCGGCGTGGATCTGCCGATGGGCAGCGCCGGCACCATCGTGGGTGCGGCGCTCAGTTCGGGTCAGGATCGTGCGCATATCGACGCATCGGCCAGCCGCCTGCGCTCGGACCGCTATGCGATGACCGCGTACCTGTATCAGCCGATCGGCCAGGCATATGTGTCCGGGATCGGTTCCTACGGCATGAGCAACGTGGACACCGAACGCACGGTGCAGGCCGGCAGCATCGGCGAGCGCCTGCAGGATCGCCGCCACGACACCAACTGGTCGCTACGCGCCGAAGTCGGCCTGATGCCGCAGGCTGGGCTGTCGCCGTTCATCGCCGCAGGCGTGGTCAGCCAGACCCAGGATGCCTTCAGCGAGGCATCGGCCACCGGCCTGGGGTTGAGCGCCAACAGCGATATGCTGCGCGCCGGCTACGGCGAGGTGGGCGTACGCGGCCATCTGGTGCGCGGCAAGTGGGGCTTCGATGGCTTGATCGCCTACCGTTCGCTGCTCGGCAACCCGAACTCTGATTTCACCGCGTGGTTCACCGGCCTGCCGGAAGCGCGCTTCAACGTGGCCGGTGAGCCGCTGTCCAAGCAGTCGGCACGTGCCTCGGTCGGCGTGCGTTACCAGCTCAACGATGCCTTCTCCATCTACGGCAACGTGGGCGCCGAGCGCGGTCGTTCGGATGCCAACAGCATCAATGCCAATGTCGGTCTGCGCTGGCAGTTCTAAGCGCCGGCCGCAACCCGCGGTGCAGCGGCAAGGCTGCGTGGCTGGCGTGCAAAATCGGTACGCGCTACGCCCGGGGTGCGGTTGCCGAGGCAGCCGACCCGCACCTGGCGGTGCAGTCGTTGCGATGGGCGTGCCTGCGCTGGTGTCGAAAAAAAGCCCCGGCAGTGCCGGGGCTTTCTGGTTTGCAGTGCATCAGAAGTTCCAGCCCCAGGTGACCTGGCCGCCGTATGCGGTCTGGCCATCGCCGTTGAGTCCTTGCAACGACAGCGCCATGCGGCTGTTGGGCGAGGTGATCAGGCTCACGCCCAGTTCGCCGACCACCGCGTTCTTCGCCAGCGTGACGCTCTGCACCGAGAACTGCGAACCGGTGCCGATGAAACCGGCCGACCGCTGCACGGCGCGGTCGCCGAATGCATGGCGCCACCCGACCGAGGCATACACCCCGGCGGCCGGACCCAACTGCCAGCGCCCGCGCAGACCCACCGTGCTGGTGGTGTACTCGTCCTTGGCACTGTCGACCAACAGCCCGGCAACCCCGCCACGCTCGTTGAAACCATCGGTCTTCAGATGCGTGTAGTCCGCCGCGACGAAGGGGCTGTACACCGCATTGCCGGTGCGCAGGTTCCATGCCGCTTCCATCGACACGGTGATGGCCTTCGCGTCGTAATCGCTGGTCAGCCGCTCTTCGAGCACATCGGGCAGCATCACCCGGCGGCTGCTGTCCACGCTGTAGTCCGCGTAGTCGACCGACGCCTGCAGAGCGAACGCGGACCAATCGGCCTGGCCGTAGATGCCGGCATGGGTGCCATCGATATCGGAACGATCGAGGGACTCGCGCGAGCGGGTTTCGATGTCCTGGTTACCGACCGCGATACCGACCACACTGCGCTCGCCGATGCGCCGCTCCGCACCAGCCATGATGCCGTTGTCCTCGCGTCGCACCGAGGCGGCGTTGGCATCGCCATCGACACGGTTGGGCAGGCTACGGCCGGTGATCCAGACCGTGGTGTCACCCACGCGCGCATCCTGAGTGTCGCCACGCAGGTGATTGCCGACCCCGCTCTGCAGGAAGCGGCTATCCAGCAAGGCGGTCGCCGTGCTGGCATGGCTTTCGCCCGACAACGAGGCAAACGCCGTGCTGATCGCCTGCGGGTCGTCGGGCAGACGCACCACCGCCTGGTAGACCGGGCTGGTGGTTGGCAAGCCATCCACGGCCGCTGCGGCAGCCTGCTGGTTCGGCGCGGTGACCGCATCGACCATGGCCTCGGTGTTGCGGCCGAACGACACCGACAGCGCGGTGGCGCTGGCGCTGACATTCGGTGAAACGAAGGCATAGTCGGAGACGACACTGCCGAACTGCCCGGTGAGCCCGCCAGTGGCGTTGATGACCGGAATCTCGGTAAACAACGGCAGATCCGTCGCACGCACCAGTTGCAGGGTGCTGCCCGGCGCCAGCGTGGCCGCACCGCCCACACTGATGGGTGTGACCGCACCGCCTGCGCCCGGCGTGACCTGCAAGGTGGACCCGCTGCCGAGCGTGGCATCGCCGCCGACGCTGATGGTGCCGACGCCGCCACCGATCGCCACGGTACCGCCCGAGCTCAGGCCACCGACGCTGCCGCTGCCGGTGAGCGTGCCGCCCGGGCCCACCGTGACCGGCCCGCCCAACGCGGCACCCGGATTGGCCGGATTGCCCACGCTCAGGGTGCCCGCAGCAACTGTGATCGGCCCGGTGAAGCCGCCGCTGTTTGCAGTGACCAGCAAGGTGCCCACGCCATCTTTGAGCAGGCTGCCGCTGCCCGACAGGATTCCCGCGTAGGTGCCATTACTGGCTTGCTGGAACACCAGCGCGCTGTTGTTGGCAATGTTGCCCTGCAGGCTGTCGGTATCGCCGATCAATGTACCGGCGTTGATCGTGGTGCCACCGAGATAGGCGTTGACACCATCCAGCGTCAACGCACCCGCGCCGTTCTTGATCACCGTACCGCTACCGGTGATGTTGCCGGCGAACGTGCCATCGCCGGCCTGGTCGAACACCAGTGTCGCGTTGTCGACGATATTGCCCTGCAGGCTGGTGGTGGTGCCGATCAGGCTGCCGCTGGCAATGGTGGTGCCACCGCTATAGGTATTGGGTGCCACCAGCGTCAACGCCCCCGCCCCCTGCTTGACTACGCTGCCCGTGCCGCTGACCGCGCCGGCGAACACACCATCGGTGGCCTGATCGAACACCAGCGTGGCGTTGTCCACGATGTTGCCCTGCAGGCTGCTGGTATTGCCGATCAAGCTGCCGGCGCTGATCACGGTGCCGCCGGTGTAGGTGTTGGGCCCGAGCAGTTGCAGCGCGCCGGTGCCGGCCTTCTGCAATGAGCCGGTGCCGCTGAGCGTGCCGGCATAGACGCCGGCCGTGTTCTGGTTGAACACCAGTGCCGCGTTGTTGGCGATATCGCCCTGCAGGCTGGTGGTGTCGCCGATCAAGGTGCCGGCCGTGATCGTGGTGCCGCCGGTGTAGCCATTCGCACCGTTGAGCAACAACGCGCCGGCGCCATCCTTGATCACGCTGCCGGTGCCGGTGATCGACCCGGTGAACACGCCGTCGGCCAGCTGGTTGAATGCCAGCGTCGCGTTGTCGACGATGGCCCCCTGCAGGCTGGCGCTGTCGCCGACCAGGGTGCCGGCATTGACCGTGGTGCCACCGCTGTAGCTATTGCTGCCGTCCAGTGTCAGCGTGGAAACACCATTCTTGATCAACCCGCCGGTGCCGGTCACCGGACCGGTCAAGGTCAGATCGTTGCTCCCCGCAACCGCGACTGCACCTGTCAGCTCGACCGCGTTGGCGACTGTCAGTGCCTGATCGGTATCCAACGTGGTGCCGATCGCGGCGGTCAACGTCCCGTTACCCAGTGCTTGTGCATCGCCCAGCACCAAGCTGCCGCTGGCAAGCGCAGTGCCGCCGCTGTAGCTGCTGGCCTCGGCAAGCGTCAACGCCCCTGCCCCCTGCTTGACCACGCTGCCCGTGCCACTGACTGCACCGGCGAAGACACCATCGCTGGCCTGGTCGAACACCAGCGTGGCGTTGTCCACGATGTTGCCCTGCAGGCTGGTGGTGGTGCCGATCAAGCTGCCGGCGCTGATCACGGTGCCGCCGGTGTAAGTGTTGGGCCCGAGCAGTTGCAGCGCGCCGGTGCCGGCCTTCTGCAATGAGCCGGTGCCGCTGAGCGTGCCGGCATAGACGCCGGCCGTGTTCTGGTTGAACACCAGTGCCGCGTTGTTGGCGATATCGCCCTGCAGGCTGGTGGTGTCGCCGATCAAGGTGCCGGCCGTGATCGTGGTGCCGCCGGTGTACCCGTTTGCACCGTTGAGCAACAACGCGCCGGCGCCATCCTTGATCACGCTGCCGGTGCCGGTGATCGACCCGGTGAACACGCCGTCAGCCAGTTGGTTGAATGCCAGCGTCGCGTTATCGACGATGGCCCCCTGCAGGCTGGCGCTGTCGCCGACCAGGGTGCCGGCATTGACCGTGGTGCCACCGCTGTAGCCATTGCTGCCGTCCAGTGTCAGCGTGCCGGTGTTGGTCTTGATCAGCGCGCCGCTGCCACCGATATCGCCGGCAAGCGTGAGGTTTGCCGGGTTGTCGACGCGCAGCGCAGCGCCCAGGGTGAGCGCATTGCCCACCGCTGCGGCAACAGGGTTGGTCAGCACCGCATCGCCGACCACCGCCAAGGTGCCGGTGCCCAACGCGGCGTTGCTGCCGATCGACAAGGTGCCATCGCTCAGCACGGTCCCGCCGGTATAGCTGTTGTTGCCACTGAGCGTGAGCGTGGACGCGCCGGCCTTGATCACGCCGCCGGCACCGCTGATCGCGCCGGTCAGGGCCAGATCGTTGCTGCCGAGCAGCGTCACCGCACCGTCGAGCACCACCGCGTTGCCCACGGCCAATGCCTGATCGGTATCGAGGCTGGTGCCGGCTGCTGCGGTCAAGGTGCCGGTTCCCAGTGCCTGCGCATCGCCCAGCACCAGCGTGCCGCCGCCGAGCGCGGTGCCGCCGGTGTAGGTATTGGCAGCGCCCAGCACCAGCGTGCCGGTATCGAGTTTCTGCAGCGTGCCCGTGCCGCCGATACCGACGTCGATGGTGCCGGTGACGCCGGGATCGACCCGGATGATGGTGGTGGCCGCATTGGCGCTCACTGCACCGGCGCCGGCATCGCTCAGCACATACCCGTCGCTGGCGAACTGCATGCCGGTGATGCCTTGCGTGCCCTGCACGCCCACGTTGCCGGCGGTACCGGCGAACACGGCAAAACTGTTCTGCCAGTTGCCGTTGCTCAGCCCATCGATCGAGGTCCAGTTGCTGGGGCCGGCCGCCCAGATGCCTGCGCCACCGTCGATGCTGCCATTGGCGATCGTCTGCGCACCGTCCCAGAACTGCACGTTGCTGCCGGGCGACACCAGCACCACGTTGACCTGCTGGGCCAGCGCGGTCTGCAGCGTCAGCTGGGCCGGGTCCACGTTGCCGGGCAGCGTGCCAACGCCCAGCCCGTTGTCGGTCAACCCACCGGTGTAGTCGATCAGGCGATACACGCCGGTGCCGAACCCGCCGATGTCGGTGATGTTGAGCGTGCCGTCCAGGGTGAGATCGCCATTGACCGCCAACACGCCGGTCTGGCTGGGGACGCCCAGGAACGCGTCGAGCGTGGCGTTGGGAGCCAGGCTCAGGCTGCCGGTGGTGAGCACTGCGCCACTGCTCACCACCAGGCGGCCGCCATCACTCACCGTGACCGCCGCATCGACCACACCGCTGCCGCTCAGGCTGCCACCGCTGCCCACGGTCAGGCCGCCGGCACTGGCCAGCGTGCCATCCACATCCAGCGTGCCGGCGGTGACCTGGGTGGTGCCGCCGAGCGCGCTGGTGCCGGTGAGCTGCAAGGTGCCGGTGCCGACCTTGTCCAGATTGCCTGCATCGCTCAGGCTGCCGGCAAAAGTACTGCCGACGTTGTTGGCGCCAAGCTGCAGCGTGTTGCCGCCCAGCACGGCGACATTGCCCTGCCCGGTCACTGCACCCAGGGCCGCATTGCTGCCGAGCGAGAGCCCGGCACCTGCGGCAACGTCCACGGCGTTGGTGTTGCCTAACGCGCCGGGGGCGGCGGTGGCGAGCACGCCGGCCTGCACCGACACCGGGCCGGTGAACGTGTTGCCGCCGGACAAGGTCAAGGTGCCCAGGCCCGTCTTGGTCACGGCACCCGCGCCACTCAGCACCCCGGTCAAGGCCAGATCGTCCGCACTGGCAATGGTCAGATCCGCGCCCAGGTTGACGTTATTGCCCAATGCCAGCGCAATCGCATTGCTCAAGGTGGCATTGCCCAGCACCGACAGGCTGCCGACGCCCAGCGCGGTGTTGCTGCCCACCGCCAGGGTGCCTGCGTTCAACACGCTGCCGCCGACGTAGCTGTTGGCACCATCGAGCGTGAGCGTGGAAGTGCCGTTCTTGATCAGGCTGCCCGCACCGCTGATCGGGCCGGACAGGCTCAGGTCGTTGCTGCCGACCAGGGTGAGCGCACCCGTGAGCGCCACCGCATTGCCGAGCGCCAATGCCTGGTTGCTATCGAGGCTGGTGCCGGTTGCGGCGGTCAACGCGCCGCTGCCAAGTGCCTGCGCGTCGCCCAGCACCAGGGTGCCTCCGCTGAGTGCGGTGCCGCCGGTGTAGCTGTTGGCCGCATCGAGCACCAGCGTGCCGGCGTCGAGTTTTTCCACGCCACCGCTGCCGGAGATCGCCACATCGATGGTGGCGGTTGCACCTGGATCCACCCGGATCGCGGTCAACGGGGCGGTCACCGCCAGCCCACCCGCGCCGGCGTCGGTCAACTGATAGCCATCGGTGACGAACTGCAGGCCGCCGATGTCCTGCGTGCCCGCCACGCCCACCGTGCCGGCGCTGCCGGCAAAGACCGCAAAATCGCCTTGCCAGGTGCTGTTGGCAGTGCCGTCCTGGGTGGTCCAGTTGGTCGCCGCCCCCCACGTGGCTGCACCGCCATCGACAGTGCCGTTGGCCGTGGTCTGCACCCCATCCCAGAACTGCACGATGCTACCCGGCGCCGTCACCACCAGGTTCAGTTGCTGGCCGATGGCGGTCTGCAGCGCAAGCTGGCTGAGATCCACGCTGCCCGGAAACAGGCCGATCGCCAGGCCGTTGTTGGTGAGCAGGCCGGTGTAGTCGATCAGGCGATACACGCCCGTGCCGAACCCACCGAGGTCGCTGATGTTGAGCGTGCCGTCCAGGGTGAGGTCGCCGTTGACCGCGAGCAGCCGCGTAGTGCTCGGCGCTGCCAGTGCGACGTCCAAAAACGCACCCGGTGCCAGGGTCAGGCCACCCACGCTGAGCGAGGAGCCACTGCTCAATGCCAGCCGGCCGCCGTCGGCGATGGTCACGTTGCTGGCCACGCTGCCGGTGGTGCCGGTGCCGGTCAGGCTGCCGCCCAGCGCCACGTTCAACGCGCTGGTATCCAGGCTGCCGATCACATCCAGGGTGCCGCCGCTGACCTGGGTGGCACCACCAATCGCGCTGCTGCCGAGCAGGCGCACCGTGCCCGCGCCAACCTTGTCCAGACTGCCGCCACCGCCCAGGCTGCCGGCAAAATCGCCGCTCCCCAACTGCAGCGTGGCGCCGGCATCGGTAGTGACGTTGCCGGCACCGCTGAGCGCGCTGATCAGGCCACCGGTGCTGAGATTCAGCACCGCCCCTGCAGCGACATCGACATTGCTGGCGTTGCCGAGCGATGCGGCTGTGCTGGCCACCAGCGTGCCGGCCTGGATCGCCAGCGGGCCGGTGTAGCTGTTGCTGCCATTCAAGGTCAGGGTGCCGGCGCCGGTCTTGATCAAGTCGCCGGTCCCGCTGAGGGCGCCGCTGACCAACATGTCCGCACCGTTGTCCACGGTGAGCGCTGCGCCAAGCGCGATGTCGTTGCCCAATGCCACTGCAATCGCATTGCTCAGCGCCGCATTGCCGACGACCGACAGGCTGCCGGTGCCGAGTGCACCGTTGGCGCCGACCGCGATGCTGCCGGCCGTCAACGTGGTGCCACCGCTATAGCTGTTGCCGGCGTTGAGCGACACCGTGGTGGCGCCATTCTTGATCAGGCTGCCGGTGCCGGTGATGGCACCGTTCAAGCCCAGGTCGTTGCTGCCGATCAGCGTGAGCTGATCGTTCAACTGCAGCGTATTGCCCAGCGTCAATGCGGCAGTGGCATCCAGTTCGGCAGCACCGCCGACCAGCAGCGCACCCACGCCCAAGGCAGTGTCGTTGCCGAGCACCAGACGCCCGGCATCGAGCGCAACGCCACCGCTGAAGGTATTGGCATTGGTCAAGGTCAGCGTGGCAGCGCCTTGCTTGTCGAGGCTGCCGATCCCGCTGACGACGCCATTGAGCGTGATGTCCTGCGTGCCTGGCAGCGTGAGGGCGCCATTCAAGGCAAGCGCATTGCCCAGTGTCACCGCCGTGCCGGCATCCAGCGTGGTGCCGTCGGCGGCGCTGAGCGTACCCAGCCCCAGCGCGGTGTCGCTGCCGACCACCACTGCGCCGCCCTGCAGCTGCAGGCCGCCGGCCCAGGTATTGCTGCCGTTGAGGGTGAGCGTTTGCGCGCCGTTCTTGATCAGGCTGCCGGCGCCGTCGACCACGCCATCGAGCGTGAGGTCCTGGCCATCGATACCGAGTTGACCGGTGAGGTTGACCGCGTTCTGCAAGGTCACTGCAGTGCTGGCAGTGAGCTGCGTGCCATCGGCAGCCGTGAGCGCGCCGGTGCCCAGTGCAGTATCGCTGCCGACCACCAGGGTGCCGGTGTCGACCAGGGTACCGCCGGTGTAGAGATTGTTGCCGGTGAGCGTCAGCACACCGGCACCCTGCTTGATCAGGCTGCCCGCGCCACTGACGATGCCGGTGACGCCAAGATCGGTATTGCCGGTGAGCGAGAGCGCACCGTTCAGGGCGACGTCGTTGCCGATCGTGGTCGCGACGGTAGCCTGCAGCTGCGTGCCATCGGCAGCGGTCAGCACACCGGTGCCCAGTGCTGCGCCGTTGCCGAGCAACAAGGCGCCTGCATTGAGATCCACGCCACCGGCAAAGCTGTTGGGTCCAGCCAGCGTCAGTGCAGCGGCGCCGTCCTTGATGACGCCACCCACGCCGCTGACCGCGCCGGTGAGGGCGAGATCCTGGCTGCCGCCGAGTTGCAGATCCGCTTCCAGCGCGACGTTATTGGCGAGCACGCGTGCGGCGGTGCTGTCGAGCAGCCCGCCGCCGACGGTCAGGGTGCCAAGCCCCAGGGCCGTGTCACTGCCCAGGACCAGGCTGCCTGCGCTCAGCCGCGTCCCCCCGGCATAGCTGTTGTTGCCGGCCAGGGTCAGGCTGGCGGGACCCAGCTTGTCCAGGCTGCCCACACCGGTGATGGCGCCACTGAGTGTGAGCGCGTTGCTGCCCCCCACATCGACCAGGCCCGCCAATGCAATGGCATTGGCCAGCGTGCTGACAGTTGCAGTGTCCAGGGTGGTGCCAGCCGCCGCGTTGAGCGCGCCGACACCGAGCGCGGTGTCGCTGCCCACCGTCAATTTGCCCGCGCTGAGCGTGGTGCCGCCGCTGTACAGATTGTTGCCGCTCAGCGTGAGATCGCCGCTGCCGGATTTGACCAGGCTTCCGGTCCCGCTGACCGCGCCGCTCAGCGTCAGTGCCTGCGCCCCGCTGAGTGTCAACGCACCCGGGCTCAACGCGATCGCGTTGCTCAGCGAGGTGGCCGCCATGTTTTGCAGGGCCGCATTGCCGGTGACGTTCAAGGCACCCGTGCCCAGTGCGGTGCCGCTGGCCACCTGCAAGGTGCCGGCATTGAGGTTGGTACCACCGGTATAGGTATTCAGGCCGCCCAGGGTCAGGGTGCCGGTGCCAAGCTTGGTCAACGCACCGGTGCCGCCGATGGCGCCGGTCAGGTTCACGGCATTGCCGCTGCTGCCCACGCCCAAGGTGCCGGTGAGTGCAATCGTGTTGCCCAGGGTTGCCGCTGCGGTGGCATCCAGCTCGCCGCCGCTTGCGGTCAATGTACCGGTGCCCAGTGCCGCGTTCGCGCCCACCACCAGGCGCCCGGTACCCAGGGTGGTGCCGCCGGTGTAGGCGTTGTTGCCGCTCAGCGTGAGGTCGCCCGCGCCGCTCTTGATCAGGCTGCCGCCACCGTTGATGGCACCGCTCAACGTCAGCGCCTGCGCGCCGGTCCAGTTCAACGGCCCGCCCAGGCTGATGCCGTTGGCCACCGTCAATGGCGCACTGCTGCTGAGGTTGGACGCGCCAGTGACATTCAAGGCACCGGTGCCCAGTGCCGAAGCAGTACCCAGTTGCAAGGTGCCCGATGCCAGCGTGGTGCCGCCAGTGAAGGTGTTGGTACCGCCGAGCGCGAGCGTGCCGGTGCCGGTCTTGTTGATGCCACCGGCACCGGCAAGCGTGCCGGTCAACGTGAGCGTGTTGCCGCTGGCGCCCACGCCCAGTGTGTTGGTCAGTGCAAAATTGTTGGCTAGGGTCAGCGGAGTGCTGGTCTCCAGCTGTCCGCCGGCGGCGGTCACCGTGCCCGCTCCGAGCGCGGTATTGGTTTCGATCAGCAGCGTCCCGGCACCCAGCGTCGTGCCCCCGGCATAGGTGTTGTTGCCGCCAAGGGTCAGCGTGCCGGTGCCGATCTTGTTCAGCGCTCCGGCGCCACTGACGCCGCCGCCGAGCCGCAGATTGCTGGCACCGCCGATGCCGATGACGTTGTTGAGCACGAACGCGTTCGGCAGGTTGACGGCCGCACTCGCAAGTACGCTGCCGGCAGATGCGTTGACGGTGCCTGTTCCCAACGCGCTGTTGGTGCCCACGGTCAGTGACCCGCCGAGCAGGTTGACGCCGCCGCTGAAGGTATTGGTGCCGGTCAGGCCCAGCGTACCGGTACCGGTCTTGGTCAGCGCACCGGTGCCGTTGATGGGGCTGGCCACGGTCAACGCATTGGCGCCCTGCAAGGTCAGGCCACCGGTGCCCAACGTGATGCCGGCGGCCGGTGACAGGCTCAGGCCGGCGGCTGTTGCCTCCAGCGCGCCGCCGTTGGCGCTGATGGCAGTCCCCAGCTGCGTGGGATTGGCGAACTGCAATACGCCGCCATTGAGCGCGCTGCTGCCGAAGTTGCCTGCGCCTCCCACCGACCAGGTGCCGCTGTTGACGCGCAGGCTGCCGAAATTGATGTACTGGGCCGTGCTGAGCGTTCCTACGCCGGTGCTGCCGCTGCCGGTTCCGCTGGCCGAATTCTGCAGGATCAGCGTATTGGTACCGCCTGCACCGCCATCCACCACACCGGTCTGCGCAAAGCTCAGCAAGCCGCCTGGTCCAAGCAATTCGAGCGCCAGCCCGCCGCCGCTGTTGACGCTGCCGCCGGTCACCGCAGTGAAGGTATTGGTGCTGCCTGCTCCCAACGACACGCTGCCGTTGATGGTGCCGGAATTGACGAAGCTGTTACCGGTGGCCGAGCTCTGGAAACCCACGCGCCCGTTGATGGTGCCGGTGTTGACCGCATTGACGGTACCGCCGCCGCTGACCGCAATCACCGGCGTATCCGCACTCAGGACCGACAGGTTCAACAACGCACGGCTATCGATCAGGCCGGCGTTGTTGATCTGCACGACGCCATTGCTGGCCGAGGTGATGCCGAGCGCCATACCGTCGAGATTGAGCAGGTTGGCTCCAAGCACGCCGCCGGTGCCGTAGATCGCGCCGCCGGCGAGATTGTTGGCGGTCACCGCGGTGGAACTGGCATTGCCCATGGTGACGCCGGTGCTCAGCACCGACAACAGGCCAAGCACGGATGGATCGATCGTGCCGCTGTTGTTGAGGGTGGAATTGGTGCCGCTGAGCGCAACGGCGGTGCCGCCAAGCAAGCCGGCGGTCATTTGCGTGCCTGCCGCCACGTTGACGGTCAGGTTGTTGGTGCCGCTTGTGAAGCTATTGCTGGTGATTGGCAGCCCGGTGCAGGTGACGGTTGCGCCCGCTGCAGGAATCGCAGGCGTGCATGCTCCCCAGGCCAGCATCGGGGCGGCCACTCCCACCGCCAGGACGACAAGGCTCGACACACTGCGGCGGGTTGCCCCGGACTTGCGCCGCCGCCGCACCAGTTCGTGCGTCACGACCCAATTGCCAATTGCTGCGTTCCAGACCAGCGCAAATGCACGATTCATTTTATTCCCCCTGTATCGCCGTGCAGAGACTCACGCACACACACACGCGCTCTCCAACAGCAGAAAGTTGATTTACTGTCGAGTCGGTTTAAAGCAATTAAAGCTGCGCCCGCTTTTATCGTCTTGCGGATGAGTGCGTTTAATACCACTCCCTGCGAGCAATAGTGGGAGATTAATAAGAAAATCGCCATGCTTGAAACTGTGCTGAATATCACTAACCACAACACTGCCCACGACGCACGTCGAAATTGTCGATTGGTTTGCTCGTGCCCGCCAACGTTATCCAGCCGCCTCATGCGATGGTCACCGCACGTCTGGCTGGTTGCATCTCGCTAAAAAAAAGGCATTTGCTCGCATAAGGAGCGAACCATGCCTGGAAGAGTCCGAATACCTGACGGTGATTTGATGCGGCCACCGAGCTGCTGGCGAACCGGACCATTTGATTGACGATCGCGCACTTGATGCTGCGCTGCAGAAGCAATTTCCGGCATCGGCTATCACACTCTGCCGATGAATGAGTCCGCTTTCATCATTAAGACCACCGCCAACCGTCGACGCCGATCAGCGATTACGGTATTTGTGTGCAGGCGTTCCGTCGGTCCGGTTTATGGTCGTGCTCGATAGTGCGGACGGAGTTTATTGAAGCGAGCCGGATTACTTCAACGGCGTGACACCGGATGATCGTCACCTGTCGATGACCTCGGTTTGTTTCTAGTAGCCATGCGGTGTGTGATGTTCAACACGGAATCTGACGACATGACGCTTGCTTTGGACCCCAAACGGCAGGAACAGCACTTCGACTGGTCAGGTGTGCCGATCGACCTGGGCGGCATGGAGCCGCTCGATCAGATCGCGCGCCTGCTCTGCCATGCACTGGTTGCGCCCGCGGCTGCATTGACCATCGTCGAAGGTGGTCGCGTGCGCGTGCTGGCGGCGCGCGGCATCAGTACCGAGCATGTCGAGCAAGCCATCGAACTGTGCCGGCATGCGTCTGCCGCGGCCAACGGGGTGAGGGAACTGATCGAACCTGCCGCACTTGCGCCGATCCAGTTGGGCGACGCTGCCTTTCCGGGCCTGCCGGCACGGTTTATCGCGTGCGTCCCGGTGGGTGCGCCGCAGACCGGCGTGTCCGGCACCTTGTGCGTGATCGACACGCGTGAGCGTCTCCTGGCCAGCCAGGAACACCAGCAGCTGTTGATGTTCGCCAACGTGGCAGCGGCGCAGCTGGAGCTGCAGTTCGGTGCCGGGCGGCGCGAACCGCATAGCGGCTTGCTCAATGCACGCCAGCTGCAGTCGGATCTGGATGCCCTCGCCTTCGGCAGCCACTGCGTGCCCACCATTGCCGCCTTCATCGAGGTCTATGACACCCAGGCAGCCAATGAAGCGCGTCAGGCGCTGGGCATGCAGCCACTGGAGGAACTGGTGCGCCACGCCAGCTATGTGCTGACGCGCGCATTGCGCGGCAAGGCCACCGTCTATCACGTGGCACCGATGCGTTTTGCGTTCTTCCTGTTGAATTCCGCGCCCGACGAGATGGAGGACCTGTTGCTCGATCTGCGCGACATGTTGCATGCACCGATGGATGCGGCCGGCATCCCGATGTCGTTGACCTTTCATGCCGGCGTGGTGCGCTTTGCACCGCAGCAGCCGGACACCAACGATGTCATGCGCAAGGGGCTGGTGGCGCTGGGCGATGCGATCAGCAACCACGCCATCGTGTGCTGGTACAGCGCCTCCCACGACGATGCGATCCAGCGCTCGTACCGGCTGGCGCTGGACGCCGAAAAAGCCCTGGAAGCGGGTGATTTCCGCCTGGTCTTCCAGCCCCGGATCAATCTCGAGGACCTGTCGGTGACCGGCTTCGAGGCACTGCTGCGGTGGCGGCATGCCAGCCTGGGCCCGATCGGCCCGGACGAATTCATCCCGTTGTTCGAAAAGACCGCCTTGATGTGCACCGTCACCAACTGGGTGATCGAGCACGCGTTGGTGCAATTGGCCAGCTGGCGCGCGCAGGGGCTGGATTTTTCCATGTCGATCAATCTGTCCTCGCGCGATTTTGGCAACCTCAATCTTGCCGCAGACCTCATCCACCGCTGCCGGGAACTGGCCATTCCCACCCAGCGGATCGAGCTGGAAATCACCGAGGGCCGCTGGCTGCGCAGCAATGTGGAGGCGGTGCCGCGGCTGCGCACCCTGCGCGACGCCGGCATCAGTGTGGCCATCGACGACTTCGGCACCGGCTACAGCAACTTCGGCTACCTCACCGAGCTGCCGGTCAACGTCCTCAAGCTCGATCGCTCGTTGGTGACCGGCATCGCCACCAAGGCCGGCATGCAGATGCGCGCCGAGGCGGTGGTACGCCTGGCCAGTGCGCTGGGATATCGCACCGTGGCAGAAGGCATCGAACACGCCGACGAAATTGCACTGCTGCGCAGTTGGGGATGCGACGAAGCACAGGGGTATCTGCTGGCCCGGCCGATGGAGGCGGAGCTGGTCGCCGCGTATGTGGCAAACGCGGTGGCCGAGCAGCGCTTGCCGTGATGCGATGTATCCGGGGCGCGCCATGCGCGCGCATCTGCAGTGATCGATGCGCGCAGTACCGCCCTCGCCTCCTGCAGTGAGACACGTGGCAACGCAGCGCGCATGCTGCGTTGCCACGCGGCGATCAACTCAGATCGTGCAGGTCCTTGCCCAGCGGCGGACCAAGCGTCCAGTCGGAAAAACGCACCTTCAGCCCGGCACGCTCCGGCGTGCAGCACATCGGCCCGACCTGATATGCCTCGGCAACGGGAAACGGGCAAAGCCTCACCAGCGGCCAGGTCTTTCCGTCGGCCGATACCTGCAGACGCAGGACGCCGTCGGCAACGGTGGCGCGGATCCAGAAATCCTTGGGGTCGCCCTCGTAGGGGCCGGTCGCCCAATCGGAGACCGGGTTGGTCAACACGCTGCTGAGCATCGCACGGCCATCGCTGAGCTCGATACCCGCCTTGACCCAATGCTGCTCGTCCACGCGCACCATGATGCCGGCCTGATCGTAGAGCGACTCGTATTGCGCGCGCACCCGCAGCTGTGCAGTGAAGCGCGCCGCGGCGGTGAGGCCGAGAAAATGCCCGCTATCGCGGGTAAACCCGTAATGCGTCTTGCGCCAGAAATCGGTGGCCTTGTCGGTGACCACATCCAGTGTGCCGCCGTCGATCGCGACGGTGCGTGGCCGATTGAGCCAGCTGCCATCCTGCCACTGCGTGTGCTGTGCCATCGTGTTCTCCGTGTTGGGTTGCCTGGCAAGCACGCCGCCGCTGATGGCCATTCCCATCGCGCCGCCCAGCAGGCGTCTGCGTGCACTGTCTATCGCATCGTGGGTCATCCAGTGTCTTCCATGCATTTGACGAACTGCATAGTCTAGCCGCGCAGTGGGTCAACGCGCATGCGCTTGCGCAGCGGTGCAGATGCTGACGTCGCCGTGGCGGCAGCTCCGATGCGCGCTGCCGGCCCGTGCTGTCAGTGATGTGCGAGCGCGTAGTCCAACGCCGCGCAGATGGCCGCCACCTGCGCGGCATTGCACTGCGCAGGTGTCGCGCGTGGGCTGTCCGGATACACCTCGGTGGTGGTGCGATACCGTGCGCCGGTGATGCCCGCGCACAAACCCAGACGCCGCACCGGGTAATTGATGACGCCATGCGCGACCACCGCTGCGCCGATGATCTGGCCGTTTGCATCGGCAGGTGCGATATGAGTGACCTCGGCGACGGCGGCAATGATTGCCTGCTGAAACTGCGGTTGCGGATCTTCGCTGTCGCCCACCAGGTAGAAGCCATCGGGAATGCTGCCAGGCACGAAGTCGACGCCGTCACGTGCGGCCAGGGCCGGGCGAAATTCGCTTTCGTCGCTGTCGGTGGTTTCGTGCAGGTCGATGTGCACCAGCGCCTGCCCGGCCACTGCGGCGACCAGCTGCATCAATGCCGCCGACTCGGCGGCCGGGCTGTCCGGGCGAAACGCACGATTGGGGTCGATGGCATCGGCATTCCAGCGCTGGACCCGCTCGTAGCCCCACGGATTGACACAGGGCGCCACCAACAGATTGAGCTTGCCTGCGTAGGCTGCGGCACGGTGCTGCAGGAATTGCAGCGCACCTTGCACGCCGCTGGTTTCGTAACCATGCACGCCACCGGTCACCAGCGCCCACGGCAACGCGGCGTCCCAGCCTGCGCTGCGCAGCGCAATCAGCGGATAGTGCTCGGACGCCGCCTGGATCGTTCCGTAAGGCACGCGCTCGAGGCTGGCATCCAGCGCATCGATCACCTGCACCACATCCGTCGCATGACTGCGCTGACGCCGCTGGCGTGCCCGCCATGCGGCGCGCTCTGCATCGCCCCAGGGTTGCCCTGCAGTGCCGATCGGATACGCCAAGCGGTCTGTCATTCCAAGTGCCATCCAATGAAAAGACGGCCAGGGTAAGCGCTTCACGCTGGGTGGTCCATTCGGCGGCTGGCGCGACGCCCATGGCCCGCAAGGCCGAGTCCGGTTGCAGGCCGGCGCTGCTGAAAATTCTGCAGCGGATGCAAATCCTGCATTCGCTTGCGAAAACACAGCAGGCAATTGCGAAATATTTCCCTGCAATCGATAGCGTGCGCACGGCAATCAGTGAAAAAACTTCCGACACCCCGGTGATGCATTGCACATCAACATCTGCGTCACGTCTGGAACAACTCAAGCAAGGCGAAAGTCGTCGAACACGCTGCGCAGCTGCAATCGATTGTTCATGCCTTTCTGGTGGCCTGGCGGCCACGTCCGCAAAACGACGCAGGCCCCGCACGTCGCGTGCAGGGCCTGCGGTCCCGCTGCAGCAAGAACGGCGCGCCGGATGCGCGCCGCACTCTTACCTAGACGGCCTCTTCCTGAGGTTTGGCCTGCTTGGAACGCCCCCCCTTGCTGCCGATCCGCGACATGTGATCGCGATCGCGGCTCACGGCCTGGCCGCCCTTGCGGCCCGCTTCGCGTGCTTCGTCGCTGGTGAATTCGTGCGCATTGCCACTGGCATGCGCTGCCTTGCCGCCACTGCTCGCCAACACGCGGCGCTTTTCAGGATCCAATGCGGCAAAACCGCGCCGGCTACGAGTACTGCTTTGTCCGTCTTCCACTGTGCCTCCTCTCGATGCGTCGATCACGCCACTGGTAGGGGGGGTAACGCAACTATCGTGCCAACACGCAAAGCCAGGCGAGACGGTGCAGGGCCGCACGTTGCAGGAAAAAACAGCTGCGCTCGCTGTGCAAATCTTGCACTCCCGGTGATGGCTGGCCGACGCGTCGCAGGCCAGATGTAGATAGCGCTACCAGTGCCCCGGCGCGCGCGCCTGATCGCGCCGATGCCGATGCTGCCCGACACCATCTCGGCATGCAGCATCGGCAGAGCATCGATGTCCTCGCTCGCCCAAGGAACCAGCGAGCCGGAATCAACGCCAGGGCGCGGCGACGTCAGGCCGGCAGCGCGGGAACGGTGCGCCCGGCAGCCAGCAATGCGGCCACATGCCGCGCGATGCTCAGGCAACAGGTCAGGCCTGGCGACTCGATGCCGAACAGGTTCACCAGGCCGGCGATGCCGTGCATGGACGGACCATCGATACGGAAGTCGACCGCCGCCTCGCCTGGTGCGCTGATCTTCGGGCGGACGCCGCAATAGCCGGGCTGCAACGCGCCGTCCGGCAGGCCAGGCCAGTAACGCCGGATCGCTGCGGCAAACCGCGCGGCATGGCCTGGCGCGCAGTGATAGTCGGGCTGCGCGACCCACTCCACGTCGGGGCCGAAGCGCGCACGCCCGTGCAGATCCAGCGTGAGATGCACACCCAGGCCACCGGGTTCGGGCATGGGGTAGATCAACTGCTGGAATGGCGAGCGCCCTGCCAGCGTGAAGTAACTGCCCTTGGCGAAATAGCCGCGCACCTGCGCATGCGCTGGCAGGCCATCGATCCGCGCGGCCAGCGGCGGTGCACCATGACCTGCTGCGTTCACCAGCCAGGCACAGGACAGCCGTGCCGATGGCTGACCTGCGACGGTCACGCGCAGCCCTTGCGCAAGCGGCTCGACCTGGTCGACGTATGCACGCAGCGCCACGGTGGCGCCATGCGCTTCGGCATCGCCCTGCAACGCCAGCATCAGCGCATGGCTGTCGATGATGCCGGTGGTGGTGGACTCCAGCGCCGCGACGCAGCGCAGGGCCGGCTCGCGCGCCTGCATGTGTGCCGCGTCGAGCGGCAGCAACCCGTGCGCGCCGCCGGCAATGGCGCTGCGGTGCAGCCGATCAAGCTGCTCGCGCTGGCCGTGGTCGCAGGCGATGATCAATTTGCCGCAGCGCCGATGCGGCACGTGGCGCTGCTGGCAGTACGCGTACAACAGTGCATTGCCGCTGATGCATAACTGCGCCTTCAACGAACCGGCCGGATAGTAGAGCCCGGCATGGATCACCTCGCTATTGCGTGCGCTGGTCCCGGTGCCGATGGCGGCTTCGGATTCCAGCACCAACACCTCGTGCCCCCGCATCGCCAGCTCGCGCGCAATTGCCAGCCCCACCACTCCGGCACCTATCACGATGCACTCGACGTCTTGCATGGCCGTTCTCACACGAGGGTCGATCAGTCTATACGTCTGCTGGAACGCACAGGATTGTTGTGATCGCCATCACTTTTTTCTCACAAACCAACCCTATATTCGGCTCGACACATGACGTAAATCACGTTACTCGACGCTACAGACGTTTCCCGCATTTGCGGTGTGCATTCTTCCCCCACCCGAGCGCGCGCTGTCGCGTCCGGTTCGAAGCTGCAATCACCGAAGGAGTTTGAATGGACGCAACGCGTTCGGTCCTGCTTGCCTCCAATTACGAGGCATGGCCAGAGGCCTTCAATGGGCAGGCGTATGCGTTGCTCAACGTGATCCGCAGTCTGGAACACGCGCAGTTGCTGTGTCCACCCGCGGCCGAGTACACCCGCGGACGCGGCGTCAATCCCGGCGTGTCGTATCTGCTCAACGAACTCACACACCGTGGCGCCTCTGCGCTGCAACGGCTGAGTGGGCGGCCTGCGCTGTCCAACGCACAGCCCCGGGTGGTCGAACAGGACCATGACCTGTTCTTCTACGTGTGCCAGTTCCCCAGGGAATTGGGCACGCTGGCCCGCATCAAGGGATGGCGCGAGCGCTGCCGTACCCGCGTGGTGTATCTGCTGGAAACCTGGCCGGAATTGCTGGACTCGCAGAAGGCCGAGCTGAAACTGCTGGACCAGTTCGACCATGTCTTCGTGCTCAACGCCAGTTGCGTCGATGCGCTGCGCCGCTACACCAGCACCCCGGTGTCGTTTCTGGCCAGCGCCTGCGACACACTGCTGGCGACGCCATTGCCGCGGCCGCCACAGCGCTGCATCGATGTGGTCAGCATCGGCCGGCGCATGCCGCAGGTGCATGCGCATTTGCTGGCACATGCACAGGCCAACCCCGATTTCTTCTATCTGCACGATGTGCTGCGCGGCGGCGCGGTGCAGGACTGGGCGGCACATCGGCTGCAGTCGGCCGCCATGATCAAGCGCGCCAAGTTCTTCATGGCGCACGACTTCGTGGTCGACACCCAGGGAGTCTTCAAGGGTGTGAAAAAACAGGCGCTGGCAACACGCTATTTCGAAGGTGCCGCCGGCGGCGCGGTGATCCTCGGCTCCGCGCAGGCATGTCCGGAATTTGCCCAGTACTTCGATTGGGAAGACGCCGTGATCGAGCTGCCGGCCGATGGCGCGGAGATCGGCCCGTTCCTACGCGATCTGGAGCAGCAGACCGAGCGCCTGGAGCGTGCCCGTCTGCACAATGCCGTGCAGTGCCTGCGACGGCACGACTGGGCACACCGGTGGGCGCAGATCCTGCAGACGCTGCAGTTGCCGCCCCCGCCGCTGATGGCCGAGCGCCTTGCCATGCTCGACAACCTGGCCACGATGGCCGAACAGGCCGCCTGCCCGCCGGCGATCGCGCTGAGCATGACCGCCTAGCGCCTTATCGCACTGCGCCGCGACCAGCGGCGCCTCAGTTCAAGGATCAGCAATGAAAGCAGTCATTCTGGCAGGCGGCCTGGGAACGCGCATTTCCGAGGAAACCGCCATCCGCCCCAAGCCGATGGTGGAGATCGGCGGCAAGCCGATCCTCTGGCACATCATGAAGATCTACGCGCACCACGGCATCCAGGATTTCATCGTCTGCCTGGGCTACCGCGGTGAGGTGATCAAGGATTTCTTCATGAATTACCACATGCGCGAATCCGACGTCACCTGCGACCTCGGCAGCAACACCACCACCTTGCACAACACCCGCGCCGAGCCCTGGCGCGTGACGCTGGTCGATACCGGCGCACAGACCATGACCGGCGGCCGGTTGCGCCGCGTGCGCGAACATCTGCGCGAGGAGGCCGCGTTCTGCATGACCTATGGCGATGGCGTGGCCGATGTGGACATCACTGCCGCCATCGCGCTGCACCAGCGCGAAGGCCGCATGGCCACGGTCACCGCCGTGCAACCGCCCGGCCGCTTTGGCGCCCTGCGGGTGGAAGGCGAGCAGGTCACCGGATTCCGCGAGAAGCCGCTGGATGGCGATGGCCTGATCAACGGCGGTTTCTTCGTGCTCGATCCGCGCGTGATCGACGTGATCGAGGGCGATGCCACCGTGTGGGAGAACAGCCCGCTGGAAACGCTGGTCGATCGCGACGAGCTGAGCGTGTATCGCCACGACGGCTTCTGGCAGCCGATGGACACGCTACGCGACCGCAATCATCTCGAAACCCTCTGGTCGTCCAATCGCGCGCCCTGGCGCGTGTGGGAGTAACAACATGCGTATTCTGATCACCGGCAACATGGGCTACATCGGCCCGGTCGTGGCCGCGCATTTGCGTCAGCGCTATCCGCAGGCCTGGTTGGTGGGGCTGGATCGCGGCTGGTTCGCGCACTGCCTGTCCGACCCACGCCGCCTGCCGGAAGTGGTGCTGGACCAGCAATGGTTCGGCGACGTGCGCGATCTCACTGCGCAGCAGTTGCAGGGCTTCGACGCGGTGGTGCACCTGGCGGCGATCTCTAACGATGCGATGGGCAAGCGTTTCGAGCTGGTCACCGATGCGATCAACTGCCGCGCCAGCGTGGCGGTGGCGCAGGCGGCCGCGCAGGCCGGCGTGGGGCACTTCGTGTTCGCCTCCAGCTGCAGCGTGTATGGCGCCGCCGCCGATGGCACGCCACGGTCGGAAACCAGCGCCATCGCACCGCTGACGGCGTATGCGCATTCCAAGATCGATACCGAGCGTGCGCTCGCACAGCTGGACACCGACATGGTGATCACCTGCCTGCGCTTTGCCACCGCCTGCGGTGCCTCGCCGCGTCTGCGGCTGGATCTGGTGCTCAACGATTTCGTCGCCAGCGCGGTGGCCAACGGCACCGTGGAGGTGTTGTCCGATGGCTCGCCCTGGCGGCCGTTGATCCATGTGCGCGACATGGCGCGCGCCATCGACTGGGCAGTGAGCCGTACGCCCGCGGCCGGCGGGCAGTTCCTGTTCGTCAATGCCGGGTCGGAGCGATGGAACGTGCAGATCCGCGATCTGGCCCATGCAGTCGGCGTGGCGATTCCCAGTGCGCACGTTGCAATCTCCACCAGCGCGCCGACCGACAACCGCTCCTATCGCGTGGACTTCTCCCTGTTCGAACGCCTGGCGCCGGAACATCAGCCGCAGGAAACCCTGCGTTCGACCATCACCGAGCTGCGCGACGACCTGCAGCGTGCCGGGTTCAACGATGGCGACTTCCGCCAGCGGTCGGACTTCATTCGTCTGCGCATCCTGCAGCAGCTGGTCGACACAGGCGCCCTGGCACCGGATCTGAGGGTGGCGGCATGATCTTCCACCCCACCCCGCTGGCAGGCGCGTTCGTGGTCGAGCCGCAGCAGCGTGGCGATGAACGCGGCTGGTTCGCACGCGTGTTCTGCACCCAGGAGATGGCGCAGGCCGGCCTGGTCGATCAGTTCGTGCAGGTCAACAACTCGTTCAATGCGCAGGCCGGCACCCTGCGCGGCATGCATTACCAACTGCCGCCCGCCGCCGAGGTCAAGATCGTGCGCTGCATCCGTGGTGCACTATGGGATGCGATCGTGGACCTGCGCCCGGATTCACGCACGTATCTGCAGTGGTACGGCATTGAATTGACTGCCGACAATCGCCTGGCCCTCTACGTGCCGCGCGGCTTTGCGCATGGCTTCATCACCCTGCAGCCGCAGACCGAGGCGTTCTACTTCGCCAGTGCGATGTACACGCCGCAGGCCGAGCGCGGCTTGCGCTGGAACGATCCGCGCCTGGGCGTGCAGTGGCCGCTCGAACCACAGCTGGTGTCCGACAAGGATGCCGCCTGGCCGGACTTCAACGAACACCAACACGGCATCCCCACCCTTGCCGGACTCACCCAGCGGGAGCGCGCATGAACATCGATCGTCTATTGCAGGCCCGTGCTGTCGAAGGCCGCCCATTGCGTGTCGGCCTGTACGGCGCCGGCTTCATGGCACGCGGCATCGTCAACCAGATCGCGCACTCGGTGCCGGGCATGCGGGTGTCGGCGATCTGCAACCGCAGCGTGGACAAGGCACTGGAGGCCTACCGCCAGGCCGGCCAGCACGCGCGCGTGGTGGATGGCGCCGGCGAGTTGAAGCGCCAGATCGCTGCCGGCATTCCTGCGGTGACCGACGACCCCGCACTGCTCTACGAATGCGATGGGCTGGATTGCCTGATCGATGCCACCGGAGCCATCGACTACGGCGCGCGCATCAGCCTGGGCGCCATCGCCCATGGTCGCCACATGGTCACGATGAATGCCGAACTCGACGGCACCGTCGGCCCGCTGCTCAAGCGCAAGGCCGACGCGGCCGGGGTGATCTTCAGCGCCTGCGATGGCGACCAGCCCGGCGTGCAGATGAACCTGTACCGGTTCGTACGCTCGATCGGTCTGACGCCGCTGCTGTGCGGCAACATCAAGGGCCTGCAGGACCCCTATCGCACACCGGCGACACAGGCCGGTTTCGCCGCGAAATGGGGCCAGGACCCGCATATGGTCACCAGTTTTGCCGATGGCACCAAGATCAGCTTCGAGCAGGCGATCGTGGCCAATGGCACCGGCATGTCGATCCTGCAACGCGGCATGACCGGCCATGAGCATCGCGCACATGTCGACGAACTGACCCGGCGCTACGACATTGAGGCCCTGCGTGCGGTGGGCGGGGCGGTGGATTACGTGGTCGGCGCCCTGCCCTCGCCCGGCGTGTTCGTGCTGGCCAGCCACGACGATGCCAGGCAGCAGCATTACCTCAATCTCTACAAGCTCGGCGAAGGCCCGCTGTACAGCTTCTACACGCCGTACCACCTGTGCCACTTCGAGGTGCCGCTGTCGGTGGCGCGGGTGGTGCTGCTGGGCGATGCAGTGCTGCAACCCCTGGGCGCGCCGCTGGTGGAAGTGATTGCCACCGCCAAGCGCGACCTGGCCATCGGCGAGACCATCGACGGGCTCGGCGGCTACATGAGCTACGGCCAGTGCGAGCGCGCCGACGTCACCGCAAACGCAAGGCTGCTGCCGATGGGCGTGGCCGAAGGCTGTGTGCTCCGCCATGCGGTGCCCAAGGACCAGGTGCTGACCTACGACGACGTGCAGTTGCCGGCCAATCGCCTGATCGATCGCCTGCGTGCCGAGCAGGCCAGCGTCTTCGCCGACGCTGCGGAACTGGCTGCCTGAGCGCGCAGACAGCGGACTGCGGCCGCGTGCCGATGCCGCAGCCGATGGCCGTGCTGCCTGCCCGTCCCACCATCGGCGTGCTGCAGGCCGGGCGTGCGCTGGCCGCCACGATGGTGGTGCTCAGCCACAGCGTGCTGCCCACCACGCACCTGGTGCAGCCGTTACCGGCATGGCTGGCCGCGGCGCTGGCGCACGGCTACCTGGGCGTGGATTTCTTCTTCGTGCTGTCGGGCTTCATCATCTACTACGTCAACCATGCCGGTGCGGGCACGCCGGGCTGGAGCCGCGATTACGCCGGCAGCCGTCTCAGCCGCATCTATCTGCCGTACTGGCCGGTGGGGATCGCGCTGGCGCTGGCCTATACGCTGCGGCCCAGCCTGGATGATGGCGACACCGGCTGGTCATGGCTTGCCACGCTGACCCTGCTGCCGGTCGGCGGCCAGTCCGCATTGGGCGTGGCGTGGACGCTGGGCTACGAGCTGGTGTTCTACGCACTGGCGTGGCTGTTCTTCCGCAGCGGGCATCCGCTGCGCTGCGCGCTGCTCTGGGCGGGCCTGACGCTGTTGCATGCCGCCGTTGGCGCGCCGTTCGCGCAGCCGGTGGAGCTGTCCTGGCGGGCGTTGCTGCTGCATCCCATCACGCTGGAATTCGTGTTCGGCATGCTGGCGGCACGCGCGGTCTTGAGCGCTGCACCGTGGATGGTGTGGGTCAGCCATGCAGTTGCGGTGGTCGCGTCCGCGTGCTTCGTGCTCGATGGCATGCAACGCGTGCATTCGCCGCTGTTCGGCCTGGCGCTCGCCGGCGCAGTGGTCGGCCTGGTGCGCGCGGAGTGGCGTGGCTGGCTGCGTATCGGCCCGGTGCTGCTGTTGCTCGGTAATGCGTCGTATGCGATCTACCTGGTGCACATGCCGCTGATGTCGCTGGTGGCACGCACCACGCGGCGGATGGGGCCGCTGGCCACCTGGCCGGTGAACCTGCTGCTCAGCGTGGGCGCCGCACTGCTGCTCGGCGTGCTCTATCACCTGTGCTACGAGCGCATCGTGTTGCGGCATGCGCGCCGCGTTCTGCGTTGAAGCGTCACGATGCCGCCGCGCGTGGATTGGCGCGCGCGGCGGTCCGCAGATCGCGCTCAGCCCACCGCCTGCTCCAGTACCCTGCCGACGCGATCGTCGCACTGCGCTGCCGCCTCGGATAAGGCAGCGCCCACCAGCAGCAGGGTCGGCAAACCGGGCAGCATTGCCGCAGCGGTAATCCCCAGCTCGCCCAGCGTGGTGAGCCGGCGTTGCTGCTCGGGCCGGGTGGCGGCCTGCACGATGGCCGCCGGCGTGCTGGCCGGCAGATGCACCAGCAAGGCGCTGGCCAAGGCCTCGGCACGCCGCAGGCCCATGTAGATGCCCAGCGTCGTGCCGCTGGCGGCCAGTGCGCCCCAGTTCGGTTCGCCGTGATCGTGCGTATGCGCGGTGACGAACGTGATGCCATGGCAATGGCTGCGATGGGTCAGCGATACCTCCAGCGCGGATGCCGCGGCGAATGCGGCACTGACGCCGTTGATGATCTGCACGCCCACACCGGCGCGGCGCAGGAAGCTGATCTCCTCGCCGGCGCGCCCGAACAGCAGCGCATCGCCGCCTTTGACGCGCACCACGCGCAGGCCCTGCAAGGCGTAGCGCCGCATCAGCCGGCAGATGAAATCCTGCGGCGTCGAGCGGCAACCACCACGCTTGCCGACCCGGATCACCCGCGCCTGTGGCGCGAGGTCGACGATCTGCGGGTTGGCCAGATCGTCCAGCAGCACCACTTGCGCGGCCGCCAGCGCCTTGACCGCCTTGACGGTGAGCAGGTCCAGATCGCCGGGGCCGGCGGACAACAACACCACATCACGTACGCAGGAAGGAAGGACTGACATGAGAAGGTCTCGCAGGATGTGGAGGTCAGGAAGGCCGCTCAGGCGTGCCGTGGTTGCCGGCACAGCCGGGTGAGTTGCGGGACACAGGAGCCGCAGACCGTGCCGCAGCCAAGGCGTTGCTTGAGCTGGGGCAGATCGGCACCGTCGTCGATGGCGGCATGGATCGCAGCAGTCGAGACCTGCATGCAGCTGCAGACGATCGGGTCGCTGGGCGCGCCCTGCGTCTGCGCAAACACCGCCAGCCGCGGACCACGCCACGGCAAGCCTGCCAATGCGGTGCGCAGTAATGCCTGGTTGGCCTCGCTGGGCTGCGCTGCGGTGAGCAGCAGGCCGTCGATATGGCTGTGGCCATCCTGCATGCGCCAGCCCACGCGACGCATCAGCCCGCGGCGCAGGTCGCGGTACTCCAGCACGTCGGCGCCGGCCGGCAACTGCAGCGCCGCAACCAGACGATCGAGCCAGCCGGCATCCGGGGCGCGCTCGCAGGCCGCATGCAAAACCGCCCAGTGCCCGCCGGCCCCGGCCAGCGGCTCGGCATGCAGCCGCAGCGATGCATAGCCGCAATCGCGCAACAGCGGCTGCAGCGCCTGTTGCAGGGCCAACGCATCGCCGCGCCGCGCCGCCAGCAGATGCCAGCCGAACACCGCCTTCTCCACCCGCACCGCCGCATGCTTGAGCTCGGGCTGCTGCGAGCGCGCGTCCACCGCCGGGCTGCTGACTTCGTTGATGCCGCCGCTGGACAGGTGCTGCCCGCTCCA
Organism: Xanthomonas sp. BRIP62418; assembly: GCF_003993495.1. NCBI lineage: Bacteria > Pseudomonadati > Pseudomonadota > Gammaproteobacteria > Lysobacterales > Lysobacteraceae > Xanthomonas > Xanthomonas sp. BRIP62418. The sequence continues at coordinate 86,225 of NZ_QEZG01000045.1, forward strand.
ATGCATCGCGGCAAACACGGTGCCCGAGCGCAGCTCGTCGGAGAGTTCCAGCGGCAGCACCAGCGCACCGCGCTTGCTGGCGATCTGCACCAGCTCGCCAGCGACCAGGCCGCGTCGCGTCGCATCGTCCGGATGCATGCGCAAGGCCGGTTCGGGGCTATGCGCAAACGCTGCCGGCACGCGTCCGCTGCGCGACATGCCATGCCATTGGTCGCGCAGCCGTCCGGTCAGCAGCCGCATCGGGAAACGTGCCGAGGTCGGCTCGGCCACCTTGCGATACGGCGTGGCGTGGAAGCGCGCGCGCCCGTTGCCGGTGGCGAACACGCCGTCGGTATAGCGCCGTGCCTGCCCGTGTGCGGCGCCGGCAGGGAATGGCCACTGCTGCGGCCCGCCATCCAGCATCGGGTAGTCCAGCCCGCCGATATCCAGGTCACGGCCCACCGTCAACGCGCGATGCTCGTCGAAAATCTGCGCGGCGCTGTCGAACCCGAACAGGCCTGCGCCGCTCGCTGGTGCAAGACGCGCTTCGAGCCGGCGCGCCACTTCACTGGCGATCCACCAGTCCGCGCGCGCCTGGCCCGGCGCGTCCACCGCCTTGCGCACGCGGGTGATGCGACGCTCGGAGTTGGTCACGCTGCCGTCCTTCTCGCCCCAGCTGGTGGCCGGCAACAGCACGTCGGCATACGGCACGGTGTCGGTGCCGGAGAACGCGTCCTGCACGATCACCAGCTCGGCCTGTTCCAGTGCGGCGCGAATGCCATCCACCTCCGGCATCGAGTGCACGGGGTTGGTACACACAATCCACACCGCCTTCAGGCTGCCGGCACGCAGGCGCTCGAACAACTGCACGGCCGATGTGCCGGCCGTGGCACTCAGCCGGCCGGCCGGCAGATGCCACAGGCGTTCCAGCTCCGCACGGTCCTCGGCATTGCCGATCTCGCGATGCGCCGCCAGCATCGTCGCCATGCCGCCGACCTCGCGCCCGCCCATCGCATTGGGCTGGCCGGTCAGCGAAAACGGGCCCGCACCCGGCTTGCCGATCTGCCCGGTCGCCAGATGCAGGTTGATCAGGGCCAGGTTCTTGTCGGTGCCCTGCGCGGACTGATTCAGGCCCATGCAGTACAGCGACAAGGCCGCCGGGCTGCGCCCGAACCACTCGGCCGCCTGCACCAGGTCCTCATGCGAGATACCGCAGATCTCGGCGCTCATGCGCGGGGTGTATTCGCGCAGCAGGTGCTTGAGTGCGTCGAAGTCCTCGGTATGGGCCGCAACGAAACGCGCATCCACCAGACCCTCCCAGATCAGGTGATGCAGCATGCCGTTGAACAGCGCAACGTCGGTTCCGGGCTCGATTGCCAGGTGCAGGTCGGCCATGGCCGCGGTGTCGGTGCGACGCGGGTCGATCACGATCCAGCGAATCCCGGGATTGCGCGCGCGTGCATCTTCCAGGCGGCGAAACAGCACCGGATGCGCATACGCCATGTTGCTGCCGGCAAACAGCACGGTCTGCGCCAGCTCCAGATCCTCGTAGCAGGTCGGCGGGCCGTCGGCGCCCAGCGCGAGCTTGTAGGCGGTGACCGCACTGGACATGCACAGCCGCGAATTGGTGTCGATGTTGTTGGTGCCGAGCAGGCCCTTGGCGAGCTTGTTGAAGACGTAGTAGTCCTCGGTCAACAACTGGCCCGAGAGATAGAACGCCACCGCATCCGGGCCATGCTGCTCGATGATCGCCGCCAGCTTGCCGGTGACGTGGTCGAGCGCCTGATCCCAGCTCACCGCCGCCCGCGGCGCCTGCCGATGACGACGCAGTTCGGGCGCGAGTACGCGCCCCTGGGTGCTGGCGACGGTCTGCGGCAAGGCCAGGCCCTTGCTGCACAAGCGGCCATGATTGGCCGGATGCAGCGGGTCGCCTTCGATCCCGACGATGCGTTCGCCAGTGGCATCGTGCTCGCTGTGGATCAGCACCCCGCAGCCCACGCCGCAGTAGCAGCAGGTCGAGCGCGTGATGCGATGCATCGGCGCGGGCGTCTGCAGCGGCACCGCCTCACCGGTCAAGGGTCGCTGCTGGCCGTCGCTCATGCGGCCGGCTCGGCGACGGCATCCGGCAGCGATACCGGCTGCAACACGATCCACACCGCATCGGCCTCCACCTTGACCGGGTAGCGCGGCGCGCAGCCCACATCCGGTGCACAGGCCTGGCCGCTCTGCAGGGCGATCGCCCAGCCGTGCAACGGGCAGGTCACCGTTTCGCCGGCCACGATGCCCTGCGACAACGGCCCGCCCTTGTGCGGGCAGCGGTCGCGCAACGCAAACACCTGGTCGCTGGCGGTGCGGAACAAGGCGATCGGCGCAATGCCGTCGACTTCGAGCACGCGCGCGCCCAATGCAGGCAGGTCCTGCAGCGCGCACACGCGGATCCACGGGGTCTGCTGCATGTTCATTCCTCCACCGTCACGGCCGGCGCGGCGATGCGCAGCGGTTGGTACTCCTGCCGACGTTCGCCGGCGATACGCGCCTTCCACGGGTCGACCAGGCCTTCCAGCGAATACAGCAGGCGCTCGTACAAGGCACGTCGGTTGGCCGCGTCATCCACCACTTGTGCGCGGATGTAATCCAGCCCCACCCGTGCGATGTAGTGCACGGTGCGATCCAGGTAATACGCCTGCTCGCGGTACAGCTGCAGGAACGCGCCGGTGTATTCGCGCACGTCCTCGGCGGTGCTCACCTTGACCAGGAAGCGCGCCACTTCGGTCTTGATGCCGCCGTTGCCGCCGACATGCAGCTCCCACCCCGAGTCCACCGCGATGATGCCGACATCCTTGATGCCGGACTCGGCGCAGTTGCGCGGGCAGCCGGATACCGCCAGCTTCACCTTGTGCGGGCTCCACATATTGGCCAGCATGGTTTCCAGGTCGATGCCCATCTGCGTGCTGTTCTGGGTACCGAAACGGCAGAACTCGCTGCCCACGCAGGTCTTCACCGTGCGGATCGACTTGCCGTAGGCGTGGCCGGAGGGCATGCCCAGATCGCGCCACACATCCACCAGGTCTTCCTTCCGGACCCCGAGCAGATCGATGCGCTGGCCACCGGTCACCTTGACCATCGGCACGGCGTACTTGTCGGCGACATCGGCAATGCGGCGCAGCTCGCCGGCATTGGTCACCCCGCCCTTCATCTGCGGAATCACCGAGAAGGTGCCGTCCTTCTGGATGTTGGCGTGCGCACGCTCGTTGATGAAGCGCGATTGCGGATCGTCGATGGCCTCGTGCGGCCAGCTCGACAACATGTAGTAGTTGATCGCCGGCCGGCAGGTCGCGCAACCATTGGGCGTGCGCCATTCCATGAAGGCGTAGGCCTGTGCATGGGTCAGCAACCTGTGCTCGCGAATGGCGCGACGCACCTCGCCATGGCTCAGATCGGTGCAGGCGCAGACGGCCTTGGTTTTCGGCGTTTCCTGGAAGTTGGAGCCCAGGCAGTTCATCAGGATCTGCTCGACCAGCCCCGTGCACGAGCCGCAGGAACTGGCCGCCTTGGTGTGCTTCTTCACCTCATCGACGGTGAACAGCCCCTGCTCGCTGATGGCTTTGACAATCGTGCCCTTGCACACGCCGTTGCAGCCGCAGACCTCGTCGCTGTCGGCCATCGCACTGGCGCGGTCCTGTCCGCCGGTGCCGGCATCGCCGAGTGCGCTCTCGCCGAAGATCAACTGGTCGCGCTGCGCCTGGATCGGCGTGCCGTCCTTGAGCAGCTTGAAGTACCAGCCGCCATCGCTGGTGTCGCCGTACAGGCAGGCACCGACCAGCACATCGTCGCGGATCACCAGCTTCTTGTAGACCCCGCCAGCCGGATCGGACAGCACGATCTCCTCGCAGCCATCGCCGCCCATGAAATCGCCGGCCGAAAACAGGTCGATCCCGGTGACCTTGAGCTTGGTCGAGGCCACCGAACCGCGGTAGATGCCGATGCCGAACTGCGCCAGGTGGTTCGCGCACACCTTGGCCTGCTCGAACAACGGTGCCACCAGGCCATACGCGATGCCGCGGTGGTTTGCGCACTCGCCCACTGCGTACACGCGCGGATCGAAGCTCTGCAGGCTGTCATTGACCACGATGCCGCGCGCGCAATGGATGCCGGCTTCTTCGGCCAGGCGGGTGTTCGGGCGGATGCCCGCTGCCATCACCACCAGATCGGCCGGGATCTCGCTGCCATCGGCGAACTTCACGCCAATCACCTCGCCCTGCGCATTGCCCAGCAATGCACTGGTCGCCGTGCTCAGCCTGAACTCCAGCCCGCGCGCGCGCAGTGCCTGCTGCAGCAGATTGCCGGCCACCGGGTCGAGCTGGCGCTCCAGCAACCACCCGGCCAGATGCACCACGGTCACGTCCATCCCGCGCAGCTTCAGGCCATTGGCCGCTTCCAGCCCAAGCAGGCCGCCACCGATCACCACGGCGTGCCGCTTGCTGCGCGCGGTCTCGATCATCGTGCGCGTGTCCTGGATATCGCGGTAGCCGATCACACCGTTCAAATCGTTGCCGGGGATCGGCAACACGAACGGCACCGAACCGGTGGCGATCAACAAGCGGTCGTAGCCGGCCTCGGTGCCATCGGCGGCGATCACGCGGCGACGCACCCGATCGATGCGCGTGACCTCCTTGTTCAAGTGCAACTGGATGCCGTTGTCCCGATACCACTGCAACGGATTGAGCACGATATCGTCGAACTCCTGCTCGCCGGCCAGCACCGGCGACAGCAGGATGCGGTTGTAGTTGGGGTGCGGCTCGGCCCCGAACACGGTGATCTGGTACATGCCCGGCATCAGCTTGAGCAGTTCCTCCACGGTACGGATGCCGGCCATGCCATTGCCGATGACGACGAGTCTGGGTTGCTTCATTGCCTGGATTCCTGTCGACATGTCAGACCCGCGCCGCGCCGGCGCTGGACCATTCGCTACGCCACTGCGTCTTGACCCCGGCCAGCAACGCCCAACCACCGAGTGCGAACGCAGCGAACACCCACATGCCGATCGCGTAGCTGCCGGTGTGCTGCTTGAGCACGCCCAGGCCCGCAGCCAGCGCAAACCCGCCGATGCCGCCGGCCATGCCGATCAAGCCGGTCATCACGCCGATGTCCTGCGCAAACCGCTGCGGTACCAGCTGGAACACCGCGCCATTGCCGGCGCCCAGGCACAACAAGGTCAGCACGAACAAGGCCAGCGTCACCATCGCACCGCCCGCACCGACACCTGCGATGCCCACCAGCGCAGCCACCAGGAGATAGACGGTGAGCAAGGCACGCGTGCCGCCAACGCGGTCCGCAATCACGCCGCCCAACGGGCGCATCACCGACCCCGCCAGCACGCAGGCAGCGGTCGCCCAGCCCGCAGTGCGCGCATCGAAGCCGAACTGGTCGTGGAAGTAGCCCGGCAACGCGCTGGCAAACCCGGAGAAACCGCCAAAGGTCACCGAATAGAAAAACATGAAGCGCCAGGCATCGCGGTTGCCCACCAGCACGCGGCCGTAGTCGGACCAGCGCTTGCGTGCGACCGGTGCCGGCGCCTCCTTCGCAATCAAGACAAAGACGATCAGCGTCAGCAGCAACGGGATGCATGCCAGTCCGAATACATTCTGGTAACCGAACGCCAACGCCAGCATCGGTGCGAACAACGCCGCCAGCACCGTGCCGGAATTGCCCGCACCGGCAATGCCCATCGCCGTGCCCTGATGCTCGGGCGGATACCAGCGCGAGGCCAGCGGCAGCGCAACCGCGAACGAGGCACCGGCAATGCCGAGCAACACGCCCAGCAGCAACACCTGCCCCATGCTGTGCACGCCGAACTGCCAGGCACCAAACAACGACGCGATCACCGCAAGCTGTGCGGCAACGCCGGCACGCTTGGCACCGATACGGTCGGCCAGCATGCCCAGCGCCAGCCGCAGCACGGCGCCGCACAGGATCGGCACCGCCACCATCAGGGCGCGCTGCTGCGTATCCAGTCCCAGCGATTGCGCAATCGGCACCTGCAGCGGACCGAGCAGATACCACACCATGAAGCTCAGGTCGAAATACAGGAAGGATGCGAACAAGGTGGGCGTGTGCCCGGATCGCCAGAACGAGCGCTGCATAGAGACCTCTTCGAATGCGATGGCCAAAAAAAACGGCGCCCCTCCGGTAAAACCGGAAGGACGCCGTTGTCCTGGATGCGTGCGGATCTCCGTTGATCCGCTGCATCGTGTGCGTGTTGTTGCAGGTACGCCGTTGCACCTGCACGTGAGTGCCAAGCAATCAACGTGCCAACTTGCGCACCCGGGCATCATGCCGTTGCAAGTCACTGGAAAATGGTAGCTTTCTTGCAATGCCTGCAGTTCGCCAACGATCTGTCGAGGAACGGATGCAGCGTGCCGTTCCCGGCTTTCGTGCGCCGATGCACCAATAGCGTGCGTCGGTTGGTGCGCGCCCTGCCCCATCGCATGGCTAAGAGCGCCGAATACATCTGGTGCACTACAAGGGCGAGTTGTCCTTATTAGATGCAGTCAAATGTTCAGGTCAAAAGCTTGGCTAGTCGAGGGCGCGATGCCCTCGCCGCCTGCGGGACATGCCGTGAATCCATCCGTGGAGGCTCGGTGGCGGCCTCCATGCCGCCAGACGGTCCCGCAACCGGCGAGGACACCGCACCAGGAAGTTGATCGGCTGCCCTTTCTTAGAGTCTTTATTCAACTTGCGCCGGGCAGATGAGAAGTTTGTGGGGTGCGTATCGAAGATCTGTCTGCCGCCCGGCCTGCGTTGGGAAGTCGATCTAACGCACTGTGATCCGAACAACGCATCTCATGCCCTGCTTGCAACCACACACCGACCATCTCGACTGGCCCTTGCCCGCTCACCGTCGCGGGACCCTGAGCGGCATGGATGCCGCGCCGGAGCCTACAAGGACGTACTTGCGGCGTGTCCTGCGATGGTGGGCGGGCAAGGGCCTGCAACCAAGCGGCAGACCACATGCCTCGCGCTGTTGCGGTTGCCGTTGCGGTTGCCGTTGCGGTTGCCGTTGCCGTTGCCGTTGTAATTTTTGCCGCTGCTTCCGCTTCTGCCCGATCCAATGCATCCAGCCAATGCACTCCGGCTGGCTGGCCGCACGACCCTCTTGTCAGCCACGCTCAGCGCGAATCGAACAACCGATTGCTGCGGTGATCGCCCTCCGGCACGGCCACGCCGATGCGTGCGGCCGCGCGCCGATAATTGTCCAGTCGATGGATGTCGCGCAGCCGCGCGATGTCGTCTTCCTGGATGTCATGCCAGCCCCAGCGTTGAAACTGGGTCAGGAACCACTCGCCGTCCGATAGCCAAGGCATGTTGACCGCGCCATCGCGGTGAAAGGCCAGCGCCGTCCCATCGTTCGCAGATGCCTTCGCATCGGCATCGGCATCGGCATCGGCGTCGAGGCAGGCCGCCAGATGCGCAGCCGACACACCGATATGCTGCGGCTCGGCCAGCCACTGCGCACATTGCGCGCGATTGGCCGGGTCCGCATCCAGCCAGCGGCAGGCCTCCAGCACGCAGGCGGTCAGGCGTTCGGTCAACTCGGGTTGCAGCGCGGCGAATTCACGCCGGCAGGCCAGCACTTTTTCCGGATGGCCGGCCCACAGCTCGCCACTGCGGATCACCCGTCGACCACTGCCCTGCGCCTGCGCAACCGCCGCCCATGGCTCACCGGAGCAATAGCCATCGACCAGGCCACTGGCCAAGGCGTCCGGCATCTGCGGCGGCGGGATGCTGAGCACCTCCACTTCGCGCATCGGGTCCACGCCGCGTGCGGCCAGCCAGTAGTACAGCCACAACGCATGCGTGCCGGTGGGGAAGGTCTGCGCGAACACGGCGCGGCGACCCAGGCTGGCCAGCGCCTGTGGCAAGGTCTGCCCGTCGGCCAAGGCCTGTGCGAGCGCAGGTGCCAGCGTGATCGCCTGGCCGTTGTGGTTGAGCGTCAGCAACAGCGCCATCGGGCACTGCGGCCCGGCAATGCCCAGGTCGATCGCATAGACCAGGCTGGCCAGGGTGTGCGCTGCATCGACCTCGCCCGCCAGCAGACGGTCGCGTACGCCGGCCCAGGACGCCTGCCGTTGCAAATGCAACTGCAGCCCATGCACGTGATCCAGGCCCAGTCGTTGCGCCGCCACCAAGGGCGCGCAATCGATCAGCGGCATGTAGGCCACGCGCAGTACGGGGAGGTCGGCTTGGCTCATGTGGTCATCCCAGCAACTCGGCCATGGCCACGATGCGTCGCGCCACTTCGGCCAGTTTGACGCCCTGCTTCATCGCCTGCTGGCGCAGCGCCGCGTAGGCGTCGGCCTCGCTCAGGCCGCGTTTTTCCATCAACAGGCCCTTGGCGCGATCGATCAGCTTGCGGTCCTGCAGCGCCTGCTGCACATCGTCCAGGCGCTTGCGCATGCTGCTTTCCTGCGCAAACCGCGCAAGCGCCACCTGCACGATCGGCGCCAACCGCGCCGGCGCCAGGCCATCGACCACATAGGCAGTGACGCCAGCGCCGACGGCCGCATGGATCAAGGCATCGTCGCCATCGCCGGAAAACATCACCACCGGGCGCGGCGCGTGGGCATGCAGCATCGACAGTTGCTCCAGGGTGTCGCGCGAGGGCGAGTCGACATCGATCACCACCACGTCCGGCTGCTGGCTCTGTACCGCATGCAGCAAGGCACCGACCGATGCCACATCGTCGAGCACCGTGTAGCCGGCGCGCGTCAATGCCTGACGCAGTTCGCCGATCGGCTTTTCGGTATCGTTGACCAGCAGGACACGCATTGGCGGCAGCGAGGCGTGGACGTGGCCTGATGGTGCCATGCAACATGCCGTCGATGCGAGCCATCCTTTCGGAGTACGTCTGATGCCGTTGTTCCCGTTGTTCGCAAACCTGCAGGCGCGCGCCGTGCTGGTCATCGGCGGTGGCGAAGTCGCCACGCGCAAGGTACTGGCGCTGCTCAAGGCCGGTGCGCACATCCGCCTGTACGCGCATGCGCTCTCGCCCGAACTGGCAGAGCTGATGCAGGCCGGCCGTTTCGAACAGTTGGGCGGCCAGTTCGATCCCGCCTGGATCGATGACGTATGGCTGGTGGTCGCCGCCACCGATGATGGGGAGTTGAATCAACGTGTCGCCGCTGCCGCCGGTGCGCGTCAGCGCCTGGTCAACGTGGTGGACGATGCGGAGCTGTCGACCTATCAGGTGCCGGCCATCGTGGACCGCGATCCGCTGGTCATCGCCATTTCCTCCGCCGGTGCCGCACCGATGCTGGCACGCCGCCTGCGCGAACGGCTCGAGCGCGAACTGGATGTCTCGGTCGGTCGCTTCGCCGGCCTGTTTGCGCGTCACCGCGAGCGCATCCGCAGCCAGTTCCCCGACATGAATCGGCGCCGGCGCTGGTTCGACCGCGTCATCGACGGCAACGTGCCGCTGCTGCTGCAGGCCGGCAACGACGACGCGGCCGAAAGCGCCTTCATCGCCGCACTGGACGACGCCGGCGCGGTGCCGGCGCGTGGCAGCGTGCAACTGGTCGGCACCGGCCCGGGCGATCCCGGCCTGCTCACCCTCAAGGCGCTGCGCGCGATGAATCTGGCCGACGTCCTGCTGATCGGCGACGACATCCCCGAGGCAGTGCTGGAACTGGCAAGGCGCGATGCCTCACGCCGCGGCTTGCCGCACGATGCCGCTACACAACACGATCTATTGCTGGAACTGGCCACCGAAGGCCTGCACGTGGTCGCGTTGCGCAGCGGCGTCGGTTACAGCGATACCGATGCTGCCGCAATCGATGCCGCGCTGCAGGCGCGTGGCCTGGCGTGCGAGCGGGTGCCCGGCATTGCTGCGCGGCTCGAAGCCGACGCATGAGCGGTGTGCGCGTGTAGCCACCGCCTCAGGTTTTCGGAAAGCGCTTGCGCGCACTGTCGCGCACATCGATATCGAAGGTCACCTGCAACGCCGTCTGTTCGGCGTGGCCAGCACCGGCGTCGAAGCTGAAGCGCAGTCCCTCGCGGCTGGGCAATTGCCGTGCATGGTCTTCCAGCACATCGCGCGGCACCGACAACTGCCAATGGTCGGTGGCGCAGTTGCAGGCTGCGTGACCGCCGGTCAGGCTCACGCTGTGGCGCACCAGTCGCGCGCCCTGCCCGCTCGGCAAGCGGCTCAGATTCTCAACACTACGCCCGGCAAGCAACTCGGCCAATTCGGCTTCGTCGATGCGAAAGCGCAGCTGCTGACCTTCAATCTGGATTTTCATGGATGAGCTGACTCCACTGCTCGGGCGTATTGCAATTGACGAACGCGGCGCGTTCGCTGGCGGTGACAGCCACGCGATGGCACTGCAATGCGGTCTGCAGGGCGCGCAGCGAGCGTGACGGCCCGGCGCCGGCCATCAGCGCAGCGAGTGCCTCACGCACAGCGGCATCCAGGTACAGCCGCATCGGCAACATCTGGTCTTCGAAGGCAACGCAGCGCTGATGTGGCGGGGCCAGCAGCCGCTCCAGCAATGCCCTGGACAGCAGTGGCATGTCGACCGGGACCACCACCAGCGTCACTGCATCGGCCAGCCGATCGATGACGCTGGCCAGGCCGCCAAGCGGCCCCAGGTCCGGCTGCACGTCGGCAATCCCGGCATAGCCCGGGCGATCGCCGCTGATCACCACATCGCGCGCGCCGGCATCACGCAGCAAGGCCTGCATGTGCTCCAGCAATGGACGGCCGTGCCACTGCAGCAGCGCCTTGTCCTGCCCCATCCGCGAGGACCGGCCACCGGCCAGCACCACACCCGTCCAGGCAGGCGTGGCGCTCATGCCGCCTGCCCGCCGGCACCACATCGCGCCACGTGCCGGCGCACGCTCATGGCACAAGCGCCGGTGCGGCCGGCTGCAGATGGCCCAGCCCGAACACCTGCGCCGTCGTCGCGGGCGCGGCGCCCGCGTCCTGCGGTTCCAGCACTGCCCAGACATTGGCCTGCAGCAACGGCGCCACGCGGAACGACTCCTGCTGCGGCAGGATCTGCACGCAGAGCACGCCGGCAGCGCTGCAGGTCAAGCGTGCGCGCAGGTGCTGCCGCCAGAGTGGCCGTGCCTGCATCGGCGTTTCCAGCGCAACCTGCAAGCCGCGCTCGGCCGGCATGCCAAGCAAGCCGCGCAACGCCGGCTCGACGAAAAAACGCAGCCCGGCGGCGCTGGCCATTGGATTGCCCGGCAGGCCGACATACAGCACGCCGTCCTCGAAGCGCGCCAGCAACACCGGCTTGCCCGGCCGCACCGCAACCTTGTGGAACAGCACCGCCGCGCCATGCCGTGCCAAGGCATCCGGCACGAAATCGTAGCGACCGCGCGACACCGCGCCCGTGCTCAGAATCACATCGGCGCCCGCATTGCGCGCCTGCGCAAGCGCCGGATCGAAGCCGGCAGCGTCATCGCCCACCTGTCCATGCCACACGACTTCGGCACCGGCTGCACGCAGCTGGCTGAGCAGATAGCTGCTGGTGCCATCGCGGATCTGACCAGGCTGCAGCAGCTGCGCCGGATCGCCGACCAGTTCGCGGCCGGTCGCAATCAGGGCCACACGCGGACGCCGCACCACCTGCACACGCGCACACCCCAGCGCGGCCAACAGCATCAGGTGGGCGGCGCGCAGCACGGTGCCGGCCGCGATCACGCGATCGTGCAAAGCCACATCTTCTCCGCGTCGCCGAATGTGCTGGCCGGCGTGAAGATCGGTGCGCAGACGGATGCGGCTGGGCCGTGGGCCATCATGCGCCAGCACGTCCACCTGCTCGATCGGCACCACTGCATCGGCACCCGCAGGCAAGCCGGCACCGGTCATGATTTCCCAAGCGTGGGCAGCCGCGATGCCACCGGCATCTTCACCTGCGGCAACGCTGCCGCCGATGACGTGTTCGCTGCCGGCGGTTGCACCGCGGCCGGCGGTGGACAACGCAAATCCATCCATCGCACTGTTGTCGAACACCGGCAGCTCGGCCGGACTCGACAAGGCCTGCGCAAGCACCCGTCCCTCGGCATCGGCACTGTCCACCCACTCGCCGGCAAGCACGGCGATCTGCTGGTGGACAATCGCAAGTGCGTCGGCGTAGCTGATCATGAGCAAGGCACGGTCGAGCGATGGATGACCTGGCTAGGATACCGGCCCCCGGCGCGGCCGGTACAGGCATGGCGGTTGCGGCATCGCTGCGTCCTGCTGCACGCACAAGCCTGTCTGGCCGATGGCGCGCGTCGCTTGAAGCCGCTAGAACGCCATGCCCACATGGCACCTCGCACTATTGCACGCCGTTCCCCACGGTAGCCGTTCCGCATGCAACCCGTCGACCTTGTGGGCTGGCTCGCCAGTACCATCCTGATTGCCACCTTGATCCGCCAGATCTACAAGCAATGGCGCTCGGACGCAGCGCACGGCGTGTCGCGCTGGCTGTTCATCGGCCAGATCAGCGCCTCGGTGCTGTTCATCCTCTACAGCTACCTGGTCGGCAATGCAGTGTTTATCGTCAGCAACGTACTGATCCTGCTGACCGCCCTCACCGGGCATGTGCTGCACCGGATCAAGCAGCGTCGGATGGAGCGTCGCCATGCAAGCGGGACCGGCTAAGCCTGCCGCATTATTCAGCGCGTTTCTTCGCCCGCTTGCGCGGCTTGGCGGGTGCGGTTGACGTGCTGGTGGCGGGCGGCGTTGGCGTCTTCTTCGTCCCGGTCTTGGGCGCCGTCTTCGCCGTCGGCTTGCGCACCGCAGCTGCCTTTGCGACGGGCCGTCTACGCGGCTTGGACACAGCCTTGGCCTGCGGTGCCGGCCCGGCTACCACGTCCGGCACACGCACGCTGATCCATGTCGGCGCGTGATCGCTGGCTTTTTCCAGTGCACGGACCCACTTGTCCACGCCGGCGTCCTGCAGTCCGGGCGCCAGGGTGCGATTGAGCAGCAAGTGATCGATGCGCAAGCCGCGATCACGCGCAAAATGCTGGCGAAAATAGTCCCAGAAGGTATAGATCGGCGTCTGGCCGTGGACGGCAAGCAGGCTGTCGGTCCAGCCCTGGTCGAGCAGGGCCCGGTACGCCTGGCGGCTCTCCGGCTGCAGCAATGCATCCTTGCGCCAGCCTTTGGGATCATAGATGTCGGCATCGGTCGGCACCACGTTGAAGTCGCCGATCAGTGCGACCGGGTGTGGCAGGTCCACCAGCGTCCTGGCATGCCGGATCAGGCGTTGAAACCATGCCAGCTTGTAGTCGAACTTCGGCCCGGGCTGCGGATTGCCGTTGGGTAGATACAGGCAGGCCACCACGACCCCGTGAATTGCCGCTTCGAGATAACGGCTCTGCGTATCGCCAGGACCCCACGGCAACCCCCGACGGATTTCCACCGGATCGGCGCCGCGCGCCAGCAATGCCACGCCATTCCACGACTTCTCGCCCTGCCAGATCACGCCGTACCCGGCATCACGGATCGCCTGTTCCGGAAAGGCATCCTGCGTGGCTTTCAGTTCCTGCAAGCCGACGATGTCCGGTTGCTCGCGCTGCAACCATTCCAGCAAATGCGGCAGCCGGCTAGTGATGCCATTGACGTTGAAGGTCGCGATCTTGCGGGTGGTGGCGGGCATGGGCGAACGGCCAGATGAGCGTAATGGAACAGCATTGCCGGCCTGGCATTAAGCAGATGCTCAAGCGGAGTGAAGCTCCATCGCGTGCTGGCATAGGTGCCCACGCCTAGCAGACGATCAGCCTGTGCCGCCGGTCTTGACCGACACACTCGAAACCTTGACCGCCCGTTGCAGCAGCAACCGGGCGGTCAGTCACTTGCCGGCAATGCGCACAGACCTCAGCGTCCAGCACCTCTCATGCCGGCCTGCAGGGCCTTGGCTGCCGCCAGATGGTCGGCGACATGGCTACGCGTGGTCTGCAGATGCGTCAGCACCTGCGGCGTTTTGGCAGCGGGAATCAGCTGCTTGTCCAGCGCTGACAATGCATCGGTGTGGTCCTTGACCATCGCCGTGACGTAGGCGGCCTCGAATGCCTTGGCGTCGAGCTTCTGCAGCGTCGCCAGTTCGGTCTTGCCCTTGCTCATCTGCGCCTTGGCACTGGCAGCAGACACGTCCGGCGACCATTTGGCCAGCTTCTGATTGTTCTCGGTGTGCTCCTTGACCATCTGCATCGCATAGTCGCGCACGCCGCCTTGCACCTGCTGCTGCAACGCGAGATTGGCCGCGTTGATTTCGCTGGTATTGATGGCGCTCAAGGTGCCCAGCGCCTCGCGCTCCTTCGCGCTCGGCATGCTGTTGGCCGCCTGTTGCTGGGGGGCGGCCGGCATGTCGGCCTGCGTTGCAGTCTGCGCATGCGCATGCGCAGCGACGGTGACGCTCAAACACAGGGCCAGCGCTGCAAACATCGGGTGACGTGCTTTCATGAGAATCTCCACGCTAGAGGATGTGCCTCCATGCTGGACCTCCTCGCGTGACCCGATCGTCGAACCGGTGTCGACGATCGGAGAAAAAACCTTGCTGCACCGCACCGCACTTCACATCAAGCGAAGGTCACGAAGTTTTTCTACGGCGTCGTCGGCTGCAGTGCGGTGCGCCAATGAATCCCGTGGCGATCGCGTATAGCTCGGATCGTCAGACTGCTTGCAATCCTCGGCAGCCCGACACCCGCGTTGCAATCGAACGCAGGACGCACACGCGCCGCAGGCTCGAGTCTCCATCGGTTCCGCGTGGCGGCCTGACGCTGTGCCGGCAGTAATTGCATGCCGATACGGCGACCGCCAGGCTGAACCGGTGCAGGCACCGCTGCGGGCAAGCCGGCGCTACAACTATGCCGCGCCGGCTTGCTGCCGGTCGATGCTGGAGATGCGCGGATCGAGCGTAGGCCAACCTAGCTCACCGCAGCGCCCACACATCGAGGACCGCGGGGCTCAGGCGCCGGGATCCGCAGGTCCAAGCTGATTGGCCGCCAGGATGTCGTCGATCCGCTTGACGATTTGCGCCGCCTGCTCCTGCGAGCCCGCGGCAGCGGTGATCTTCTCTGCACGTGCGTGGAAGACATCCCAGAAGTCGTCCGGATGCTGGCGACGCATATCAGGCAATGCATCGGCAAGTTGTTTCAGTTGCGCGTCGATATCAGGTGTCATTGAGGGTCTCCTTGTACGACCACGCTACCGCCGTGCTGGTGAGCCTGATGCCAACATGGCAATCCCGTGCATCGCATGCCCTGCGTTTGCGCGACAATGGCGCCATGAGCAGCCACGACATCTCCCCTGCAAACGCCCGCCTGCGCGCCCTGCAAGGTGCCTTGCTGGTCGATATCCGGCAGCTGCACGAGCGTGCCGGCGGCCAGGCCGAAGGCGCGTTGGCCATTGCGCAACGCGATCTGGAAACCGCACCCGCACAGCACCTGTCGGAGCAGGCGCGCGAGATCGTGCTGATCTGCCAGAGTGGCAAGCGCTCGGCACACACGGCGGAGATCCTGCGCGCGAAGGGCTATACGCAAGTGTCTTCGGTGCTCGGTGGCACCACCGCATGGACGAGCGCCGGCCTCCCCCTGGTGCGCCCGACCCTGCCGCCCGACGAGCAGGATTTTCTCGAGCGGTATTCGCGCCATCTGCGCCTGCCGCAGGTCGGTCTTGAAGGACAGCAGCGCCTGGCGCGTTCGCGCGTGTTGCTCGTCGGTGCAGGCGGGCTCGGCTCGCCTGCGGCGTTCTATCTCGCCGCCGCCGGCGTCGGCCAGCTGCGGATCGTCGATGACGATGTCGTGGACCGCAGCAATCTGCAACGCCAGATCCTGCATGTCGAGGACAGCGTCGGCATTGCCAAGGTCAGCTCGGCCGCGCAGCGCATTGCCGCGCTCAATCCACGCGTGCAGGTCCAAGCGCGGCAGGCGCGCGTGACTGCCGACAATGTCGACGCCTTGCTCGAGGACGTGGATGTCGTGGTCGACGGAGCCGATAATTTTCCTGCGCGTTATTTGCTCAACGACGCCTGCGTCAAACTCGGCAAGCCGCTGGTCTACGGCGCGGTACAGCAGTTCGAAGGGCAACTGAGCGTGTTCGATGCCGGCCGCAAGCGCGGCCAGGCACCGTGCTATCGCTGCCTGTTTCCCGAGCCACCGCCAGCCGAATTCGCGCCCAGCTGCGCCGAAGCCGGCGTGCTGGGCGTGCTGCCCGGCGTGATCGGCCTGCTGCAGGCCACCGAGGCGATCAAGCTGCTGCTCGGTATCGGCGACACACTCACCGGACGCTTGCTCAGCTTCGATGCGCTGGCGATGCGGTTCCGCGAGATCCGCCTGCCGCCCGATCCGCAGTGCCCGGTCTGCGCACCTGGCGTCGCATTCGCCGGTTATGCCGATTACGCCGCGTTCTGCGGCAGCGCAATCGGCTGAGGGCGGCGACCGAACGGACATCGGCGGCGTTGGTTGCCGCCGATCCCCGCGCGCCGGCTTGCTGGGTAGACAGGCGATGTCTTCCGCTGCGTGTCGTCGCTCCCTCAGCGTCGCCGACACCATGTGACGCACCGTTGGCGGATGCGTGCGAATGACACGAAAGCAACGGCATGGACCAGAAACCGGGGCACCTGCCGCATCGTGCAGCGGCCGCGCCCGCTGGCGTCAGGCACGGTATTTCCTGCTGGCGGCGCCTGGTTCACCAAGGGATCACAGCGCGTAGGGAATCACCCGCACGATCTCGCCCGCCTCGAAGCGCCGCGCCTGTTCCGGCAATACGATCAGGGCATTGCTGTCGGCCGCGCCACGTAACAGATGCGATGCATCGCCGCGGTGCGGCAACGCGCTCAGACGTCCGTCTTCGCCGCACTCCAGGCGCCCGCGCAGGAACTCCAGGCGCTCGTGGCGTTTTTCCCACGGGCTTGCCAGCGCCGCATGCCAGGACGGACGCGGCTCGCTACGTCCCTGCAGGCCATCCAGCAATGGCACGCCGTAGGCGATCAACGTCGCCAGCACCGAGACCGGGTTGCCTGGCAGGCCCAGCACCAGGCAGCGGCCGATCTGGCCCAGCACCGCCGGCATGCCCGGGCGCATGCGCACGCGCCAGAAGTGGATGCGGCCCAGTTCGCCGATCAGTTGCGGCAGATGATCCTTCTCTCCCGCCGAGACGCCGCCACAGGTGATCACCACGTCGAAGGCCGCAGCCGCATCTTCCAGCATCGTGCGGATACGCTGTGGATCGTCGGGCAGGGTCGGCCATGCGGTCGGCGCATAGCCCAGTGCCCGCAGCTGCGCCATCAGCATGTCGCGGTTGCTGTTGTAGATCTGTCCCGGCCCCAATGGCATGCCCGGCTCCACCAGCTCATCGCCGGTGGCCAGCACCGCAATGGTCGGCCGCGGCGCCACTGCAAGTCGCGACAGGCCCAGCGCAGCCGCCAGTCCGATCCGGGCTGGCGTCAACACCTGCCCGCTCTGTATCACCAGGTCGCCCGCGCGCACGTCGCTACCAGCCTGGCGTACCGCCGCACCCAAGGCAGGCGCCGTGCGGAAGCGCACCACGCCATCGCGCTCCTGCGCATCTTCCTTCGGGATCACGGTATCGGCGCCATCGGGCAGCGGCGCACCGGTGGTGATGCGCAGGCACTGGCCCGCGCTCAGCGTGCCGGTCCAGCGCTCGCCGGCGAATTGTTCACCGACCAGTTGCAATGACGCATCGCCAGCAGCGACATCGGCATGCCGCAACGCAAAGCCATCCATCGCACTGTTGGCGAAGGGCGGCAATGCAAGCGGCGCGATCAGATCGGCAGCGCAGATGCGCCCATCGGCACGCGAGGTGGCGATGTTTTCGTCAGGCGGACGGTTGTTGGCCGCAACGGCCTGCAGGATCTGCAATGCCTGCGCATAGGGAATGCGGGAAGGATAGTCGGTCATGGCACGCAGGATACCAGTGCGACACGACGGACCGGAGCGCCCGGCACCGCGCGTGCAGGTGCCGCAAGCAGGTCAATGCCGCTACCCCGGTGTGGTACGCGCCGCATCGCCATGGCAAGAAAGGGTCCGGCACTCACTCCAGCTGACGATCGCGCGCCAGGCGTGGCTGGTGCCTGCCGCCCTGCCGGCACCCGCACATGCCCTAAGTGCCCTGCTTACTTGCCCTTGACGTGCTTCATCAACCGTCTTTTGCGCGCCACCTGCCGTTCGGTGAGCGTGTTCTTCTTGCCCTCGTACGGATTGGCACCTTCGCGGAAGATGAAACGTACCGGGGTGCCGACCAGCTTGAAGCGCTTGCGGAAAAAGTTTTCCAGATAGCGCTTGTAGGACTCCGGCAGCACCTTCAGGCGCGTGCCATGCACGATGAAGGTCGGCGGATTTGCGCCACCCGGATGCACGTAACGCAGCTTGGAGACGTGACCACGGATGCTCGGCGGCGGATTGGTCTCGTAGGCGATTTCCAGCGCCTGGTTGACTTCGCTGGTGCTGAACTCGTGCGTGGCCGACGCGTGTGCGCGATGGATCGCCTGGAACAACTCGCGCATGCCCGAGCCGTGCAGCGCGGAAATCCGCACCGCCTCGGCCCAGCTGACGAAGCCCAGCTTGCGCGACAGCAGGTCTTCGGCCTGCGCACGCTGGTAGTCGCTCTGCCCGTCCCATTTGTTGATCGCCACCACCAGGGCACGACCGGCATCAAGGATCGCCCCCAGGATGGTCGCGTCCTGGTCGGTGACGCCTTCGCCGGCATCCAGCATCAGCACCGCGACCTGGCATTGCTCGATCGCCTGCAGCGTCTTGAACGCGCTGAATTTCTCCACCGCTTCCTCGACCTTGCCGCGGCGACGCAGGCCGGCCGTATCGATCAAGCGGTACTGGCGCCCGTCGCGGTCCATGTCCACGGCGATCGAATCGCGCGTGGTGCCCGGCACTTCCGAGGCAATCATGCGTTCTTCGCCGAGCAGGCGATTGACCAGCGTCGACTTGCCCACGTTCGGGCGGCCGACAAAGGCGATGCGTACACGTGCCGGGTCGGTATCCAGCAACTCGCCGGCACCTTCCTCGGGCAGGCGTGCGCCGACTTCCTCGAGCAACTCGTCGATGCCCTGCCGATGGGCGGCAGACAGCGCCACCACGTCGGAGAAGCCGTAGCGCGCGAATTCCGAGCGCACGGTCTCCTCGTCGGTGCCGTCGATCTTGTTAATGACCAGCACGGTCGGCCGCGCCAGCTTGCGCAGCCAGGCCAGGATCTCGTCATCCAGCGAGGAGGCGCCTTCGCGGCCGTCGACCACGAACAGCACCAGATCGGCTTCGCCGGCAGCGGCGCGGGCCTGCCGCGCGGTGGCGCCGGCCAGGCCTTCCTCATCGCCGGCGATACCGCCGGTATCGACGACGATGAACGGGCGTTCCTCGTCGAGACGACAGACCCCGTAGTTACGGTCGCGGGTGACGCCGGGCTGGTCGTGGACCAGCGCGTCACGGGTGCGCGTCAGCGCATTGAAGATGGTGGACTTGCCGACATTGGGCCGTCCGACCAGGGCGACCAGGGGCAGCATCGCGAAGTCCTTATTGTGCCAACCGGAAGGCGGTGATATCGCCATCGGTGTTTTGTACCAACAGAATGCCATCCACGACGATCGGCTGCGCCAGCAGCGTGTCGCGTCCAGCGCGCGCGCGCGCGGCCAGTGCACCGTCGCTGAGTTTCAGCCAGTGCAGATAGCCTTTGTAATCGCCGACCACGGCGTAATCGCCCTGGATGGCCACACCGGTCAGGGAGCGACGCGCCAGCGCGGCCTGCGACCACATCGCCGCACCGCTGCTCTTGTCCAGGCCCCACACCGAGCCGGCGTTGTCGGACACGACCACCACCGCGGACGACACGCCGACGCCACCGGCACCGCCGTGATCGCGCGTCCACAGCGGACGACCGCTCGGGCCTTCCAGTGCGAGAGTCTCGTTCTTGAAGCTGGTCGCATACAGCGTGGTGCCGTCGAGCACCGGCGCGCCGTCCACATCGGACATGCGCTCCAGCTCGGTGCGGCCTTCCGGCACACCAATTGCCTGTTCCCACAACGGGCGGCCGTCCTGCAACGCCAGCGCGCTCAAGGTGCCGCTATCGTTACCGACGAACAGCACACCCGGGCCGGTCACGATCGGTGCATTGCCGCGCACCGACAGGGTCGGGCCTTCTTCGGCATGGAACCAGCGACGCTCGCCGGTGGCTGCGTCGAAGGCAGTGACGCGACCATCGTTGCTGCGCACCAACACCAGGTTCTGTGCAATGGCCGGTGCAGCGATGACTTCGTTCGGCACCTTGGCACGCCACTTTTCGGTGCCATCGGCCTGGTTCAACGCAATCACGTCGCCAGACAGCGTGCCGATCACCACCAGGCCTTCGCCGACGCCGGGGCCGCCGGACAGGCGCTGCTTGAACTTGCGATCGTTGCGCTCTTCCTTCTTGGGCTTGTATTCCCACACGCGCTTGCCAGTCTGCAGGTCCAGTGCCTGCACGCCCCCGGTGATCGCCGAGGCGTACACCTTGCCATCGGCCACCGCCGGACGCTGGCGCACGCCGATATGGCCTTCGCCCTTGCCCACGCCGGTAGACCAGATCTTGTCGACCTTGACCGACGGCTCGAACTTGACCAGCTCGGCAGGTTCCTGCGCCTTCTTGGCGGCAGCGTCCTTCCCGGCAAACCAGCCCTTGACGGTGCTGCAACCGGCCAGCGACACGCCCATCAGGGCGATCAATGCAATGCGCTTGTACATATCAACCTGCTTCATCAAATCGGCTCCGCCGGATCGGGCACCTTGCCGCCCACATCCATCAGCTTGGTTTCCAGCAAACGGCGCTGCGGCGAGGCCACGTCCACCGTGGTCAGGGCCTTGGCGTAGAGCGCACGTGCTTGATCCGGCTTGCCCTGCACCACCAGCGCATCGGCGCGGATCTCTAGGCTGGTGTGATCCTGCGCATCGGCCAGCAGCGTGATCGCTTCGTCCGGCTTGCCACTTTCGGTCAGCACGCGCGCCAGGCGCTGCTGCACGATCTGCTTGAGCTCGCCTTCGGCGGGCACGTCGCGCAAGGTCTTGATCGCCTCGGCATGCTTGCCGGCATCCACCTGGGCCTTGGCCAGACGCAATGCAGCCAGCTCGGCGTAGATTCCACCCTTGCCGTCATCAAGCGCCACGATGTCCTTGGCCGCCTTGTCCAGGTCCTTGCCCTGGATGGACTTCACCACCGCCTCGTAACGGGTATTGGCTTCCACCGATTGAGTGGCGGTGTGCTTCTGCCACCACTGCCAGCCCAGGATCAGGGCCAGGCCCAGTACGACGCCGCCAATCAGCCCTGCGCCATTCTTTCTCAACCAGGAACGAACGCGTTCGCCTTGTTCGTGTTCGTCCAGCAGATCGTCGATCGCCATGCGTACTCTCGCTCCGTCATCCCGGAGGCGCGGAACATCAATAGGGAAAAATGAAAAACCGCAGTCCGCTTCACTCGGAAGCAGGTACCACGGAGCCGTCGGAGGATACCGCAAAACGGGCGACGTTAGCGCGCTGGAACGGTCTCACGTCGACGATACTGCCGCCTTGCTGAACCTCTACCGCCGACGCGTTGCCCAGCACGACCCGGCCCACCTGCCCGGGCGAATAACTGCGACGCTCGCCGGCACGCACCAGTGCTTTTTCGACCGCGCTGCCATCGGGCGCCAGAATCTGCACCCAGCTGTCGCCACTGAAGCTCAACGACAGACTGCCGCCAGTGGCGGACGCCGCTGCAGGCGTCTCGACCTCGGGCGTGGCGCGCGGCACTGGCGTCATCGAGGCGATGTACGGGGCCGGCTGCTCGCGCGGCGCGCCGGCCGGCTGTGTTGCAGCGTTGGCCGGGGTACCGGCCCTGGGCGTTTCGGGCATGCTGTCCAGCGACACCGTGCTGGGCACCGTGCCATCCAGGTGCGAGCGGGTCGCATACCACACCGGCACCGCGAACACGCCGGTGATCACCACATACATCGCCTTGCGCGCCGTACTTTCCAGGATGCGCCGCGCCCGCGGCGTATGCGTATGACTGACCAGCTTGACCGGCTCGATCGGCGCAATGGTGGCCTGCTTCAGCAATGGCTCCAGGTCCACATGCAGCAGGCGCGCATAGCTGCGCAACTGACCACGCACAAAGACCGGCGCGCCCAGGCGCTGCCATTCTTCCTGCTCCAGCGAGCGCACCACATGCGCCGGCATGCGCAGCTTGCCGGCGACTTCATCCACGCTCAGACCTGCCGCTTCGCGCGCGTCGCGCAAATGCTGTCCGCAGCCCTTTTCCTGCTCGAAAGGGTTCGGATTGGAATCACTGATCACAATGCATTGGCCCCGGAGTTGGCGGTCGCTGCGTCAGGAAATTCCCTGACCAACCGCTGTTGGTAACGGCTGGCAGCTACCTTGTCGCCCAGCCCTTGCTCAATCTGAATGGCGAGTTGTAACACGGAAGCGGTTGCCGGTGCAGCCGCAAGCCGTCGTTCGATAAAGGCGCGCGCTTCGAAATAATTGCGACGTGTCGCTTCCGAACGCGCCATCGACTCGAGTGCGTACGGATTGACTGGATCCAGTTCCAGCGCTTTCCGCAAGTCACTGGCTGCACGTTCCGGCTGCCCGGCCTTGAGCGCGCAACCGCCTGCATTGCCCAATGCAGAGGCGGGCGATGCGTAGTTTCTGTCGGTCAGGGCGCGATCGAACCAGAGCAAGGCTTCGGCCGGCGAGCCGTTCGCGCACAACCATGCGCCGTAATTGTTCAAGACATCGCCACGCTGGGGTGCAAGTTCCGCAGCCCGGCGGTAAGAGGCACCGGAGCCGGAAACATCGCCCTTGGCACCCTGAATCAGCGCGAGCAACCCAATGGCATCCACCGATTGGGGATCTTTCTTCAAGGCTGCACGGACCTGTTCCTCGGCAGCGGCATAGTCGCCTATCTGCAGCCGGTTATTGGCCAGACCGAGCTTTTCCTGCACCGCCAGACGATTCTTGGTTGCGTTGCTGTCGCGGAACGAGTGCACCTGCGCGACCTCCTCGACCGTCTGGACCGAGCCCGCCTTGGCATTGCGACCACCGCAGCCGACCACGCTCAGCGCGATCGCCGCGGCCGCCATGACGGCAAGATCACGCTGCCGCATCTCGACCGGCCTGCCCTTCCAGGGTGCGCAGGAAGTCCGCCTGCCGACGGGTACGGTCCATGACCTGCCCCTTGAGCTGCCCACAGGCGGCGTCGATGTCGTCACCGCGGGTACGGCGCACCATCGTCAGCACTTGCGCATCGAGCAGGATCTTCTGGAAGGCGCGGATCTCGGTCTCGCCCGAGCGCTCATAACGCGTGCCCGGGAATGGATTAAACGGGATCAGGTTGACCTTGCCGGCGTCCTTGGACTGCACCGCATTGTCGAACTGCCGCATCAACCGGGCCAGCTGGCGCGCATGCTCGGGCTGGTCGTTGATGCCCTTCATCAACGTGTACTCGAAGGTGACCGAATCGCGCTTCTTGTTGCCGCGCAGATAGCGCGCGCACGACTCCATCAGCTCGGCGATCGGGTACTTCTTGTTCAACGGCACCAGGCTTTCGCGCAGCGTGTCGTTGGCGGCATGCAAGGAGACCGCCAGCGAGACATCGCTTTCGGTCGAGAGCCGGTCGATCATCGGCACCAGGCCCGAGGTCGACAGCGTCACCCGCTTGCTGGCCAGGCCGTAGCCCAGGTCGTCGCGCATCACGCTCATCGCGCGCACGACGTTGTCGAAATTCATCAGCGGCTCGCCCATGCCCATCATCACCACATTGGTGAGGCGGCGCTGCTGGTGCGGCACGTTGCCCAGATGGCGCGCCGCCACCCACACCTGCCCGACGATCTCGGCAGTGGTGAGGTTGCGGTTGAAGCCCTGGGTGGCGGTCGAACAGAAGGTGCAGTTCAGGCCGCAGCCGACCTGGGACGACACGCATAGCGTGCCGCGCCCCTTGTCGGGGATGTAGACGGTTTCGATCGCGTTCTTGCCGTCGGTGCCCATGGCCAGCAGCCATTTGTGGGTCCCGTCGGTGGACGGCTTGTCGAACACGACATTCGGGACGAGGACCTCGGCATGCTGGTGCAACTTCGCACGCAGCGCCTTGCCGAGGTCCGTCATCTGGTCGAAATCGGTGACGTAGCGATGGTGGATCCACTTCATCACCTGATGGGCACGGTAGCGCGCTTCGCCGAGCGTGTCGGCGAAGAAGCGCTCCAGTCCCTCGCGGTCGAGGTCGAGCAGGTTCTGCTTGCGCAGTTCCGGGGCACGGACGGGAACGTCCTGCAGCACGGAGGGGATCACGACCTCATTCACGATTCGACTCTCTCGGCCTCAGCGCGAGACCACTTCGGTGGCGGCAAAGAAATACGCGACTTCGTTGGCAGCGTTCTCGACCGAATCCGAGCCGTGGGCGGCGTTGGCATCGATCGAGTCGGCGAAGTCGGCGCGGATTGTGCCCGGCGCGGCGTCCTTGGGATTGGTCGCGCCCAGCAGGTCACGGTGTGCGGCAACGGCGTTCTCGCCTTCCAGCGCCTGGATCATCACCGGGCCGGAGATCATGAACTCGACCAGCGCGTTGAAGAACGGACGCTCGCGGTGCACGGCATAGAAGCCTTCGGCTTCGCGACGCGACAGCTGCTTGTACTTGGATGCCACGATCTTCAGGCCGGCCTTTTCGAAACGGCTGTAGATTTCGCCGATGACGTTCTTGGCAACGGCGTCGGGCTTGATGATGGACAGGGTGCGCTCCAGCGCCATGGGAAGATCTCCGTTGGGCGGGCCACTGAAGGCCCGAGATTATCATGAAAAAAACCCGCGTCAAAACGCGGGCTTAGGCTTCTTTGCGATGGTCAATTCTATCTCTTCGTCGCTGCGTTTGCACACCGCCCCCTGAATCGTGCTGCGCTGCCGCATGACCGGCGCGGCGGCCAGCCCGTAGACTCAAACAATCGTTTGATTGAGTTTCCTCCCGCGCATGCCCAAGCCCGCCCACTTCTCCACCAAGGACCGCATCCTCGGCGCGGCCGAGGAGCTGTTCGCCCAGCATGGCTTCGCCGGGACCTCGCTGCGCCAGCTGACCACCCAGGCCGACGTCAATATCGCCGCGGTCAACTACCACTTCGGTTCCAAGGAAAACCTGGTCAACGAGGTGTTCCGCCGCCGCATGGACGAGATGACCGCAGCGCGCCTGCAGCAACTGGAGGCGGCCAGCAAGTCACAGCCGGGCGAGCTCACCGCGGTGCTCGCGGCCTTCGTCGAGCCGGCCCTGGCGATGGCCCAGGACCGCCAGAGCGGCGGCGCGTTCGTGCGCGTGATTGCGCGCGCCTACGCCGAAAAGAACGACAACCTGCGCAAGTTCCTGTCCGACCACTACGGGCATGTGCTGCGCGAATTCGGCAAGGCCATCGCTGCCTGCGTGCCGGGCCTGAGCAAGGAGGAGCTTTACTGGCGCCTGGATTTCCTCGCCGGTGCGCTCACCTATGCCATGGCCGATTTCGGCCTCATCAAGCGGCCGGCCGGCGTCAGCGAGGCCGACCACCGCGCGCGCGCCGCGCGCGAACTGATTCGTTTTGCAGAACCGGGTTTCCGTACCCATTCCACACCGTAGTCGCTCACACCAAAGGCTCATCGCTATGTCCAATCCGTTGCTAGTCCGTCGTGCTGCCGTGCTCGGTGCCGGCGTCATGGGCGCGCAGATCGCCGCGCATCTCACCAACGCCGGTGTCGACACCGTGCTGTTCGACCTGCCTGCCAAGGAGGGTCCTGCCGACGGCATCGTGCTCAAGGCCATCGCCAACCTCGGCAAGCTCAGCCCTGCCCCGCTCGCCAGCAAGGCGCTGGCCGAGGCGATCACCCCGGCCAACTACGAGAGCGGCCTGGAGCAGTTGCGCGATTGCGACCTGATCATCGAGGCCATCGCCGAGCGCATGGACTGGAAGCAGGACCTGTACAAGAAGATCGCCCCGTTCGTGGCTGAGCACGCCGTGCTGGCCTCCAATACCTCGGGCCTGGGCATCAACAAGCTCTCCGACGTGCTGCCCGAGCAGTTGCGTCACCGCTTCTGCGGCGTGCACTTCTTCAATCCGCCGCGCTACATGCACCTGGCCGAACTGATTCCCGCAAAGGGCACCGATAAGGCCGTGCTGGAAGGCCTGGAGAGTTTCCTGGTCACCACGCTGGGTAAGGGCGTGGTGTATGCGAAGGACACCCCGAACTTCATCGGTAACCGCATCGGCGTGTTCTCGATCCTGTCCACCATCCACCACACCGCCGAGTTCGGTCTGGGCTTCGACGAAGTCGATGCGCTGACCGGCCCGCTGGTCGGGCGCCCGAAGTCGGCGACCTACCGCACCTCGGACGTGGTCGGCCTGGACACCATGGCGCACGTGATCAAGACCATGGGCGACACCCTGCCCGACGATCCGTGGCATCAATATTTCAAATCGCCCAAGTGGCTGGATGCGCTGATCGGCAAGGGCGCGCTCGGTCAGAAGGTGGGCGCCGGCATCTTCCGCAAGGTCGGCAAGGACATCGTGGTGCTGGACCTGCAGAAGCAGGATTACAGGACCGCCGACCGCAGCGCCGCGCCGGAAGTGGTCGAGATCCTCAAGATCAAGAACCCGGCCGAGAAGTTCGCCAAATTGCGCGAGAGCCAGCACCCGCAGGCGCAGTTCCTGTGGGCCACGTTCCGCGACCTGTTCCACTACAGCGCCTACCACCTGGCCGATATTGCCGAGACCGCGCGCGACGTGGACCTGGCGATCCGCTGGGGCTACGGCTGGTCGCTCGGGCCGTTCGAGACCTGGCAGGCCGCCGGCTGGAAGCAGGTGGCGCAGTGGATTGCCGAAGACATCTCCAACGGCAAGAGCATGAGCAGCGCACCGCTGCCGAACTGGGTGTTCGACGGCCGCGACGGCGTGCATGCAGCCGAGGGCTCGTACAGCCCGGCACGCGATGCCAAGCTGCCGCGTTCGGCGTTGCCGGTATACAAGCGCCAGCGCTTCCCCGACCCGTTGCTGGGCGAGCAGTTCTCGCCGGGCGAGACGGTATTCGAAAACGACGGCGTGCGCATGTGGCACGACGGTGACGACATCGCCGTGGTCAGCTTCAAGACCAAGATGAACACCGTCTCCGATCACGTGCTCAATGGTCTGCAGGAGGTCGTCGGCCGCGCCGAGAAGGACTTCGCCGGGCTGGTGATCTGGCAGCAGAAGGAGCCCTTCTCCGCCGGCGCCGATCTGGCCGGTGCGCTGGGTCTGCTGCAGGCAGGCAAGGTCGATGCGTTCGAAGCGCTGGTCGCCAACTTCCAGGCCACCAGCCAGCGCATCAAGTATGCGCAGGTGCCGGTGATTTCGGCGGTGCGCGGGCTGGCGCTGGGCGGCGGCTGCGAGTTCCAGATGCATAGCGCCAAGACCGTGGCCTCGCTGGAAAGCTACATCGGCCTGGTCGAAGCCGGCGTCGGCCTGCTGCCGGCCGGCGGCGGGCTGAAGGAAATCGCCGCGCGCGCCTCGGTGGCGGCAGGTCCGGGCGGCGACGTGTTCGCCGAGCTGAAGAAGACCTTCGAAACCATCGCGATGGCCAAGGTCTCCAATTCGGCGGTCAATGCCAAGGAGCTGGGCCTGCTGCGCGCCACCGACAAGGTGGTGTTCAACGGCTTCGAGGCCTTGCACATCGCCAAGGCCGAAGCGCGCGCACTGGCCGAGGGCGGCTACCGCGCTCCGCTGCCGGCACGCCGCATCCAGGTCGCCGGCGACGTCGGCATCGCCACCTTCAAGATGCTGCTGGTCAACATGCTGGAAGGCCGTTTCATCAGCGAATACGACTATGAAATCGCCACCCGCATCGCCACGGTGATGTGCGGCGGCGAGGTCGATCGCGGCGCGCTGGTCGACGAAGAATGGCTGCTCAAGCTGGAGCGCAAGCACTTCGTCGAACTGGCCCAGCAGGAAAAGACCCAGGCACGGATTGGGCACATGCTCAAGACGGGTAAGCCACTCAGGAACTGAGAATCGGGATTCGGGATTGGGGATTCGCAACAGCGGCTCCCCTGCCCTCCAACCTTCTCGCTTCCACCAAATTCATCCGCCGGGCAGGAACCTTCAGGAATCAGGATCCGCAGTTGCGAATCCCCAATCCCGAATCCCCAATCCCGGCTATCGGAGATAGCCATGAGCAAGCAGATTCAAGAAGCCTACATCGTCGCCGCCACGCGTACGCCGGTGGGCAAGGCGCCCAAGGGCGTGTTCCGCAATACCCGTCCCGACGACATGCTGGCGCACGTCTTGCGCGCAGTGGTGGCGCAGGCGCCGGGCATCGACCTGTCGCGCATCGACGACGCCATCATCGGCTGCGCAATGCCCGAGGGCGAGCAAGGCATGAACGTGGCGCGCATCGGCGTGTTGCTCGCCGGCCTGCCCAACACCGTGGCCGGCCAGACCATCAATCGCTTCTGCTCGTCCGGTATCCAGGCGGTGGCGATGGCCGCCGACCAGATCCGCCTGGGCAATGCCGACCTGATGCTGGCCGGCGGTACCGAGTCGATGTCGATGGTGCCGATGATGGGCAACAAGGTCGCCATGTCGCCAAACGTGTTCGCCGACGACCATGTCGCCATCGCCTACGGCATGGGCATCACCGCCGAGAAGGTCGCCGAGGAATGGAAGGTCTCGCGCGAGGATCAGGATGCGTTTGCACTCGCTTCGCACCAGAAGGCGATTGCCGCCATTGCCGCCGGCGAGTTCCGCGACGAGATCACTCCGTACGAGATCCTCTCGCACCAGCCCGACCTAGCCGGCAATGTCATCGCACTGCGCAAGCGCCTGGTCGACACCGATGAAGGCCCGCGCCCGGACAGCTCGCTCGAAGGCCTGGCCAAGCTGCGCCCGGTGTTCCGCAATGGCCAGTTCGGCGGCAGCGTCACCGCCGGCAATTCCTCGCAGATGAGCGATGGCGCCGGTGCGGTGCTGCTGGCCTCGGAACAGGCGATCAAGGATTACGGCCTGACCCCACTGGCGCGTTTCGTCAGCTTCTCGGTGGCCGGCGTGCGTCCGGAAGTGATGGGTATCGGCCCGATCGCGGCGATCCCCAAGGCGCTCAAACAGGCCGGCCTGACCAAGGACCAGCTCGACTGGATCGAGCTCAACGAAGCCTTCGCCGCGCAGGCACTGGCGGTGATCCGCGACAGCGAACTGGACCCGTCCAAGGTCAACCCGCTCGGCGGCGCCATCGCCCTGGGCCACCCGCTGGGCGCCACCGGTGCGATCCGTGCCGCCACCCTGGTGCACGGCCTGCGCCGTCGCCAGCAGAAGTACGGCATGGTCACCATGTGCATCGGCACCGGCATGGGTGCGGCCGGCATCATCGAAGCGCTGTAAGTCACGGATCGCGAGATCGGCTGCCAAGCCGATCTCGCAACGCTGACGCGGCTGTCAGTCAACCAAGGCGTGCGCAAGCACGCCTTCTTTATGCGCCAGTGCGGGCGGTCGTCAGCGGATGCAAGCGGCACCATGCATCCGTTGCACGCCCGACAGGCACGCCGGCCGAGCATCGCATTTGAGCAGGGCTCCTGATCGGCGCATTGACTGCCGCCCGGCGGCATCTGCGGCAAGAACGCCCAGAACGTGCCAGCCGTTCGATAGCCAGCGTGGCGCGCACGCAATGCCACCGCATCCCGGTCTTCGCTTCACTCTCGCGAGCGCACGGCAGACGCAAGCCTAGCGCGCCACCAGCCACTGACCGGTACGCGCACCGGCAAACACCAGCGCCAGTCCGGCCACCAGCGTGACGGCCAGATACACGCCGATCATCGCGGACCGATCCGTGCGTGCAAACACCAGGCATTCCATCATCAGCGACGAGAACGTGGTCAGCCCGCCGATCACGCCAACGATCAACAAGGCCCGCAGCGGCCAGCTCGCCGGGCCGCGCGCATCCAGCCAGACCAGCAGCACGCCGGCGACGAACGAACCGAGCAGATTCACCGTCAACGTGCCCCACGGAAATCCGTTGCCAAAGCGCTGCAGCAACGAGGCACCAATGGCAAAGCGCAGGCCGGACCCCAATGCGCCGCCGGTCATCGCCAGCAGCAGCTGCTGCCACCACACCGGTGCGTTCATGCGCGCACTCGGCAGGCGGCCGAAGGGGTTTTCAACGACGTGTCGTGCATGGTCGGCAGCATCCAGTTCCTGGGCAAGAAACAATGCCGGGGCACAAACCTGCCGCCCCGGCGGGGGTGGGCAGGCATCATCAGCGCGCAGGGTGCGTGCGGTTCAAGGAGGAATGCCATCTCCTGCACAGCCGATTATGCCGTGGGCTTGCCGACCTTGTCAGCCCGCGCCTGTTCGCGCGCGGCGCGCAGACGGTCGAGCTTTTCCTTGAGCTTGATCTCCAGTCCGCGCGGCACCGGGTCGTAGTAGACCCGCTCCCCCATCGCATCCGGAAAGCCGGTCTGGTCCAGCGCGATCCCGCCTTCGGCATCGTGGTCGTACTGATAGTCCTGCCCGTAGCCGAGCGTCTTCATCAGCTTGGTCGGCGCATTGCGCAGGTGCAGCGGCACCTCCTGCGTGCCGGTGGCGCGCACCTCGGCCTTGGCCTGGTTGAAGGCGGCATAGCCGGCATTGGACTTGGCGGTACTGGCCAGGTACAGCACCAATTGTGCGAACGCCAGCTCGCCTTCGGGGCTGCCCAGACGCTCGTAGATGTCCCAGGCTTCCAGCGCCATGCTCTGCGCGCGCGGATCGGCCAGGCCGATGTCCTCGATCGCCATGCGGGTCAGCCGCCGCGCCAGATAGGCAGGGTCGCAGCCGCCATCGAGCATGCGCGTGAGCCAGTACAGCGCGGCATCGGGATTGGAACTGCGCACCGATTTGTGCAGCGCCGAGATCTGGTCGTAGAACTGCTCGCCGTTCTTGTCGAACCGACGCGTGCGGTCGGCCAGCACCTGCAGCAGCGTCTGCGGGGTGATCTGGCCACCCTCGCCGCCTGCCAGTTCCGCGGCAATCTCCAGCAGGGTCAACGCGCGGCGCACGTCGCCGTCGGCGGCGCTGGCAATTTCCAGCAGCGAGGCATCGCTGACCTGGAGCGTTTCCTGCCCCAGCCCGCGCTCTGGATCATGCAGGGCACGTTGCAAGGCCTCGACGATGTCCTGCGGCGAAACGCCTTCCAGCACGTGCACGCGACAGCGCGACAACAATGCCGAATTCAATTCGAACGAGGGATTTTCGGTCGTCGCACCGACGAACAGGATCGTGCCGCGCTCGATATGCGGCAGGAATGCATCCTGCTGCGCCTTGTTGAAGCGGTGCACCTCATCGACGAACAACACCGTGCGGCGTCCGCTGGCGAAACGCTGCGCTGCCTCGGCCAGGACCTGCCGCACCTCCGGCAAACCCGACAACACCGCCGAGATCGCCTTGAATTCGGCATCGGCGTAATGCGCCAGCAGCAGCGCCAGGGTGGTCTTGCCGCAGCCGGGCGGGCCCCACAGGATCATCGAATGCACGCGGCCGGATTCCACCGCGCGTCGCAATGCGCTATCGGGGGCGAGCAGACGCTTCTGCCCGACCATCTCGTCGAGGGTGCGCGGACGCATGCGCTCGGCCAGCGGGCGCAGATGCTCGCCGTCTACGCTGAGCAGATCGGCTTCGGGAGCGATGGGGAGCTTGGTTCGTGCCACGCGGCATTGTATCGCGTCAGCCAGCGACCTTCTGCGAAGAACGCCATTGGCTGAGCGGATGCTGCAGGCGACGGCTTAGTGCGCGTCGCCGACCACGTCCACGCCCTTGCCCGGCGTGTAGCGGAAGGTGTCGGCAGCGAATGCCGGATTGCGCTTCCAGCCGCTGAAGCTGATCGCAGTGCGCTGGCCGACCGCGTCCACCACTTCCATCCTGGCCAGGCCATCCTTGCCGAACCCCAGCGAGGCCATCTGGAAGCTGGCCTCGGTGTCGACCTTGGGCGTCAGCGACAGCCACTGCAGTCCGTCACGTGGCGCCGCCTCTTCGCTGACGTCGTACTGCTTGTCCAGGCGCGCCGGGTCGATCAACGCGACCAGGGGACTGTTCTGTTCCTCGCTGCCCTGCGCGCGCACGGTCACCTGCTCCAGATCCGGGTCGAACACCCAGACCTTCTTGCCGTCGGCCACGATCAATTGCCGGTAGGGCTTGGCGTACTCCCAACGGAACTGGCGCGGCGCCGACAATGCCACCCGCCCGCTCGCGCGCTCCTTGACCCGACCATTGGCATCGGAAACCTGCTGGCTGAACTGCCCGTCCAGGCCTTTGAGGCCGCGCGTGAACGTATCCAGCTCCTGGCGCGCGCCGGCGAACGCGGTGCCGGCAAACAGAGCGGTGGCGAGGACGGCATAACGGAGCTGGCGATGCATCGCAGTTTCCAAAAAAGGGAATGCGGGAATTCTGATACTTCGTAGATGAATGGGCGAGCGCTATCGCGTGATGCGTTCAGATCGCGGCGACGGCCGGTCAGTCAATTCCCTGTGCGGTCTGCACCCTGGACAGATCGCCATACACGATCTGCCCGCGAAAACCGCGCCGTACCTGCTGGTAGAGCTCGCGAAACGCGCGGTAATCCTGCGGCTGACACAGCGCCTGCGGCCCACGCACTGCAGCGCGCTGCAACCGGTGCACCGCCGTCACCGTCTGGCCCTGGCGCGTCCACTCGACCGCATACTCGCCAGCGGCATTGCGAAAGCGGCTGCTGCGCGGGATCGCGATGATCGGCACCGTTGCCGGAAAGCTCACCACATAGGTCTCTTCGCGCACGCTGTCGTTGCAGTAGAACGGGGTCAGGTTGTCTTCGGCCGAGGTGGTCGTGTAGATGCCGCGGGTGGATTCGGCGCCGGGCATATCCGGCAAGGTCATGCCGCCGACCACCGAAAAATCCACTGCGTCGTCGGCCTGGAACGCGTAGCGATAGTTGAACGACGCATCCAGATCCAGCGGGTCGCCCTGGATCAGCAGATCGCCGGTGCCATCGAAGCCGGACTGCGCAATGATCGACTCCTCGATGCGATTGCGGTTTTGCGCATTGAGCTGCACGAACATCGCCCGCAGCCCTACCTCGCCGGTCTGCCCGCTGTCGAGTGTGGTCAGGCCGTGCAACCCACCCTCGGGGGTAAAGCGGTACTCGGTACGCGCGACATAGCGATTGACTTTGCGGTCGTTGGGCGGGGTATGCGTGACCTTGCCGTCCAGCGTATGCACCACCGGCGCGCCGAGATCGCCGGCCGGCAACTGGCCGAAGCGCGCATAGGGGTTGGTCGAATCCACATACAGGTCGAACGCCGGGATGTAGGTGATGGCGTGGTTGAAGCGGCCAAGCACCGGAATCGGCGGCAGTGTCGGCCCGCCTTCGGCACCGATCAGCACCGGCGTGCTGGCGATGCCCTTGGCCGCCAGCAAGGCTTCCAGGATCACGGTGTGGTCCTTGCAGTCGCCATAGTGGTTGGCCAGGATGCTGTCGGCGCCATTGGGCTCCAGCCCGCCGTTGCCCAGGTACACCGCCACGTAGCGGATATTGCGCGCCACCCACGCGTACAACGCGGTGGCCTGCGCGCGCGGCGCGTCGATACCGCGGGTCACTTCGTCGGCCAGCGCCTGGATCGCCGGCGTCACCGCGGCAGCGCGGCCGCCCTTGACGTGATAGGCCAGGCCCATCTGCGACCAGCTGTCGAAGGTGCTGGCCATCAGGGTGGGGCTGAATTCCCAGGTCGCCGCACTCCAGTTCTGGTTCTTCATCGGCGCGGTGCGCTGATAGCGCCACTCCCAGCGCGCCTGGTCGCCGCGCACCACCGGCCTGGTCCCGCCCTGCAGCCCGCGCACCGACAAATGCATCGGCAATGCCTTCGGCGCCACCAGGGTGACCACCGCATCGTCGTATTGCGCGAACACGCTGAAGGTTTCCCACAGGCTGAAGTACCCGGGGAAGTACGGCGTGTTCTGCGCCCGCCGCACGCGATAGACGATGCGCGCACCCGGCGCCAGATTCGGGAACACCACCACCTTGACCTTGCGGTCGGCATACATCGCCGCCGCGGCACTGGAATAGCTTTCCTGGGTGTAGATCTTGTCGGGCGCCACGTCCTGGCGCAGTCCTTCGGCGGTGACGGTATAGGCATGCAGCACCTCCAGGGTCTCCATCTTCTCGCTGTAGCTCAGCCGCACCTGGCTGAACTGCTCCACCGCCGATTTGGTCTTCAGCAGGATCTCGTACTCGTCGGTTTCCACGCTGCTGGCGTCGGCACGCACTTCGTAGTCGGCGCGGTAGCGCACGAAGCTGTAGTTGGTGTCGGCCTGCGCGCGCGCGCCAGCCGCAGCAGGGGCAGGCTGTTGCTGGGCCTGGGCCAGCAACGGCAATGGGATCAGCAGCAGGAGCAGCAAGACGGAACGACGCAGCATGGGCCTTGAATCGCGGCGGACCGGAGCGGCCCTCGTGCAACAGGGTAGCCGGTGCACGCCGCAGCGTCAGGCACCGGTCTCCAACATCACCGCATCCCTGCGCGCGGGCATGCACAGGCAGCCCGGATCAGCGTGGAATCCCGCTCTGCCACCGGCAGGCGGACACGCGAAGCGTTGCCGGCCGCCGGTTACTTGGGCGGCGGCGGCGCCAGCACGGTGCGGTCGCCATTGTGCTCGGGTTGGCTGACCACGCCGGCCGCTTCCATCGCTTCGATCAGGCGTGCGGCGCGGTTGTAGCCGATCTTCAAGCGCCGCTGCACGCCGGAGATCGAGGCGCGCCGGGTTTCGGTGACGATACGCAAGGCTTCGTCGTACAAGGGGTCGGACTCGTCGCCGCCACCACCGCTGCTCTCGGGCAAGCCGGTCGCACCGACTACGGTGCCGTCGCCCATGGTCTGCACTTCGTCCAGCACGCCGTCGACATACGACACCGGCCCGCTGGCCTTGAGGTGCTCGACCACCCGATGCACTTCCTCGTCGCTGACGAAGGCGCCATGCACGCGGTCCGGCAGTGCCGTGCCAGGCGGCAGGTACAGCATGTCGCCGTTGCCCAGCAGCGCTTCGGCGCCGGACTGATCCAGGATGGTGCGCGAGTCGATCTTGGAGCTGACCTGGAACGCCACGCGGGTCGGGATATTGGCCTTGATCAGGCCGGTGATCACGTCCACCGACGGCCGCTGCGTGGCCAGGATCAGATGGATGCCGGCCGCACGCGCCTTCTGTGCCAGGCGCGCGATCAGCTCCTCGACCTTCTTGCCGACGATCATCATCATGTCGGCGAATTCGTCGATGAAGATCACGATGAACGGCAGCGTTTCCAACGGCCGCGGCGCTTCGCCCAGTTCGGGGTTGGGCTTGAACAGCGGGTCCATCATCGGCTGGCCGGCGTCGATGGCGTCCTTGATCTTCTTGTTGAAGCCGGCCAGGTTGCGCACGCCCACCGCGCTCATCAGCTTGTAGCGGCGCTCCATCTCGGCCACGCACCAGCGCAGGCCGTTGGCGGCCTCCTTCATGTCGGTGACCACCGGCGCCAGCAGATGCGGGATGCCCTGGTAGACGCTCAGTTCCAGCATCTTCGGGTCGATCATCAGCATCCGCAGTTCCTTGTGCGAAGCCTTGAACAGCAGGCTCAGCACCATCGCGTTGACCGCCACCGACTTGCCCGAGCCGGTGGTACCGGCCACCAGCAAATGCGGCATGCGCGCCAGGTCGGCGACGGTCGGGCGTCCGGCGATGTCCTTGCCCAGGGCAAGCGTCAGCGGGCTGGCCGACTTGTCGTATTCCTTGGAGCGCAGCAGTTCGGACAGGAAGATC
This sequence comes from Xanthomonas sp. BRIP62418, assembly GCF_003993495.1. NCBI lineage: Bacteria > Pseudomonadati > Pseudomonadota > Gammaproteobacteria > Lysobacterales > Lysobacteraceae > Xanthomonas > Xanthomonas sp. BRIP62418. Next base: position 122,002 of record NZ_QEZG01000045.1, read on the forward strand.
ATCTCGCGGCTGACATTGGGGATCTCCAGGCCGATCACCGACTTGCCCGGGATCACATCCACCACGCGCACCGACTTGACCGACAGCCCGCGCGCGATGTCCTTGTCCAGCGAGCTGATCTGGCTGACCTTGATGCCCGGCGCCGGCTCGATCTCGAAACGGGTGATCACCGGGCCCGGATAGGCCCCGACCACCTGCGCCTCGATGCGGAAGTCCTTGAGCTTGAACTCGATCTGCCGCGACAACGTCTCCAGCGTCTCTTCCGAATAGCCCTTGGCCTGCGGCTTGGGGTCGTCCAGCAGCGCGAGCGGCGGCAGGTCGGAACCGTCGGTGCTGACGCCCTGGAACATCGGGATCTGGGTATCGCGCTTGGCGCGCTCGCTCTTTTCCACCACCGGTGCCGGCGGCGGCTCGATCTTGACCGGCTCGCGCTTGGCCTGCTTGACCGCATCGACCTTGCGCACTTCCTCGCGCTCTTCGCGCATCACGCGGGTCTGCTGCCACTCGCTGGCCTGGTGGGTCTTGCGTTGCATCAACGGCCCCAGCGCCAGCACCCAGGTGCCGATGCGCTCCATCACCGCAAACCACGACAGGCCGGTGGCCAGGGTGATCGACACCAGCAGCAGCACCAGCACGAACAGGTTGGCACCCAGCGCCCCGAACCCGGCGCTCAGCGAATTGCTGACCAAGCGCCCGAGGATCCCGCCGGCCCCGGCCACATCGCCGTTGAACAGGCGCAGATGCAGGAAGCCGGTCGAGGCGATCAAGAACCCGACCATGCCGACCAGCCGCAATGCCGGCCCCAGGTCGGCTTCGGCCTGCCCTTCCTTGTCCATGCCGAACAAGGCGATCCAAGCCACCGCACCCAGCACCACCGGCAGCAGGAAGGCCACATAACCGAACAGCTGCAGCAGTACGTCGGCCGTCCAGGCGCCGACGCGGCCGCCCATGTTGTGCACCGGCGCGACCACGCTGCCGGTCTGCGACCAGCCGGGATCGGCGCTCGAATAGGTGAACAGGCTGGCCAGCAGATACAGCAGCAGCGGCGCCACCGCGATCAATGCCAGATCGCGCCAGAGCTTTTGCCGACGCGGATTGTCCGCCACCGCTGTCTTGCGCGAGGACGTCTTGCCCTCAGCGGGCTTGCTGCGTTCGGGAACCTGCTTTGCCACCTGTAGCCAGACCTTAGAAAAATGCTGTTAGTGGTTGATAATAAACGACCGAGGCCGCGGTTTCAGCTGTTGTATGAGCGTCGCCTGCCCGGGCACGCGCCGGTCAACAAAAAACGCCGCACGAGGCGGCGTCGATTACGCGTACGGGGTGGACCATGCCATCTGCGGTTCAAGCAGTTCCATCGCGCCGCCTTGATTCACCGGGTGGGGACCGCCACTCTATGCCGCCACAGGGGCGCGAATTCACTCGCCTGCCCTGCCAATTCCTAGATCGCGAGTATACATGAGCGCCTCTTCTGCCAGTCCCGCCAAGCATTCCCGCCTGCTGATCCTGGGCTCCGGCCCGGCCGGCTGGACCGCCGCGGTCTACGCCGCCCGCGCCAACCTCAAGCCGGTGGTGATCACCGGCCTGCAGCAAGGCGGCCAGCTGATGACCACCACCGAAGTCGACAACTGGCCGGGCGACCCCCACGGCCTGATGGGCCCGGACCTGATGAGCCGCATGCAGGCCCATGCCGAGCGCTTCGAGACCGAGGTGATCTTCGACCACATCCACACCGCCGACCTGTCGCAGCGCCCGTTCCGGCTGATCGGTGACGGTGCCGAGTACACCTGCGACGCACTGATCATCTCCACCGGCGCCACCGCCAAGTACCTGGGCATCCCCAGCGAGGAAGCCTTCAAGGGCCGCGGTGTGTCTGCCTGCGCCACCTGCGACGGGTTCTTCTACAAGGACCAGGACGTGGTGGTGGTCGGCGGCGGCAACACGGCAGTCGAGGAAGCGCTGTACCTGTCCAACATCGCCCGCAAGGTCTACCTGGTCCACCGCCGCGACACCCTGCGCGCGGAAAAGATCATGCAGGACAAGCTGTTCGCCAAGGTCGCCGCCGGCAAGATCGAGACCGTCTGGCACCACGCCATCGACGAAGTGCTGGGCAACGATGCCGGTGTCACCGGCGTACGGGTCAAGTCCACCCTCGACGGCAGCACCCGCGAGATCGTCGCGCACGGCTTCTTCGTCGCCATCGGCCATCACCCCAACACCCAGCTGTTCGACGGCCAGCTGGCGATGAACAACGGCTACCTGGAGATCCGCTCAGGCCTCAACGGGGCAGCGACCGAGACCTCGGTGGCCGGCGTGTTCGCTGCCGGCGACGTTGCCGACCAGCACTACCGCCAGGCGATCACCTCGGCCGGTTTCGGCTGCATGGCCGCACTGGATGCCGAGCGCTATCTCGACAAGAGCGCCTGAGGTGGCCGCTGACCGCCGGCCGCGCCGCGCGGGCAGCGCCGATGCCGGCGGGCCGGGCGCATGAGCGTCACCGCCCGCTGGTGCCGCCGGCTGGACGAGCTCCCGGCCGGTGCCTGGGACGCGCTGCACGACGGCGCGCACCCGTTCATTTCCTATGCCTTCCTGGAGGGCCTCGAACGGGAGGGCTGCCTGCGCCCCGACTGGGGCTGGAATCCGCTGCACCTGACACTATGGGACGGCGACACGCTGGTCGCTGCGGCGCCGGGGTACCTGAAGAACAACTCGCATGGCGAGTTCGTGTTCGACCACGCCTGGGCCCATGCGTATGCGCGTTATGGACAGGATTACTTCCCCAAGTGGCTGTGCGGGGTGCCCTACTCGCCGGTGACCGGCCCGCGCCTGCTGGGGGCACCGCGATGGCACCCGCAGTTGCTCGCAGCGATGCGCGAGCTGGTGGAGCGCAGCGGGCTGTCGTCGGCGCATGTGAACTTCTACCCGGCCGGCGAAGATGCGGCCTTCGACGTCGACTGGCTGGAGCGCAACGACCTGCAGTACCACTGGCATAACGCCAGCGGCTGGAGCGACTTCGAAACCTTCCTGGCCGCGATGGACCACAAACGGCGCAAGAACATCCGCCAGGAGCGCGCCAAGGTGCAGCGGGCCGGTGTGCAGCTGCGCGTGGTCCATGGCGATGAAGCCAGCGCTGCCGACCTGGAAGCGATGTATGGCTTCTATCTCAAGACCTTCAACGAATACGGCAACTCGCCTGCGCTGACGCCGGAATTCCTGCGTCATCTGGCCCGGCACCTGCCGCGCCAGCTGGTGATGTTTCTGGCCGAGCTGGACGGGCGCCCGATCGCCGGCGCGCTGTGCCTGCGCGGGCGCGACACGCTGTACGGGCGCTACTGGGGCGGCGAAGCCCTGCCTGGGTTGCATTTTGAAACCTGCTACTACCAGGGCATCGACTACTGCCTGCGCGAAGGCCTGACCCGCTTCGAGCCCGGCGCGCAGGGCGAGCACAAGATCGCGCGCGGCTTTCTGCCCACCCTGGTCCGCAGCCGTCACTGGATCGCCGACCCCGGCTTCCGCGAGCCGCTGGCGCACTGGTGCGCCGACGAACGCCAGGCAGTCGCCCGGCACGCACGCGAGCTGTCCGAGCACAGCCCGTTCCGCGATTGAACCCGCGCGGCAGCCAGGCCGGCTGCACCCGCCCTGATCGCAGGCTGGCCTCCTGCAGGCGACACGCGACGCGCCCCGTCCAGGGACAGTCGTCAGCCCGGTAAGAACTGCACGCCCGGCAGCGCGTGCTCGTGCACGCATGCCGCGGCGCGTATCGAGGACGCAGTGCAGCGTGCCGGGGACTGCGTGCCCGGGTGCGCCATGGACGACAGGCTCTACACTGCGCGCATGTCCCGCACCCTTCCCTACCTGCTTGCGACCGACCCGGCCGCGCCCTTCCCGCCGGCCGAACAGGCGCTGCGCGAGCCGGACGGCCTGCTTGCCATCGGCGGCGACCTGTCGCCGCAACGCCTGCTCAAGGCCTATGCCGGTGGCGTGTTCCCCTGGTTCTCGGACGGCCAGCCGATCCTGTGGTGGAGCCCGGACCCGCGCACGGTGTTTCGTACCGATGGCGTACGCCTGTCCTCGCGCTTCCGGCGCCAGTTGCGCGGCAGCCGCTGGATGCTGCGCGCCGATACCGCCTTCGCACAGGTGATCGCGGCCTGCGCGTCGATTCCGCGCGCCGGCCAGGACGGCACCTGGATCACCCCCACGATGCAGCAGGCCTACCTCGAACTGCATCGGCTGGGCCATGCGCATTCGCTGGAAGTGTTCGATGGCCCACGCCTGGTCGGCGGCATCTACGGAGTGGCGATCGGCCAGATGTTCTTCGGCGAGAGCATGTTCAGTGCCGTCAGCGGTGGCTCCAAGGTGGCGCTGGCGGCGCTGGCCGCGCATCTGCACGCCTGCGGTTGGCCATTGCTCGATGCGCAGGTGGAAAATCCGCACCTGATGCGCCTGGGCGCGCAGCGCCTGCCACGTGCAGATTTCCTGCAGCAGGTCCGGCTGCAGGTTGGCCAGACTGCGCTGCCGGGCAGCTGGTCCGAGCGCTACGGCGAGCGGCCTGCCAGCGCGCTTGCTGAAGTCCGCTTAACATAAAATTTGCACCGAGGGGAGATGGAGCGTAAAATGCTGTCCCTTACGGCCCTCCCGGGCCAGCCGTGATTGCACAGGATTACATGTCGAAAGACGACTCCATTGAATTCGAAGGCAGCGTCAGCGAGACGCTTCCCAACACCACGTTCCGGGTCAAGCTGGAAAACGGGCATGAAATCATCGCCCACATCTCCGGCCGCATGCGCAAGAACTACATCCGCATCCTGACCGGCGACCGGGTCAAAGTTGAGATGACTCCGTACGACCTGACCAAGGGTCGTATTACCTACCGCATGAAGTAAGCGGTTCTGGTGTGAGACGCGAGGCGGCCAATGGCCGCTTTTTGTCGTGGCCGGAATCTGGGCAGTTGGCAGGCATGGCTGGCCGATGTCGTCGGCTTGCCCTGCCGTCGCTGGTGTCATTGGCGTTTGTGGCCAGCCGATCCATAGCCTCGGTTCCGAAGCGTGCGGTGTCGCTGGTGATTTGCCGCTCCTCCGCGATCGCCGCGGCTGTGCGCCCTTCCCGCTGTGCATCTCCAGGGACATAAAAAAACCGCTCCTTCGAGCGGTTTTTTCACTTCAGGACTGCAGAGCGATCAGTCGACGGTCGCCGGCAGCAGACGCTCCGGTTCCGGGTGCGCCTCCACCACCAGTTCGCCATCCTTGACGTCAATATTGACCCGGCCGCCTTCCACCAGCTTGCCGAACAACAGTTCGTCGGCCAGCGGGCGCTTGATCTTCTCCTGGATCACCCGCGACATCGGGCGCGCACCCATCAGTGGATCGAAGCCGTGCTGGGCCAGCCAGTCGCGCGCAGTCGGCGTGGCCGACAACGACACGTGCTTTTCCTGCAACAGCATTTCCAGCTCGATGATGAACTTGTCCACCACGCGCAGGATGTGGTCAAAGCCCAGCGGCTGGAACTGCACGATCGCATCCAGGCGGTTGCGGAACTCGGGCGTGAACCCGCGACGGATCGATTCCATCGCATCGGTGGAGTGATCCTGCTTGGTGAAGCCGATCGACCGCCGCGACGCCTGGGTGGCGCCGGCATTGGTCGTCATCACCAGGATCACGTTCTTGAAGTTTGCCTCGCGACCATTGGTGTCGGTGAGGATGCCGCGATCCATGACCTGCAACAGGATGTTGAAGATGTCCGGATGCGCCTTCTCCACCTCGTCCAGCAGCAGCACGCAGTGCGGCGTCTTGACGATCTTCTCGGTCAGCAGGCCACCCTGGTCGAAACCGACATAGCCTGGAGGTGCACCGATCAGGCGGCTGATCGAATGCGCTTCCATGTATTCGGACATGTCGAAGCGCACCAGCTCAATCCCCAATTGCAGCGCGAGCTGCTTGGTGACCTCGGTCTTGCCGACACCGGTGGGACCGGCAAACAGAAAATTGCCGATCGGCTTCTCCGGATTGGCCAGGCCCGAGCGCGCGAGCTTGATCGAGCCAGCCAGCGTCTCGATCGCCGGGTTCTGGCCGAAGATCACCATCTTCAGATTGCGCTCCAGATGCTGCAGCACGTCCTTGTCGGTCGCGCTGACCTGCTTGGCCGGAATCCGCGCCATTTTGGCGACGATGGTCTCGATCTCCTCGATATCGATCAGCTCCTTGCGCTTACCCTCGGGCAGCAGGCGCTGACGCGCACCGGCTTCGTCGATCACATCGATCGCCTTGTCCGGCAGCAGGCGGTCGCCGATATGCTTGACCGACAGGTCCACGGCGGCCTGCAGCGCATCGTCGGCATAGGTCACGCCGTGGTGCGCTTCGTACTTGGGCTTGAGGCCCTGCAGGATTTCGAAGGTCTCGCCCACGGTCGGCTCAACGATGTCGATCTTCTGGAAGCGACGCGCCAGCGCACGGTCCTTTTCGAAGATGCCGCGGTATTCCTGGAACGTGGTCGAGCCGATGCAGCGCAGCTCGCCCGACGACAGCGCAGGCTTGATCAGATTGGAGGCATCCATCGTGCCGCCCGACGCCGAACCGGCACCGATGATGGTGTGGATCTCGTCGATGAACAGCACCGCATTAGGCACCTTCTTCAGCGCCGCCAGCACGCCCTTGAGGCGCTTCTCGAAGTCGCCGCGGTACTTGGTACCGGCCACCAGCGCGCCCAGGTCCAGCGAGAAGATCACTGCGTCGGCCAGCACTTCCGGCACGTCGTTGTCGACGATGCGCTTGGCCAGCCCCTCGGCAATGGCGGTCTTGCCGACACCGGCCTCGCCCACGTACAGCGGATTGTTCTTGCGGCGGCGGCATAGCACCTGGATGGTGCGCTCGATTTCGTCGCCACGGCCGACCAGCGGGTCGATCTTGCCGTTGCGGGCCTGCTCGTTAAGATTGGTGGCGAACTCGGCCAGCGCATCGCCCTTGGCCTCGCCCTCCCCACCCTCGCTCTTGGGCTCGCCATCGGAGGTGGACGGCTGCTCGCCGTCCTCACCCAGCTTGGCGATGCCATGCGAGAGGTAGTTGACGATATCCAGACGGGTGATGTCCTGCTGATTCAGGAAATACACCGCGTGCGAATCCTTCTCGCCGAAGATTGCCACCAGCACATTGGCGCCGGTGACTTCCTTCTTGCCCGAGGATTGCACGTGATAGACCGCACGCTGCAGCACGCGCTGAAAGCCCAGCGTGGGCTGGGTGTCGCGGCCATCGTCTTCGGCCAGGCGCGAGACCGAGGCCTCGATCGCCTGCTCCAGATCATTGTGCAGACGCACCTGGTCAGCGCCGCAGGCCTTGAGGACGGCCTGGGCGGACGGGTTGTCCAGCAGCGAGAGCAGCAGGTGCTCGACGGTCATGAACTCGTGACGCGCCTCGCGTGCTCGCTTGTAGCACTGGCCGATGGTTTGCTCTAGGTCTTTGCTGAACATTGGTAACTCCGAACGGCTGTTGCCAACAATATGCGGCTTTTGTTGGGATTTACCACAACCCTATCGGATAGGCATGTTCAGACGGCGTTAGCATGTGATTGCAGCCACAGTGTTGCGCTGCTGGAATGATCCAATCGACCCGTCAGGCCTGTTCCATCGTGCACAGCAGCGGATGCTGGTTCATGCGCGAGAATTCGTTGACCTGGGCGACCTTGGACTCGGCGACTTCGCGGCTGTAGACCCCGCAAACGCCACGTCCACGGGTATGGACATGCAGCATGACCTGCGTGGCCCGCTCCAGATCGAGGTTGAAAAACTGCTGCAACACCGTCACCACGAAGTCCATCGGGGTGTAGTCGTCGTTCAGCAGAAGCACCTGATAGCGCGGCGGTGGCGCCACTTCAGGCTTGCTGGCTTCGACCGTGAGGCCGTGATCGTGTTCGTGTGAGGTCTTACGAGGCATCCGGGCATTATACGGTTCATCGCCGCACGCATTGGACGATTTACGCCGCGCCCCGCACAATTTGTCTCCGATTCCATGGCTGGCCCTTGATGACCGATTCCCTGACCGCGCCCTTGCTGGCGCCGTCGTTCACCGCCGACTTGTCCAGCTCCATGCGCGAAGCAGGGTCCAACGGCCGTCTGGGCCGACTTCACGCCCTGACCCTCGCCGGCAAGGCGAGCAACCCTTCGATCGAGCAGGACCTGCAACGATGAGCGCCTCCGGACAACGCTGGCATCCGGATGTCACCGTGGCCACCGTGGTGGTGCGCGACGGGCGCTTCCTGCAGGTCGAAGAGCACATCGGTGACCGGCTGCTGTTGAACCAGCCTGCCGGACACCTGGAACCGGACGAAAGCCTGCTCGACGCGGCGGTGCGCGAGACCCTGGAAGAGACCGGCTGGGATGTGCGCCCGACCCACTTCATCGGCACCTACCAGTGGGTCGCCCCGAGCGGCCAGTGCTTCCTGCGGTTTGCGTTTGTCGCCGAGGCCCTGACCCACCATCCCGAGCGCAGCCTGGACACCGGCGTGGTGCGCGCCTTGTGGATGACGCCGGAAGAATTGCGCAGCGCCACCGAGCGGATGCGCAGCCCGTTGGTGTGGGAGGTGGTGGCCGATTACCTGGCCGGCCAGCGCCATCCGTTGGCATTGGTGCGGCACGTCGCATGAGTACGCCGCGCATCGTGGTCGGGGTCTCCGGCGGCGTGGATTCGTCGGTGGCGGCCTGGCGGCTGGCCCAGCAAGGCGAGTCGCTCGCCGGACTGTTCATGCAGAACTGGGCCGACGATGGCAGCGGCGATTGCCGCGCCGAGGACGACCGCCGCGATGCGGTGGCGGTGTGCGGGGTGCTGGGCATTGCGTTCCATTTCCGCGATTTTTCCGGCGAATACTGGAGCGGCGTGTTCGAGCACTTCCTGGCCGAATACGCGGCCGGGCGCACCCCCAACCCCGATGTGCTGTGCAACCGCGAGGTCAAGTTCAAGCATTTCCTGGATGCGGCCCAGGCGCTGGGCGCCGAGCGCATCGCCACCGGCCACTACGCCCGGGTGGCGCACAGCGGCGGGCGCTGGCGCCTGCTGCGCGGCGCCGACCGCGGCAAGGACCAGAGTTATTTCCTGCATCAGCTGGGACAGACCCAGCTGGCCGCGACGCTGTTTCCGATCGGCGACCTGGAAAAAAGCACGCTGCGCCGGATCGCCCAGGATGCCGGCCTGCCGACGCATGCCAAGAAGGATTCCACCGGCATCTGCTTCATCGGCGAGCGCGATTTCCGCGAGTTCCTGGGCCGTTACCTGCCCGCGCGCACCGGCGAGATCCGCGACCCGCAGGGGCAACGCATCGCCGAGCATCCGGGGGTGTTCTATTTCACCCTGGGGCAGCGCGAAGGCCTGAACATCGGCGGCGTGCGTGGACGCGCCGCCGCGCCGTGGTACGTGGTCGGCAAGGATGTGGCGAGCAATGTGCTGTATGTGGACCAGGACCGTGACAGCCCGCTGCTGCAATCGCGCTGGTTGCAGTCCGAGCAGGCCCATTGGGTCACCGGCGCGCCGCCGGCGCGCAGCTTCGCTTGCACCGCACAGACCCGTTACCGGCAGCCCGACGAGCCGTGCACGGTGCAGGTGCAGGACGATGGCAGCGTGCAGGTGCGTTTCGAGCGGCCGCAGCGGGCGGTAACGCCCGGGCAGTCGCTGGTGTTGTACGACGGCGAGGAATGCCTGGGCGGCGCGGTCATTGCCGCCACCGATGCGCCGCTGGAACGCCAATTGGCGGGATCTTCTTTTTCATCTGAGGTAGTGGCTTGATGAGTTCTTCCATGGATCACCGCGTGCTGGCGCTTGCCGGTGTCGCCCAGGCCTTGCAACAGGTGCGGCGGATCGCCGAAACCGGGCACTCGGAGGCTGCGACGGTGCGTACCGCCATGGACAGCGTGTTCCGGGTGGATGCGGCCTCGCCGGAGGCCGTGTACGGCTCGCCAGCGGACCTGGCACCGGGCCTGCGGCTGCTGCATAACTATTTCCACAATCAGGGCCAGGACGAGGTCCTGCCGCGGCTGGCGTTGGCGGTGCTGCAGTTGGAGCGCCGCTTCGTGCGCGACACCACCACCGTCGCCACGGTCTCCAAGGGCATCGAGGCGGCCGCGCGTCAGGCACAGAGCCTCGGCGACAGCGGCCATCCGGACGTGTTGAATTCGCTCGGCGGGCTGTATGCGCAGACCATCAGCCACCTGCGCCCCAAGGTCATGGTGCAGGGCAATCCGCATTACCTGGGCCAGGCCGGCGTGGTTGCGGAAATCCGCGCGTTGCTGCTGGCCGCTGTCCGCTCGGCGGTGTTGTGGCGGCAGATGGGTGGCAGCCTGTGGGATTTCCTGTTCGCCAAGCGCGCAATGATCGAGGCGGTGGACCGCGCGCTGCGTTAACCACCTGACAATTCGGGTTGCCACATGCGCCAGCGGTCGCTGGCGCGTGTCAACATCGGTTGAACGGGCGAGACGATGTGGCGATCGTCGCTAAAGACACAGGGGGGACGGCCGATACAGCAACCGTGACTCTGCCGAGAACGCCCATGTATTCACGTCCACTTATCCGTCTGGCCGCCCCTTTGGCCCTGACCTTGCTGTTTCCCTTCGCTGTCGGATTCGACTGGCCCGCTTCGGTGCGCTGGGCGATCCTGGCGACCATGACGCTCAGCTGGCTCGGTTTCGCTGCCTGGGTGACCTACTCCCAGTTCCGGCGTAATCCGGACCAGACCCGCATCCTGCGCGAGCAGGACCAACTGCTCAACGAACTGCGTACGTTCGTCAGCAACGAAGTCGACGGTTCGCGCTCGGAAGTCGAGCGTGCCCGTGAACTGATCCGCCAGGCCGTGTCCGGTCTTGGTGGCAGCTTCGAAGCGATGAACCGCAAGTCGCGCCAGCAAAGCCAGGCATTGGCCCGCATCGTCGACCGTGCCGGTGACGACGGCAGCGCCGGGGTCGACGTCGCCCGCTTCGCCCAGCACGCCAGCTCCCGGATGGAGCAGCTGGTGGAAGCGCTGGAACAGGTGAGCGGTCAAAGTACCAACACGGTGCACCACATCGATGAGATGGCCCAGCACCTGGATGGCATCTTCGCGCTGCTGGAAGACGTCAAGTCGATCGCCGACCAGACCAACCTGCTGGCCCTGAACGCCGCCATCGAAGCAGCCCGTGCCGGTGAAGCCGGTCGCGGCTTCGCGGTGGTCGCCGACGAGGTGCGCAATCTGTCCGAGCGTTCCACCACCTTCAACGAACAGATCCGCAAGCTGGCACACAGCTCCAAGGAATCGATCGCCAAGGTCCGTGAAACGGTCTCGCAGCTGGCCTCGCGTCACATGGATCGCTCCCGCGAAGCCCGCCATGAATCGGCGGCGATGCTGGAGAATGTCGCGCAGATCAACGCCTCGTTGGGCGACGGCATGCGCGAAATCTCCGAATGCGCGCGTTCCATCGACGGTAGCGTGGCCGAAGCGGTGCGTGCCCTGCAGTTCGAGGACATCGCCACGCAGACGCTGAGCGGTATCCATACCCACCTGGATCGTCTCACCGCGATCAACCGTGAAGCGGTGGCGCTGCAGGAACTGCTGCATCGCAACGGCGGCGTGTACGACAGCGATCTGGTCGCCGCGCTGCAGAAGGTGTCCACCCGCCTGCGCGACATGCGTGTGGAGTGGGAGCGCCCGCCGCACAAGCCGGTGGCGCAGCAAGGCATGGGTGCCGGTACGGTCGAACTGTTCTAAGACCGCTGCCACGCACTGCCTGATTCCGACATTCCCCGGCCTTCCGGGGATTTGTCGTTCCGCAACAACCTGGTATTCCGCTCATGACGCTACTTGCCCCGCCCACCGATGCATCCACCGCCGTGCTGGAATCAGCCGCGCTGGCGGCTGCACATGCCCAGCGCATCGCGCAAAGCGACGCTGCCCGGCCTGCGCTGCGCAGCGTGCGCATGCCGGCCGCGCTGGAACGGCTGGAGCATGCCGCCCGTGCGGAAGTGCAGGCAATGCAGAACCCCCGCCGCAGCTGCAGCGAAGAAGACCTGCTGTTTGCGACCGTGGCCTGGGATCTGGGTCTGGATGGCGCCGCTGTCGGCGTGTCTTGAGCCTGACATCTGTGCAACGGCGGGGCGTGCCTCGGCAGGCGCCCCGCCAGTTGTTTCCACTGCCCGACCTGTGGCGCTGGTACGCCAGGCCGTGCCACCAGGCGTGGCCCCGAGCATGGGCGACCATTCGATTGCAGCACCAGGGTGACCTCTCCCCTGCCCGTCTGCTCGACGACCTCTAAGAATCCCACTCTAAGAATCCCACGAAACAATGTACCGCTTCGCTCGGCTGATCTACGGCCTGGCTGCAAGGCGCTTGCCCGCTCCCGGTCGCGAGACACGCCGCGACTCCATCGCTCGAGGCTCTTATGCGGTATCCGTGCCGCAGGTTTCGAGATAGTGAGCGGGCTGCACCGAGACGCCCCTGCTGCTCGCAGCTGCCGCATGTGCCTTCGGTAGTTTGGCGCGTGATAGCTCAGGTGTAGAGCGCCTGGCGCTGTGGCTTGGCTGCAGGGCCCTTGTCTGCCCACCATTGCGGGACACGCCATGAGTCCGTTCCTGAAGTCGCTTCAGCGACATCCATGCCGCACAAGGTCCCCAGGATGCTGAGCGGGCTGCACCGGCACGACGCAGCTCCTGCTCTGAATTGCAGCGTGTGCCTTTCAGGTAGTCCGGTAGGTGGGGTCTAGAGCGTCTAGCTTTGCAGCTTGGCTGCAGGGTCCTTGCCCGCCTACCATCGCGGGACACGCCGTGAATGACGTCCGCTCTCCGGATAGCCGGGAGTTAGGGCATCTGCCCAACGAAAGCCGAGCAGCGGGCAGGTTTTTAAAGTAACCGACCAACTCTTGGTGCGGCGTCCTCGCCGGTTGCCGGATCCTTGGCGGCATGGATGCCGCCAAGGAGCCTCCGCGGACGGATTCACGGCGTGTCCCGCAAGTGACGAAGGCATCGCGCCCTCGACTCACCGAGCTTTTGACTTGCGTATGCGGACCGTCAGACGAGTGAACAGCCGGACGACGCCAGGCGCTGCGACAGGTTGCGTCAGCCGGCGATGACTAGGCGTGCACCGAGGCGCATGCCGGCTTCGGCTTCGCGCAGCCACTGCGCCATGTCGCGCGGCGACAGCGGCCGCGAATAGAAGTAGCCCTGGATTTCGTCGCAGCCCTGCTGGCGCAGCAGTGCATCTTCCTGCACCGTCTCCACCCCTTCGGCCACCACCTGCATGCCGAGCGCATGGCCCAGATGCACGATGGCCTGGGTCACTTCGGCGGTGTTGGCGTCGTCGAGCATCCCCTGGACGAAGCTGCGGTCGATCTTCAGGCGCTGCACCGGAAAGCGGTTGAGGTAATGCAGGTTGGAGAAGCCGGTACCGAAGTCGTCCACCGCCAACAGCACGCCATTCTGTTCGAACAGCTCGAAGCAGCGGCGCAGCGCATCCGAATCACGGATCAATGCCGATTCGGTCAATTCCAGTTCCAGGCGCGAGGGCGACCAGCCGTTGTCGCGGCAGATTTCCAGTACACGCTCGGCAAAGCCGCGCTCGCGCAGCTGTACCGCGGACACATTGACGGCGATGCGGCTGAAATTGAGCCCGGCGCGATCCCAGACCACGGCCTGGCGGCAGGCTTCGCCGATCACCCATTCGCCCAGGCGCACGATCTCGCCGCACTCCTCGGCAATGGGAATGAACTCGACCGGGCTGCACTGGCCATGGCCGGGGCGATTCCAGCGCATCAGCGCTTCGATCGCAGGCGAGGATTCGCCCACCGTATTGACCAGCGGCTGGTAGACCAGGGTGAACTCTTCGCGCTCCAGCGCGCCTTGCAGTGCGTGTTCCAGCTCCAGGCGGCGCTGTGCACGCATCAGCACGTCCTGGCTGTAGTAATGGAAGGTGTTGCGGCCCGATTCCTTGGCTGCATACATCGCCGCATCGGCGGCGCGCAACAGGCTGTCGAAATCCGACAGGCCTTCGCCCTGCAGCGCGATGCCGATGCTGGCACCGAGCTTGAGGGTGACATGGTCCTTGCGCAGCGGCTCGCCAAGGGCGCTGATCAACTTGCGCGCAACGTGGCCGGCGTCTTCCGGTTCGGAGAGATCGCGCAGCAGCACGATGAATTCGTCGTCGCTGAAACGACCGAACAGGTCGCTGTTGCGCAGATGCTGATGCAGGCGCGCAGAGGCCAGCTTGAGCAGGTTGTCGCCGGTGGCGTGACCGAACGAATCGTTGATGCTCTTGAAGCCATCCAGATCGATCAGCAGCATCGCCAGTACCTGGCCACGCTCGTGCGCCTCGCGAATCGCGTTCTCCGCCTGCTCGCGCAGCAGGAAGCGGTTGGGCAGACCGGTCAGGCGATCGTAGTGGGCCAGCAGCTCGATGCGCTCGTTGGCCTCGCGTTCGCGGGTGACGTCACGGAACAAGGCGACGAAACGCGGCGGCAGGCCTTCGCGGCGGTCCAGCTCGATCAGCACCTGTACCCAGATCCGCTGGCCGGAATTGCGGTAGAAACACAGTTCCAGCTGTTCGGGCAGGCCACCGTCGGAAATACGCAGCAGCGCCGCCTCGAAGGCGTCGCGCGAATCCTGCGTGTACAGCGACAGCGCCTGCTCCAGGGTGATGTTTTCCTTGCGCAGGCCGTGGATGCGGTAGCACTCCTCGGTCCATTGCATGCGCCGGGTGTCGACCTCGATCTCGCAGCCGCCGATCTTGCCCAGCGCAGACACGCGGTTGAGCAGCTCGGTGCGCCAACGGATCAATGCATCGGTCTGGCGCTGCTCGGTGACGTTCTGCAACTGGCCCAGCAGGCGCACCATGGCGCCATTGCCGTCGAACACCGGCTGCGCCCAGACCCGCAGGTGATGCGGATTGATGCTGGCAGGCCCGTTGATCTCCAGCTCGAAATGCACCGGCACGCCTTCGTGCTTGATCTTGCGCCAGGCACTGCGCAGATGTGCAACCGATGGCCGACCCAGCAGACGCAGGATGTCGCGGATGCCCTGCAGGCGCAGCTCGGTCATGCCGAGCTGCTGCAGGAAATCCGGCGACACCCACAGCGCGTCCTTGAGCGTGTCCCAGCTCCAGCTGCCCATGCTGGCGATGCGCTGAGCCTCTTCGAGCTGGGCCTGCTGCTCGCGCAGCTGCTGCTCGAGCAATTTCTGGTGGTGCACGTCGGTATGCGTGCCGACCATGCGCAACGGGCGGCCGTCGGCTGTCCGCGAGACCACCCGGCCGCGGTCGAGGATCCAGCGCCATTGGCCGTCGTGCTGGCGCAGGCGGAATTCGGCCGTATAGGTATCGGTGCGCCCGTCCAGGTGCGCCTGCACGGCAGCACTGACCTGCGCGTGGTCGTCCGGATGGATCAGCCCGGACAGCGCGGTGAGATTGTTCGGTAGCGGCTGCTCGGGGTAACCGAGCATGCGGGTCCAGCGCTCGGAGCGGTAGACCACATCGGCCGGAATATCCCAGTCCCACAGTCCGTGATCGGCGCTGTCCAGGCCCATTTCCCAGCGGCTGGTGCCGTCGGCGCCCATCGGCTCGGGAATGCTCAGGGTGAAGGCCATGACCTGGCCATGCTCGTCGCAGACCGCGCGGAGCCAGCCTTCCAGGCGCCCGCCGCCGGTCCCCGGCAGCACGCAGGCGGTCATGCCGCCGCTGCTGGCCACCTGGGCGCGACTGCTTTCCAGGACTTCCACATAGGCGCCAAGGGTGGCCGGCAATCCCAGCGATTGCGCAACACGGTTGGCCGCCAGAGGCTGACCATGCGCATCCAACAACACCACCGCCGAGGTCAGCGGGTGCTGCAGCATGCTTGCAATGACGCCTGAGTCCACTCTGGAACACTCCGAAGAATCGACCCCTGCCTTCGGAGTCGCAATGGATAACGGCCGTTTCCTGGATTAGTTGAGGCGCGTGTTTCGGGCTCGACCGAACCGGGCCGAGTTGCGGCTAAGATGGTTGCATCGCCAGCACCAAAGGTCGTCCGCGGACCCATGCCCCATCCTGTCGCCGCGCCCGCGTTTTCGTCCGCTCCCGTGTCCCGTCTTCGCCTCGCCGAGCGTCTGCAGCAAGGTCTGTGGACCTTGACTGGGCTGTATTTGCTGGTCGGCGTGATCTGGCTGCTGCTGGGCAACCGGCTGCTGCACCTGGCCGGCGCCGCCATGCCGGAGCGCTGGTCGGACGCGAGCTTTCTGCTGCTGTCCAGCGTGGTGATCCATCTGGTGCTGCGCCGTTTCGTGGCGCTGATCGTGGAAGAGCACGCACAACTGGCGCAGTCGGAGGCAGTGCTGCAGGCCAAGTTCATGGCCTTGCCCAGCCCGGCCCTGGTCTACGACCTGGCCACGCTGCGCATCCTGGATGCCAACCCGGCGGCGCTGGAGTTCTTCGGCTGGGAGCGCGACGAATTTCTGCAGCAGACGCTGCAGGCGATCTGGCCCAACGCCGATGGCGCGCGCCTGGAGGAAATCATCACCCAGATCCGCGCCAAGGGCGACGCCACCTGCACCTTGCACGAGGATCTGCTGACCCGCAGCGGCTCGCGCCATGTCGAGATCCGCAGCAACCAGCTGCATCTGGCCAGCGGCCCCGCCCGCCTGGTGGTCACCGTGGACCGTAGCGAAGAACGCCAGGCGCAGCATTTGCGCGACGAGGCGCTGCAGCGGCTGGAAGAAGCGCAAGGCATCGCGCGGCTGGGCTCGTGGCAGCTGGATTGCGCGACCGGGTTGGGACGCTACTCGCCGGCGGTGTATCGCCTGCTCGGCCGCAGCGTGCCGATGCATCGGCGCGACCACCGGCTGGAAGAGCTGTTGACCGCCTCGGACACCGCCACCCAGACGCGGATCGAACGCATGATCGAGGACATGTGCACCGGCGGCGAAGTGCAGATCGATGTGCTGCTACCGCTGACCGGCGGCGATTCGCAGCCGCGCACCGTCCATCTGCGCGCCGAAAGCGTGGCCAGCCCGAACGGTACCCGGCATATCCACGGCACGCTGCAGGACGTCAGCGAACGCGAGCAATCGCGCCGCTTGCTGCGCGAGCGCGAGGAGCAGTTCCGCGAGCTGGTCAGGGTGCTGCCGGATGGCGTGCTGATCCTGGCCGACGAGCACGTGATGTATGCCAATGCCGCCGGGTCGGTGCAGTTCGGTTTCCAGGGCGAAACCATCCTGGGCGAACCGCTGCAGACCCTGGTGAGCGACAGCGACCTGCCGGTGGTGCGCGAGTACCTGCGCGCGGGCAGCGATCGCAACGAGCCGGTGTCCAGCGCACGGGCGATGCGCCGTCGCGATGGCAGCACCTTCTATGCCGGGCTGTCGGCCGGTGACATCCGCTATGGCGGACGCAGCTGCAAGTTGCTGGTGGTGCGCGACCTGAGCGAACCCGAACGCATGCGCGATGCGCTGGCCGAGAGCAACGCCGAGCTGCAGGCGATGGCCAAGCGCCTGTTCTCGCTGCAGGAGGACGAACGCCGCGCGATCTCGCGCGATCTGCACGACGACATCGGCCAGGCCATCACCGCGATGAAGCTGTCCGCGCATGCCGCGCTGGACGAACCGGACCCGGACGCGCGCCGCGAGGACCTGCTGGAAGTGGTGTCGCTGGCCGACAGCACCGTGACCAAGCTGCGCAACCTGTCGATGCTGTTGCGTCCGCCGCAGCTGGATGCGCTGGGTCTGGAAGCGGCCTTGCGCTGGCAGGCCTCGATGTTGTTTCGCGCATCGCCGGTGCGCTTGGAGCTGGACATCCAGGCACTGGACGTGCGGCCGGGCAACGAGATCGAGCAAGCGTGTTTCCGGATTGCGCAGGAAAGCCTGACCAATGCGCTGCGGCACGCCTGCGCGGGCGAAGTGCGCATGCGCCTGCACTCGATCGACAGCGAGAGCTTTCGCCTGGAAGTCAGCGATGACGGCGATGGCTTCGAACCGGAAGGCCCGCGCGGGCTCGGGCTGATCGTGATGCGTGAGCGCGCGCAAACCGTCGGCGGTGCGCTCGCGATAGAATCAGCCCCCGGAGCAGGCACGCGCGTGACGTTGCGCCTGCCCTATCACCCGGTCGGCGAGTCCGTCCACGACGATGGTGGACGTTAAGTCATGTGGAGCCCCGTAATCCCGCCCGGCCTGGAAATCGTCAAGCCCACCCGCCTGGGCGCGGGCAACCCCGAACTGCTGCATCTGGTGGACGCTGCCGCCTCCGGCGGTCCGCCGTTGATGGTGTTCCATATCGATATCGACCACTTCGCCTCGATCAACGAGAACATGAGCGCCGAGGTCGGCGATCAGGCGCTGACGCTGGTCGCGCGCCGGCTGCAGGACTTCCTCGGCGCGCGTGGCAAGTTGTGGCGCCACGGCAGCGATGAGATGGTGGTGGTGGCGGTGCGGCGCGAAGACACCCCGCTGCCGGAAGATTTTGCCGAAGAGATCCGCCAGCAGCTGGAGCTGCCATTGTCGGTGCTGCCGTACACCTTGTTCATGACCGGCAAGGTCGGCATCAGCCTGTGCCCGGAACACTCCACCTCGCTGTCGATCCTGCTCGACTACGCCGAGGAAGCCAGCTACCAGGCCGCACGCGAAGGCGGCAATACGGTGCGGCTGTATACCCGCAACTCGACCACCAACGCGCATAGCGAAAGCATCATCGCGCGGCAGATCGTCGATGCGATCCCGCATGGCGAACTGCGCCTGCGCTACCAGCCGCTGGTGAGCGCGCGCGATGGCCGCATCGTCGGCATGGAGGCGCTGCTGCGCTGGCAATCGCCCACCCTGGGCATGCTGGTGCCGGAACGCTTCATGCGCACCGCCGAGCGGTTGGGCGTGATCGTGCAGATCGGCGAATGGGTGCTGCAGAACGCGGTGCGTCAGGCGCGGCTCTGGCGCGACCAGGGCTTCGACGATTTCAGCATCGCCGTGAACGTGTCCACGCTGCAGTTGCTGCGGCCGGGCTTCTTCAACGAAGTGATGGCGATGCTGCAGACCGCCGGCGTGCCAGCGCAGTTCGTGACGCTGGAGATCAACGAAAGCGCGTTGACCAACAACGTCAACTTCGTCCACGAGACGATGGCCAACCTGCGCAACGAAGGCATCAGCCTGAGCCTGGACAACTTCGGTACCGGCGATTCCAGCCTGAGTGCGCTGGTGCGCTATCCGGTGGACCGGCTGAAGATCGACCGCAGCTTCATCAAGAGCGCGCCGGCCGGCAGCCGCGAGGCGGCGATCGCGCGCGCGATCATCGCGATGGGTCATCAGTTGGGCATGACGGTGATCGCCAATGGCGTGGAATCGCAGGCGCAACTGGGCTTTTTGCGTCGCAACGATTGCGACATCTTCCAGGGCTATCTGTTCGGCGAACCGATGTCAGCCGAGTCGGCCGGCATGGCGCTACGCCGCCGCTATCTGCGCCCGGAATCGTTCGCTGAAAGCCGCCCCGACCGCACGCTGCTGCTGCTGGACGACGAAGAAAACGTGTTGCGCTCGCTGGTGCGGCTGTTCCGCCGCGATGGCTACCGCATCCTGGCCGCCGGCAACGTGCGCGACGCCTTCGACCTGCTCGCCACCAACGACGTGCAGGTGATCCTGTCGGACCAGCGCATGAGCGACATGAGCGGCACCGAGTTCCTGGGCCGGGTCAAGATGCTCTACCCCGACACGGTGCGCCTGGTGCTGTCCGGCTATACCGACCTGGCCACCGTCACCGAAGCGATCAACCGCGGCGCGATCTACCGCTTCCTGACCAAGCCCTGGAACGACGACGAGCTGCGCGAGCACATTCGTCAGGCCTTCCGGACGCACGATGAGCTGCGTAACGGCCGGGAATAGGGATTCGGGATTGGGGATTGGTAAAAGCAAAAGCCAACAGCGATATTCCTGAGCCGCAATCAAAGATTCGCTGAGCAAGGCAGACGGCAAGAGCGCGGCAAAACCGCTCTTGCCAATCCCTAATCCCGACTCCCCAATCCCAGCGCCAAGCGCTACCGCGGCTGCCGCACCGGCAATACGATCCTGAAACTGGCCCCCTGCCCCGGGACGCTTTCGACATCGATGCGGCCGTGGTGCTTGTTGATGATGCCGTAGGAAATCGACAGGCCCAGGCCGGTGCCGCTGCCGACCGGCTTGGTGGTGAAGAACGGGTCGAAGATGCGTTGCAGCAGGTCCGGGGCGATCCCGGCGCCGCTGTCCTGGAACTGGATCCAGACGTTTTCGGCCTCGTCGCGGCCGGTGGTGACGGTGATCGTGCCGCGCTCGACGATTGCCTGGCCGGCGTTGAGCAGCATGTTCATGTAGACCTGGTTGAGCTCGGACGGCAGGCATTCCACCAATGGCAGCTCGGCGTAGTTGCGCTCCAGCGTCACCTTGTATTTGAGCTCGTTCCAGATGATGTTGATCGTGGATTCGAGCCCGGCATGCAGGTCGACCATCTTCCACGACTCGGAACGGTCCGAATACGAGAAGTCCTTGAGGTCGCGCACGATGCGGGTGACCCGCTCGATGCCTTCGCGCGACTCGGCCATCAACTGCGGCAGGTCGCGGCTGATGAAGTCGATGTCGGCGCGGTTGCGGATCTCGTCGATCTCCGGGATCAACGCCTTCGGATCCGGCGCCTGCAGCGCGCGCTCGTAGGCTTCGATCAGCGTGAACAGGCTGCGCAGGTATTCCTGCAGGCTGCCCAGATTGGAGTGCACGTAACCGATCGGGTTGTTGATTTCGTGCGCCACGCCGGCGGCCAGCTGGCCGATGGAGGCCATCTTCTCCGATTGCAGCAGCTTGTCCTGGGCACCGTTCAGACGCAGATAGGCCTGGCGCAGTTCGGCGTGGCGCTGCTGCAGCTCGCGCTCGTAATCCTGCTGGCCTTCGATGTTGTGGAACAGCGCCAGAAAGTGCCCGACGCCCTGTTCTTCGTTGTAGTACAGATGCGCAATGACCACGCGATCGGCAACCGGCAGGCTGCCGGTCCAGCTGCCCTTGCTGCGCGCCTGATTCAGCGCATCCGATGGCAGCACCTGCGAGATCCGCTCGCCGAGATTGCGGTCGTCGGCGGGATCTTCCCTGCACAGGCTCTGGCGTGCGATGGCGTTGGCCAGGATCAGCTGCCCGTCTGCGCGGAACAGCAACACGCCCTCAAGCATCTGGTCGCCGAAAGCGCGCAGCATGGCCGAGGACGGTAATAAGGCTTGATTGAGAAAAAACTTGGCAGTCACGGGACAGGGCGGCGTAGAGGACGCTTCAATATACGCCGAACCGCCCAGGCCCCGTATTGCGCGGCGCCACGCTCCTGCACACCGGGCCCGTCAAGGCTGCACCACCACGCCGCCGGCGCGGCCTGTGCGTGCGCTCGGGCACGCTGCGGCGCGTCAGGCCACGGCCAGCGAACGACCGCCGCGCAGCACGCTCGACTGGCCCTTGGCATCGTAGGACGGCGCACTCTCGGTGCGGCCCAGATGACGCAACGCCCAGTTCACCTCGCGACGCCGGCGTGCCAGCAGCGCGCCGTTGGCGCGGTTGGCTTCGGCCAGTTCGCGCAGCCGCTCTTCTTCGCCCTGGGGCATTGCCACCTCCAGCGCGCGCAGCGCCGACAGCTTGTCCTGCGTGTGCCGCATCAACCCATCGATGTCGTTCTCGAGTAATGCCTGGCGTTCGCCGGCCAGCGCATCGCCGAGACGTTGCAGGAACTCGTTCACATTCATCCTTTGGGTCGGGAATTAACCCGCCAGTTGCTGATTCAGATCCATCATGCGGCTGGCGATGGCATCCGGATTGATGGAATAGCTGCCGTTCTGCAACGCATCCTTCACGGCCTGGACGCGACCGGTGTCGATCGCCGAGGACTGCGACAGCGTGCGCTGCAAGTTCTGCAGGTTGGTCGCCTCACCGGTCAGCTTGACGCTGTCGGTCGGCGGCAATGCGGCGATCGGGGACGCGCGGTCTTCACCGGCCGAAGCGATCTTGCTGCTCGTGGCCGCGGTGCGAAGGGTGGCAGCGGTCGGTAGATTGCCTTCGATTTTCTGTGTCATGTCAGGAACTCCTCTACAGGTCGTAGGGGATAACGGCATGCCAAAAAAAAACTTTATAGCGAATTTCTATCTGGAGACCAAAACGGTCCCGCTCGCTTCGACAATCCCCTGCACCACCCGGCGCGACGAGGAGTTTTCCACCGACACCCGCTCGTTCTCACCGGCATCGGACAGCGCGCGACCACTCATGCGCACCTCCAGACCGCCGTTGCGCGACACCAGCGGGACCGTGTCGCCGCGCCGGACCAGCCGCTGCGTCACCAGATCGTTGGCCGAGAGCAGCGAACCGGCCGGCAGGATGCGCCGGGCGCTCTTGCCCACCGCAGCCACCGGATCGGCCAGCACCGCGCCGACGATGCGTGCGGCGTCACGCTTCTCGATACTGATATCGGCCAGCGAAATGACTTCTCCAGCGCTGATGCCGCGGCGCAATACCAACACGTCCTGATTGCGGCGCACCTTCAGCGGCACGAACAGGCGCCAGCCAGCCGGCTGCGGACAGGCCACTTCCACCGTATTGGTGCCGGTCGGCTGCGCCTGCAGCGCAATCGGGCAGGCCGGCATGCGCAAGCCCGGATCGAGCGTGGCCTCGGCCTCGGCATCCGGGCCAACGGTGGCCAGTGCCGCAGCGCGGATGGAATCGACAGACTGATAGCTCTGGGCCCAGGCCGGAGCGGCAGCCAACAAGATGACAAGCAGGAGCAGGCGCATGGGACCAGATCCGGAGGAAGACGGAATAGGCAGTGCAAGTGGCGTGCCTGTTTTTTGCCGGGATTGGGGAGTCGGGATTGGGGATTGGTAAAAGCGGCTTGGCGGGTGATTCATTTATCCCGTTGGCGATGCCCTTTCACCCGCATCCATCCAGCCAACTGTCGCTGAAGCTTTCATGCACGCAGAGGTAGCTGCAGCGGCCTGACCAACTCGCTCCTGCACCTTTGAGCCAATCCCCAATCCCAGTTCCCCCGATCCCGGCGCTTTTGCGAATCCCCAATCCCGAATCCCCAATCCCGACAGCGCCCCCCCGACCAACCATAAAGCCCTCAAGTTTCCAGCTGGCGCTGTCGATATCTGCCCCATGACCCACGATCTGCTCAACCGCATCGACCAGCGCACGCGTCTGGCTGGCCACAACCGACTGGCCCTGCTGCTGTTCCGGCTGGGCGGGCGCCAGCTTTTTGGCGTGAATGTCTTCAAGGTGCAGGAAGTGCTGCGCCGCCCGGAGTTGTTCCAGGTGCCCGGCCTGCCGACCGAGTTCGCCGGCGTGGCCGACGTGCGCGGGCGCTCGGTGCCGGTGCTGGACCTGGGCCTGGCGATCGGCCACCCGGAGCGCGATGCGCACTCGGAGAACGGCCCCGGCTACCTGGTGGTGGCCGAATTCAACCGCTCGGTCCAGGGCTTTCTGGTCAGCGGCGTGGAGCGCATCGTCAATATCGCGGTGGAAGATATCCATCCGCCGCCGGAGCTGGGCGCCGAAGCCACTTATTTGACGGCGGTGACGCGGTTCCAGGGCGAGCTGATCCAGGTCATCGACGTGGAAAGCGTGCTGGCCGACATCGCCAAGGTCAGCAAGGACGTGCAGCTGGATCCTTCGCTGCAGCTGGTCGCCTATGACCGGCAGTTCCAGGTGCTGGTGGTGGACGACTCGCGCGTGGCGCGTCAGCAGATCCGCAGCGTGCTCGACCAGCTCGGCGTGGCGGCGACCTTGTTGTCCGACGGCCGCCAGGCGCTGGACCACCTCTTGCAGGTGGCAGCATCAGGCGAGAATCCGGCCGACCGCTATGCGATGGTCATCTCCGACATCGAGATGCCGGCCATGGACGGCTACACGCTGACGACGGAAATCCGGCGCACGCCGGGGTTGCAGGGCCTGTACGTGCTGCTGCACACCTCCTTGTCGGGCGTGTTCAACAACGCCATGGTCGAACAGGTCGGCGCCAATGCCTTCGTGGCCAAGTACAGCGCGCACGAACTGGCCGATTACGTGCTGGCCCGCCTGAAAGTGGTCGCCGAAGCGGCCTGAGCAGGCCACAAAGCGGCTGCCGGGTCGGAGCCGACAGTAGCGATGAGCGCCGCGCTGCAAAGGTGCGGCGTCATGGAAGATCGCGCGGTTGGGGTCGGTGGGTCGACACCTGTTGAAGTGACACCCCCGACTTGAAGTGACGCCCCGACGCCGGGCAGCGCTCAGGGTCATGCGGGGCCTTCCGGCCTGGCGCACCTGAGTGAGCCAACGCTGCGACTTACACAGGTCCACCCTGTATCCCGGACGGCCAAGTTGCCGTTCGTCGGCGGCGCCGATAAGTCTCCAAGTTCCCCGACCCGCACCACCCCGATTGGCACAAACATTGCTTTCTCCCTGACAACACTTCGCGGGAGAGCACCGTGTCCAATTCCATCTCGTCCTTTCTAGGCATCCACGGCGATGCCCTGCCGCTGCGCGAGCAGCGCATGAAGCTCATTGCCAGCAACCTGAGCAATGTGGACACCCCTGGCTACAAAGCCAAGGACATGGACTTCGAGGCCGCGCTGAAATCGGCCGAAGGCGTGCGCGACGGCACCCTGCTGCAGACCACCGACGCCAAGCATTTCGAGATCGGCAGCAGCGGCGGGCTCAACCCGTTCCAGATCACCCGCGAATCCGATCAGCCCAGCCTGGACGGCAATACCGTCGATCCCGATGCCGAACGTGCTGCCTACGGCCGCGCCGCGCTGGAATACCGCGCCTCGCTGAGCTTCCTCGAATCCAAGGTGCGCTCCATGCTCACCGCGATCACCGGCCAATAAGTCATGAGCAATCTTCCCATCTTCGATGTGGCCAGCTCGGCGCTGCACGCGCAGTCGGTCCGCCTGAGCACCATCGCCTCCAACCTGGCCAATGCGGACTCGGTCGCCGGCTCGGCCGAGGCGACCTACAAGCCGATCGAGCCGATCTTCCAGGCCCAGCAAAGTCGCCAGGACCCCAGCCTGACCTCGGTGAACGTCAAGGAGATCACCACCACCAACGCGCCCCCGATCCGTCGCTACGAGCCCGGCCATCCGCTGGCCGATGCCGACGGCTACGTGTTCTCGCCCGACGTGGATCCGGTCTCGCAGATGGTCAACATGATCTCGGCCTCGCGCAACTACCAGGCCGGCGTGGAAATGCTCAACACCGCCAAGGAACTGGCGCTCGCCACCCTGACCATGGGTCGCTGACCCGCCTAGCTGACCCTTCCCTTACGGACCTTTTCACATGAGCACGATCGGTAGTGACCTCTACACCAGCCTCGGGCTGACCTCCAGCAGCGCCACAGCGACCAAGAAGAAGGAGGAATCGCTCGGCCAGGCCGACTTCCTCAAGTTGATGACCGAGCAGCTGCAGCACCAGGACCCGCTCAAACCGATGGAAAACAGCGCGTTTCTGGGCCAGTTGGCGCAGTTCTCCACCGTGCAGGGCATTGGTGACCTCAATACCAAGGTCAGCAGCTTCTCCGCAGCACAGAGCAGCGATCAGGTGCTGAAGGGCGCCTCGCTGGTCGGGCACAACGTGCTGGTGCCCTCCGCGCAACTGGCCATCGATGCCACCAACTCGGCCAAGGGCGTGGTTGCGGCAACCTCGGCCGGCACCGTCAATTTCGAAATCACCGATGCCAACGGCGCATTCGTCAAGCAGCTCAGCGTGCCGGCCAGCGCCGCCGGCGAGGTGTCGTTCGCCTGGGACGGCACCGATGCCAACGGCAACCGCATGGCCGCCGGCAAGTACGGCGTGACCGCCACCCAGACCGACACCGCCGGTGCCAAAAGCAAGTTGTCCACCTATGTCGACGCACCGGTGGACAGCGTCACGATCGGCTCGGACGGCCTGTATCTCAACCTGACCGGGCTAGGCACTTCCCCGCTCGCCAACGTGCTCCGCGTCAGCTGAGCCGGCAACCGACACTCAAAGGACCTCATCCATGGCTTTCAATACCTCGTTGTCCGGCATCAACGCAGCCAATGCCGATCTGAACGTCACCTCCAACAACATCGCCAACGTCAACACGACCGGGTTCAAGGAATCGCGCGCCGAGTTTGCCGACATGTTCCAGAGCACCAGCTACGGCCTGTCGCGCAATGCGGTGGGTTCGGGCGTGCGCGTCAGCAATGTGGCGCAGCAGTTCTCGCAGGGCAACATCGATCCGACCGGGCGCAGCCTGGATCTGGCGGTCTCCGGCGAAGGCTTTTTCACCGTGTCCTCCAACGGCGCCAAGATGTATACCCGTGCCGGCAACTTCCAGACCGATGCCAACGGCTATGTGATCAATCCACAGGGCGCGCGCCTGCAGGTCTTCGCCCCCAACCCGAGCGGCAACGGCTTCGACGTCGGTCGCCTGTCGGACCTGCAGCTGCTGACCACCGACAGCCCGCCCAAGTCGACCTCCACGGTCAACCTGGCCTTCACCCTGCCCGGCAACGCCACCGCGCCGGTGGTGACCCCGTTCAGCCCGGCCGACGACAAGACCTACAGCCACTCCACCGGCGGCATCAATGTCTACGATTCGCTGGGCGTCAGCCATGTGCAGACCTCCTACTTCGTCAAGACCGCCAACCCGAACGAATGGCAGGTGCACAACTACGTGGACGGCGCTGCAGTCGGCGCGCCGACCACGCTGCAGTTCTCCGATACCGGCGCACTGACCACCCCGGCCAACGGCATCATCACGATGGACCCGTTCACCCCGAGCACCGGCGCCGGCGTGCTGAGCATGCAGCTCAACGTCAGCGGCTCGACCCAGTACGGCGAGGCCTTCGCGCTGCGCGACACCCGCCAGGACGGCTATGCCAGCGGCAAGCTCAACGAGATCAGCATCGACACCAGTGGTGTGGTGTTCGCCCGTTATTCCAACGGTGCCGACAAGCCGCTGGGCCAGGTCGCGCTGAGCAGCTTCGTCAATCCGCAGGGCCTGCAGTCGCAGGGCAACAACATGTGGGCCGAAAGCTACACCTCCGGCGCCGCCCGCACCGGCGCACCGGACACCTCGGACCTGGGCCAGATCGAATCCGGCTCGCTGGAATCCTCCACGGTGGACCTGACCGAGCAGCTGGTGAACATGATCGTGGCCCAGCGCAACTTCCAGGCCAACTCGCAGATGATCTCGACCCAGGATCAGGTCACCCAGACGATCATCAATATCCGTTAACGGCTGGGATTAGGGATTGGGGATTAGGGATTGGCAAGAGCGGGCATTGCATCCAACCGATGCCCGCAATGTCCCCTCCTCTCCCAGGTCATAACAGCCCGCGTTTACGAATCCCCAATCCCGACTCCCCAATCCCGGTGCCCAATGGACAAAGCTCTCTACGTTGCGATGACCGGCGCCCGCGCCTCCCTGCAGGCGCAGGGCACCGTGTCGCACAATCTCGCCAACGTCGATACGGTGGGGTTCAAGGCTGCGCTGGCCAACACCGAGGCGTTCAAGATCCAGGGCAAGGGTTATCCGTCGCGGATCGATGCGCTGCATGTGGACCAGGGCTTCGACCGCAGCCAGGGCCACCAGAAGGTCACCGGCAACCCGCTGGACGTGTCGCTGCAGCAGGACCGCTGGCTGGCGGTGCAGTCGCCAGACGGCAGCGAGGCCTATACCCGCAACGGCGAGCTGGCGCTCACTGCCAATGGCCAGCTGGTCACCGCCAATGGCCATGCGGTGCTGGATGAGGGCGGCAATCCGATGACGATCCCGCCGCACCAGGCGATGGAGATCGGCAGCGACGGCAGCATCTCGATCATTCCACAGGGCGAAGGCCCGCAGACCATGGCCATCGTCGGCAAGATGAAGGTGGTCGACGCCCCCGCCGACCGTTTGACGCGGCGCCCGGACGGGCTGATGCGCAACACCAGCACCGATCCGGCGCAGGCGTTTGCGGTGGCCACCGGCAAGACCATCAACAGCGGCATGCTTGAGGGCAGCAACGTGGATGCCGCCGGCGCACTGGTGGAGATGATCCAGCTGCAGCGCCAGTTCGAAATGCAGGTCAAGATCATCAAGAACGGCGACGACAACGCGCAATCGGCCAATTCGCTGCTGCGGGTCAGCGGCTAAGCGTCACTGGCGCCCATTGACGGAACGCTGGTTGGCTTGCCGCGCTGGCGAGCACCTGGATGGCGGCCGCCTGGGTTCGCTGCAGAGCGGCTGGTTTGTGACTTGGCTGCAGGGCCCTTGCCCGCCCACCCTCGCAGGACACGCCGCAAGTACATCCCTGTAGGCTCTTGCGCGGCATCCATGCCGCGTAAGGTCCCGCGACGGTGGGCGGGCAAGGACCAGGCGAGATAGTCGGTACGCAGGATTGCGAGCAGAGCATGCGGTGTGTTGCTTGGATCGCATCGCTTCCGATCCGCTTCCCGATTCAACCCGAGCAACAAGCAGCTTTTCACACGACCACCGACTCACTCTCTGGGGCGGTGGCCTCGCCGATTGCGGGACCGTGTGGCGGCATGGATGCCGCCACCGAGCCCCCAGGGATGGGTTCACGGCGTGTCCCGCGAGCGGTGAGGCCACCGCGCGCTCGACCAACCAGCCTGTTGACTGCGTCGCAATGCCAGCCGGCAAATCCCGGGAACCCTTCCGCACGCAGCGGCAAGGGTTCACACGTCGTCGAACACATCGCTGACCGGCGACCGATCTTCCGCACCTGATCTGCCGCGCAGGTTTCCACCGCTTCGGCCTAGCCGCTGCCTGTCCGCCGCCAGCCCTGCCCCGCGCAGGCCGTCGCGCCCGCTTCGCGTGATCCAGTGCACAGCCGGCAAAAATCCGACGCGGGTTTGGCACGGCACGTGCATATACCCACCCGTACCCGGAACACATCCCCGGGTCTAACGAGGAATCGGGTCATGAATCAGGCTTTGTGGGTCGCCAAAACCGGACTGGATGCGCAGCAGACGCGCATGTCGGTCATTTCCAACAACCTGGCCAATACCAATACCACCGGCTTCAAGCGCGATCGTGCGGCGTTCGAAGACCTGTTGTACCAACAGGTGCGTGCGCCGGGCGGCTCCACCTCCGCGCAGACGCAGCTGCCGACCGGCCTGCAGCTGGGTACCGGCGTGCGGGTGGTCTCCACCTTCAAGGGCTTCGACCAGGGCAGCCAGCAGCAGACTGGCCGCGCGCTCGACGTGATGGTCAACGGCCGCGGCTTCTTCGAAGTGCAGATGCCTGACGGCACCTCGGCCTATACCCGCGACGGCACCTTCCAGATCAATGCGCAGGGCGAGCTGGTCACCAACAGCGGCTACCCGCTGCAGCCGGGCATCCAGATCCCCGAAGGCGCGCAGTCGCTGACCATCGGCAACGACGGCACCATCAGCGTGACGCTGGCCGGCCAGGCCGCCGCGCAGGAAATCGGTGCGTTGACGCTGACCGACTTCATCAATCCCTCGGGCCTGCAGTCCAAGGGCGAGAACCTGTTCGTCGAGACCACCGCCTCCGGCCCCGCGCAGAACGGCACCCCTGGCCTCAACGGCCTGGGCAACACCGTGCAGGGCGCGCTGGAAGGCAGCAACGTCAATACGGTGGAAGAGCTGGTGAGCATGATCGAGACCCAGCGCGCCTATGAAATGAATGCCAAGGCGATCTCCACCACCGACTCGATGCTCGGTTACTTGAACAACAACGTCTGATCGGCCCGCCGGTCGCTGCCCTCTCAGGAACCCACGCCATGTCACGCCTGCCTTCCCTTTCCTCCCTGTGCCTCGCCATCGCCTGCAGCGCGCTGCTGGGCGGCTGCGTGGCGGCCGGCGATGTGCGGCCGTTCGCCGAACTGGCGCCGATCGTGCCGGTGGTCGCGCCGGTGGCGCAGCCCACCGCCGGGGCGATCTATGCCGCCGGCCCGAGCCTGAATCTGTACGGTGACCGCCGCGCCCGCGATGTCGGCGATCTGCTGACGGTGAACCTGGTGGAAAGCACCACCGCCTCGTCCACCGCCAACACCAGCGTCAGCAAGGCCGACACCGTGGACATGAGCACGCCCACGCTGCTCGGCGTTCCGCTCACCGTCAACGGCACCGATGTGCTGCGCAACTCCACCAGCGGCGACCGCACGTTTGCCGGCAAGGGCAACACCGCGCAGAGCAATCGCATGCAGGGCAGCGTGACCGTCACCGTGATGCAGCGCCTGCCCAACGGCAATCTGGTGATCCAGGGGCAGAAGAACCTGCGCCTGACCCAGGGCGACGAACTGGTGCAGGTACAGGGCATCGTGCGCGCCGCCGACATCGGCCCGGACAACACCGTGCCTTCGAGCAAGGTGGCCGACGCCCGCATCGCCTACGGCGGCCGCGGCGCGATCGCGCAGTCCAACGCGATGGGCTGGCTGAGCCGCTTCTTCAATTCCCGTCTGTCGCCCTACTGAGCCTGCGACCATGAATCTGTCTTCCCTGCCCTTCCGTCTGCTGGCTGCCGCTGTGGCGGTCTGTGCGATCGCCGCGCCGGCCTCGGCCGAGCGCATCAAGGATCTTGCCCAGGTCGGCGGCGTGCGCGGCAACGCGCTGGTCGGTTACGGCCTGGTGGTCGGCCTGGACGGCAGCGGCGACCGCACCAGCCAGGCGCCCTTCACCGTGCAGAGCCTGAAGAACCTGCTCGGCGAGCTGGGCGTCAATGTTCCGGCAAACGTCAATCCGCAGCTGAAGAACGTCGCGGCCGTGGCCATCCATGCCGAACTGCCGCCGTTCGCCAAGCCCGGCCAGCCGATCGATATCACCGTGTCCTCGATCGCCAACGCGGTGTCGCTGCGTGGCGGCTCGCTGCTGATGGCACCGCTGAAAGGCGCCGACGGCCAGGTCTACGCGATGGCGCAGGGCAACCTGGTGGTCGGTGGCTTCGGCGCGCAGGGCAAGGACGGCTCGCGGGTGTCGGTCAACATTCCCAGCGTCGGTCGCATTCCCAACGGCGCCACCGTCGAACGCGCCTTGCCGGACGTGTTTGCCGGCAGCGGCGAGATCACCCTCAACCTGCACCAGAACGATTTCACCACCGTCTCGCGCATGGTCGCGGCGATCGATAGCAGCTTCGGTGCCGGGACCGCGCGTGCGGTGGACGGCGTGACCGTGGCAGTGCGCTCGCCGACCGATCCCGGCGCGCGTATCGGCCTGCTGGCGCGGCTGGAAAATGTCGAACTCTCTCCGGGCGACGCGCCGGCCAAGGTGGTGGTCAACGCACGCACCGGCACGGTGGTGATCGGCCAGCTGGTGCGGGTGATGCCGGCGGCGATCGCGCATGGCTCGCTCACCGTGACCATCAGCGAGAACACTAATGTCAGCCAGCCGGGCGCCTTCAGCGGCGGCCGCACCGCGGTGACCCCGCAATCGACGATCACGGCCACCTCCGAAGGCAGCCGCATGTTCAAGTTCGAAGGCGGCACCACGCTCGATCAGATCGTACGCGCGGTCAACGAAGTGGGCGCCGCTCCCGGCGACCTGGTGGCCATCCTGGAAGCGCTCAAGCAAGCCGGTGCGCTCACGGCGGAGCTGGAGGTGATCTGACATGCGTATCGCAGCCTCGCCCATTGATCTCAACCCGAGCACCAAGGCCGATCCCGCCAAGATCGACAAGGTCTCACGTCAGCTCGAAGGACAGTTCGCGCAGATGCTGGTCAAGAGCATGCGCGATGCGAGCTCCGGCGACCCGATGTTTCCGGGCGAAAACCAGATGTTCCGCGAGATGTACGACCAGCAGATGGCCAAGTCGCTGACCGACGGCAAGGGGCTGGGCCTGTCGGCGATGATCTCCAAGCAGCTGAGCGGCGACACCGGTGGCCCGGCGTTGAATACCTCGCTCAGCACCGCCGATGCCGCCAAGGCCTATGCGCTGGTGGCCGGCAAGCGCGACGCCTCGTTGCCGCTGCCGGCCCGTGATGGGGCTGCGGGCAGCGTCGGTGCAGGCATCGGCAGCGCGGCAGGCATCGGCGCAGGCGGCCTGGGCGGCATCGGCATGAGCCAGGTGCTGGATCTGATCGCCGGGCGTACCGGCAGCAGCGAAGCCGGCAGCGACGATGCGGCCGCACTGAGCTGGCCCTCGGCCAACGATCGCTGGGCCGACGTGGCCGCCAGCGACGCCGCCGATGCCAACGCCGCGGTCAATGCGAGCGCGGCGAGCAGCGCCGCTGCCAGCCTGGGCGAGCGCACCCCGGAAGGCTTCGTGGCCAAGATCTGGACGCATGCGCAGAAGGCCGCGCGCGAACTGGGCGTGGATCCGCGTGCACTGGTGGCGCAGGCGGCGCTGGAAACCGGCTGGGGCCGGCGCGGTATCGGCAATGCCGGCAACTCCAACAACCTGTTCGGCATCAAGGCCACCGGCTGGAGCGGCGACAAGGTCACCACCGGCACCCACGAATACGTCAATGGCGTCAAAACCACCGAAACCGCCGATTTCCGTGCCTACGGCTCGGCCGAGGAAAGCTTTGCCGACTACGTGCGGCTGCTGAAGAACAACAGTCGTTACCAGCCCGCGCTGCAGGCCGGCACCGATATCAAGGGTTTTGCACGCGGCTTGCAACAGGCTGGATACGCCACCGATCCGGGCTACGCAGCCAAGATCGCGGCGATCGCCAACGGTCCGACCATCGACCGTGCGGTAGCCGCGATCGGCAACGCGGCGGCCGACCTGTCCAACCGCTATGCCAGCACCGCCGAGCCTGCCGGGCTCGGCACCATCCGTCGTTGAGGTAAACGCCCATGTCCATCATGTCCACCGGGACCAGTGCGCTGATCGCCTTCCAACGGGCGTTGTCGACCGTTAGCCATAACGTCGCCAACATCAATACCGAAGGCTACAGCCGCCAACGTGTGGAATTTGCAACGCGCACGCCTACCGACATGGGCTACGCGTTCGTGGGCAATGGCGCCAAGATCACCGACGTCAGCCGTGTGGCCGACCAGCTGGCCACCTCGCGCCTGCTCGACAGCGGCGGCGAGCTCTCGCGGCTGCAGCAGCTGTCCTCGCTGTCCAACCGCGTCGACAGCCTGTACTCCAACACCGCCACCAATGTGGCCGGGCTGTGGTCGAACTTCTTCGATTCCACCAGCGCGGTGTCGTCCAATGCCTCGTCCACGGCCGAGCGGCAGAGCATGCTCGACAGCGGCAACTCGCTGGCCACGCGTTTCAAGCAGCTCAACGGGCAGATGGACAGCCTCAGCAACGAGGTCAACAGCGGCCTGACCTCCTCGGTGGACGAAGTCAATCGCCTGACCCAGCAGATCGCCAAGATCAACGGCACCATCGGCAGCAGCATCGACAGCGCCTCGCCCGACATGCTCGACCAGCGCGATGCGCTGGTGTCCAAGCTGGTCGGCTACACCGGCGGCACCGCGGTGATGCAGGACGGCGGCTTCATGAACGTTTTCACCGCCGGCGGCCAGGCCCTGGTGGTGGGAACCACCTCGTCCAAGCTGACCACCGTCGCCGACCCGTATCAGCCGACCAAGCTGCAGGTGGCGATGCAGACCCAGGGCCAGAATGTCAGCCTCAGCACCAGCTCGCTGGGCGGGCAGATCGGCGGCCTGCTGGAGTTCCGGACCAGCGTGCTGGAACCGACCCAGGCCGAACTCGGTCGCCTGGCCGTGGGCATGGCCAGCACCTTCAACGCCGGTCACGCGCAAGGCATGGACCTGTACGGCGCGATGGGCGGCAACTTCTTCAACATCGGCACGCCCACCACTGCCGCCAATCCCAGCAATACCGGCAGCGCGTCGCTGAGCGCCAGCTTCAGCAACATGTCGGCGGTGGATGGGCAGAACGTCACGCTCAGCTTCGACGGCACTGCGTGGAAGGCCACCAACGCCAGCACCGGGTCGGCGGTGCCGATCAGCGGCGCCGGCACCCCGGCCAATCCGCTGGTGCTCAATGGCGTCAGCCTGGTGGT
This sequence comes from Xanthomonas sp. BRIP62418, assembly GCF_003993495.1. Lineage (NCBI taxonomy): Bacteria > Pseudomonadati > Pseudomonadota > Gammaproteobacteria > Lysobacterales > Lysobacteraceae > Xanthomonas > Xanthomonas sp. BRIP62418. The sequence goes on from NZ_QEZG01000045.1 coordinate 155,882, forward strand.
GGGCGGCACGCCGGCCAACGGCGACAAGTTCCTGCTGCAGCCCACCGCGGGGTTGGCCGGCAGCCTGTCGGTGGCCATCACCGACCCCTCGCGGATTGCCGCGGCCACCCCGGTCAAGGCGACCGCCACGCTCGCCAACCTGGGCACCGGCAAGATCAGCGACGTCAAGGTCACCAACGCGCAAAACCCGGCGCTGCTGACCCCGGCCTCGGTGGAGTTCATCGACGCCAACCAGTACACCATCGATGGCAGCGGCCCGTTCGCCTACACCGCCGGCCAGACCATCAGCGCCAATGGCTGGAGCTTTGCGCTGGACGGCGCGCCCAAGGCCGGCGACACCTTCGGGGTCGGCCCCACCGGCGCCGGTTCCAGCGACAACGGCAACGTCAAGCTGCTGGCCAAGATCGACGACGCCAAGGCGCTCAGCGGCGGCACGGTCACGCTCAACGGCGCGCTGTCGGGCCTGACCACCTCGGTCGGCTCGGCTGCGCGCGCGGCCAGCTACGCCTCGGATGCGCAGAAGGTCATCAACGACCAGGCGCAGGCCAGCCGCGACTCGATTTCCGGCGTCAACCTCGATGAGGAAGCCGCCAACATGCTGAAGCTGCAGCAGGCCTACCAGGCCGCCGCACAGATGATTTCCACCGCCGACACCATCTTCCAAGCCATCCTGGGCGCCGTACGCTGATGACCGACCGTATCTCCACCAGCATGATGTACAGCCAGTCGGTGTCGTCGATGACGGCCAAGCAGTCCCGGCTGAGCCAGATCCAGGCCCAGCTCGCCAGCGGGCAGCGCCTGGTCACCGCCAAGGACGACCCGGTCGCCGCCGGCACCGCGGTCGGCCTAGATCGCGCGCTGGCGGCGATCACGCGCTTTGGCGAGAACGCCAACAACGTGCAGAACCGGCTCGGCCTGCAGGAAAACACCCTGTCGCAGGCCGGCGACAAAATGGCGCGCGTCACCGAATTGGCGGTGCAGGCCAACAATTCCTCGCTCAGCCCCGACGACCGCAAGGCGATCGCCTCGGAACTGACCGCGCTGCGCGACAGCATGGTCAGCCTGGCCAACAGCACCGACGGCACCGGGCGCTATCTGTTCGGCGGCAGCGCCGATGGCAGCGCACCGTTCATCAAGAGCAATGGCGGCGTCACCTACAACGGCGACCAGACCCAGAAACAGGTCGAGGTGGCGCCGGACACCTTTGTCAGCGACACCCTGCCCGGCAGCGAAATCTTCATGCGTATCCGCACCGGCGACGGCACCGTGGATGCGCACCCCGACAACGCCAATACCGGCACCGGCCTGCTGCTGGATTTCAGCCGTGATGCCAGCACCGGCAGCTGGAACGGCGGCAGCTACAGCGTGCAGTTCACCGCCGCAGACACCTACGAGGTGCGCGACAGCACCAATACGGTGGTCGGGACCGGCACCTACAAGGATGGCGAAGACATCAACGCGGCCGGTGTGCGCATGCGCATCAGCGGTGCACCGGCGGTGGGCGACAGTTTCCAGATCGGCGCCTCCACCACCAAGGACGTGTTCTCCACCATCGACGACCTGATCGGCGCGCTCAATTCCGACACCCAGACCCCGCCGCAGAAGGCGGCGATGATCAACACGCTGCAGTCGTCGATGCGCGACATCGCACAGGCCTCGTCGAAGATGATCGATGCGCGCGCCTCCGGCGGCGCGCAGCTGTCGGCGATCGATAACGCCAACTCGCTGCTCGAATCCAACGAGGTCACCCTCAAGACCACCCTGTCGTCGATCCGCGACCTGGATTTCGCCTCGGCGCTCGGGCAATACGAACTGGAGAAGGCCTCGTTGCAGGCCGCCCAAACGATTTTTCAGCAGATGCAGTCGTCGTCGTTGTTTAACCTGATCCGCTGATTTTCCGCAGAAAACCCACATTTTCTGCACGCCTGCGCGCGCGCACCTGCGCAGGCCGACGGAGTTTATTCGTCAAAAGTTATACCAACGCTAAAGATCGACGGGGTGCTGCCGAATAAACCAAACCCCTTGCTACACAACGCTTCCGTATTTCGTCCTGCAGCAGAAAGACAGCAAAAAAACACTGGATTTCGCTAAAGGTTCCCGACGCAACGCCGTTATTCATCTCAGCAGCGGCAACGGCCAACTTGATGGCCCCCCTGCGGAGGCTCCGGGCAAGTCCCCCTTGCCGGAAAAATCGCTTAGGAGAAATCAAAATGGCACAGGTAATCAACACCAACGTAATGTCGCTGAACGCTCAGCGTAACCTCAACACCAGCAGCGCGAGCATGTCGACGAGCATCCAGCGTCTGTCCTCGGGTCTGCGCATCAACAGCGCCAAGGACGACGCCGCAGGTCTGGCGATCTCCGAGCGTTTCACCACGCAGATCCGCGGCCTGGACGTTGCCTCGCGCAACGCCAACGACGGTATCTCGCTGGCCCAGACCGCTGAAGGCGCGATGGTCGAAATCGGCAGCAACCTGCAGCGTATCCGCGAGCTGTCGGTGCAGTCGTCCAACGCCACCAACTCGCCGACCGACCGTGACGCGCTGAACTCCGAAGTCAAGCAGCTCACCGCCGAAATCGACCGCGTCGCCAACCAGACCAACTTCAACGGCACCAAGCTGCTGAACGGCGACTTCTCCGGCGCGCTGTTCCAGGTCGGCGCCGACGCCGGCCAGACCATCGGCATCAACAGCATCGTCGACGCCAACGTCGATTCGCTGGGCAAGGCCAACTTCGCTGCCGCCGTTTCCGGCGCTGGCGTGAGCGGCACCTCCACCGCCTCCGGCTCGATCAGCGGCATGAGCCTGTCGTTCAAGGACGCCAGCGGTGCGGCCAAGAGCGTCACCATCGCGGACGTCAAGGTCGGCGTCGGCGAGAGCGCTGCCGACGTCAACAAGAAGGTGGCTGCGGCGATCAACGACAAGCTCGACCAGACCGGCATGTACGCCTCGATCAAGACCGACGGTACGGTGCAGATCGAATCGCTGAAGGCTGGCCAGGACTTCACCTCGCTGACCGCCGGTACCTCCAGTGCCGCAGGCATCACCGTCGGCGCCGGCATCACCACCGCCTCGGCCGCTTCCGGCTCCACCGCTTCGACCCTGAGCACCCTGGACATCTCCACGTTCTCCGGCGCGCAGAAGGCCCTGGAAATCGTCGACAAGGCGCTGACCGCGGTCAACTCCTCGCGCGCCGACATGGGTGCGGTGCAGAACCGCTTCACCTCCACCATCGCCAACCTGAGCGCAACCTCGGAAAACCTGTCGGCCTCGCGTAGCCGTATCCGCGACACCGACTACGCCAAGGAAACCGCCGAGCTGACCCGCACGCAGATCCTGCAGCAGGCCGGTACCGCGATGCTGGCCCAGGCCAAGTCGGTTCCGCAGAACGTGCTGAGCCTGCTGCAGTAATCGGCAGCGCGTCGCAGCAAGTCCAAAGCCCCTCTCCGGAGGGGCTTTTTTGTGCGCGCCGATGTTTTCAGCCGCAGAGACTCGACACGATCGCGCAGCACGGGTTTCTGGCGCGGGTTTCTTGACGCATCGCCGGCACGGAAATTGCATCACCCAACCTCGTGAGCGAGACGGGCTCGCCGCCGCTAAAGTCCTCGCCGAGGCGGCCGATACCCGTCTCGTAATCCCATGCGTCCATCCTTGCTTGGACGCCCAGACGAGGAATGCAACATGGCATCGGTGATCAGCACTTCCGGCTCCGGTCTGGACATCCCCACCGTGGTGTCCACCCTGGTTTCCCGGCAGAAAGACCCGGAGCAGGCGCGCATCAACAAGGCCGGAGCCGCTGCGACGACGCAGCTGTCGGCGATCAGCCAGATCAAGAGCAGCATGACCACGCTCAAGTCTGCGCTGGACAAGGTCATCAGCAGCGCCGACACCAATGCCTACAAGGCAACGGTGCCCACCGATACCGGCTTCACCGCCACCACCACCAGCTCGGCCGCGCCGGGCAACTACTCGGTGGAAGTGGTCTCGCTGGCCAGCGCGCAGAAGCTCGCCTCTGGCGCGTTCGTCGCCGATGCCACTGTCGGCAGCGGCACGCTGACGATCGGGTATGGCGACAAGAAGATCACCGTTGACATCAGCGGCACCGACAAGCTCACCGACATCGCTGCGGCCATCAACAAGGCGGCCGGCGGCAAGGGCGTCAACGCCAGCGTGGTGACCGCCAACGACGGCCAGCACCTGGTGTTCAACGCGGTCGACTCCGGGACCAAGGGCGCGCTGACCGTCAGTGCCAGCGACCCGAGCCTGAGCAGCCTCACCTACGGCCCCGGCGTCAGCGGCGGCCTGACCCAGTCCGTGGCCGCAACCGACGCGCTGGTGCGCGTGGACGGCTTCGAACGCACCTCCAGCTCCAACACCGTCACCGACATCGTGCCGGGCGTGGTGCTCAACCTCACCAAGGCCGCCGAAGGCACCAAGGTCACGTTGGGCGTTGCGGCCGACACCAGCAGCCTCAAGGCCAATCTGACTGCGTACGCCGCCGCCTACAACACCGCCAACACCTTGCTGGCCAAGAGCAGCGCCTACGACGCCACCACCAAGACGGCCGCGGCACTCACCGGCGACTCGCTGGTGCGCGGCCTGCAGCAGCAGCTGCGCGGCCAGGTCAGCGGCAACCTCATCGAACTCAAGGGGCTCGGCCTGACCATCGACAAGGATGGCGTGATGAGCTTCGATGGCGGCAAGTTCGATACCGCCATCGCCGAGGACGGTGGTGCCGCCGCCGAGGTGTTCGGCAAGGACAGCAAGTTCGGCTCGGCCATGACCAAGCTGCTCGACAGCAACGTCAACGCCAACGACGGCACCCTGACCATGCGCTCGGACAGCCTGAACAAGCAGATCAAGGGCTACGAGTCTGACCTGGACGACCTCGACGCGCGCATGACCAAGCTCAGCGATCGCTACACCGCCCAGTTCACCGCGATGGAAACCATGATCAGCAAGCTGCAGAGCAGCACCAGTTCGCTCAGCAGCCTGCTGACAGGCTGATTTTCGTGATCACGATCCTCAAGTCCCGCAATGGTCTTGCCGATACAAGAAGGGCCTATCGTGATATCGGCCTTGCCTTCCGGCAGGAGCGTCGTCGCCCGAGCGCAGCGCTCCGGGACCCGCGAAGGTCAGCCCATTGAGGAGTCATCCATGTACGGTTCCAATCGTCAGTATGCCGAGCAATACCGCAAGGTCGGCGTGTCCACCAGCGTGACCGAAGCCGACCCGCACAAGCTGGTGTCGCTGCTGTTCGCCGGCGCCTGCCAGCGCATCCGCCTGGCCCAGGCCTGCCTGGCGCAGGGCGACCAGGCGCGCAAGGGCAAGGCCATCGGCGAAGCCTGCGCGATCGTCGGTCACTTGAACGGCTCGCTCGATCACGAAGCCGGTGGCGAGATCGCTGGTAACCTGTCGGCGCTCTACGACTACGTGATGCAGCGGCTCACTGCCGCCAACCTGCACAACGACGAAACCGCGTTGACCGAAGCGCTGGAGTTGCTCAGCGAAATCGACTCGGCGTGGAATTCCATCCCCCTCGATCAACGCGGCCTTTCTGCCGTTTCGTGAGCCAGACCATGCATAGCGCGCAGAGCCTTCAAGCCGAAATCGCCGACATCCGCCTGGCCATGGCGCAGGAGGAATTTGAGGTAATGCCGTTCATGCTGGACACCCACGATCTGCACCTGCGCGAGTACGCGCAGCAGGCGGACCTGGACCAGGACCGCGACGCACTGCAGGCGCTGCAGGCCATGCAGCAGGATCTGATGCGGATGATGCTCGAGCGCCGCCGCAAGTTGCTGGACCTGATCCGCGCGCAGCGCACGTCCTCCTCGGCCAGCCGCGCCTACGCCCGGGTCGGGCGGATCTGATGCCCGCGCTCGGCACACTCGCGCCATCGGCCGATGCCGCGCTGTTCGCCGACACGCTCAGCTGCGAAGTGCGTCTGCCGGCCGGCTTCCGCGCCGGCAGCGATGCCGGCCCGCACGGCGCTGCGGAAACCCTGCTGCGCAGCCTGGGCCAGGTGGAAGACCTGCGCAGCGAAGACACCAGCGAAGACCGTGGCGAGTTGCCGCTGCTGGTGCAGCGCATGGACGCCAAGCTCGACCTGATGCTGGCCCTGATCGGCCGTCTGGTGCAGCATAGCGATAGCGGACTGATCCAGGCGAACGTACAGTGGTCGGTGCGCGGAATCCGCCTGAGCTGCGCAAGCAGCCATCCGCCGGGCACGTTGGGGAGTGTTTGCCTGCAACCGTCCGACTGGCTTCCTGAACTGGTACAGCTTCCTGCCGAGGTGCTGGCAAGCGCAAGTGATGGTCACGACCATTGGCTTTGGCTGCGGTTTGCGCCGCTTTCGCCAGGCTTGCAGGAGGCGCTGGAACGTCATCTGTTCCGTCTGCATCGCCGTCAGATCGCCGACGCCCGCCGCCAGCGCTGATACCGCCTGTTGGCGCGGGGCGCCGGGTCGGCTAAGGTGCCCTTTACTGAAAAAGGTCTCTTCTGCGCCGTGCGAGTCATCATCGTCGACGATCACACCCTTGTCCGTGCCGGCTTGTCCAGGCTGCTGCAAACCTTCGCCGGCATCGATGTCGTGGGTGAGGCCAGCAACGCACAGCAAGCCCTGGACATGACATCCCTGCACCGGCCTGATCTGGTGTTGATGGATCTGTCCCTGCCCGGCCGCAGCGGCCTGGATGCCATGACCGATGTGTTGCGCGCTGCGCCGCGTACGCACGTGGTGATGATGTCGATGCACGACGACCCGGTGCACGTGCGCGATGCGCTGGATCGCGGCGCGGTCGGCTTCGTGGTCAAGGATGCCGCGCCGCTGGAGCTGGAGCTGGCACTGCGTGCAGCGGCGGCCGGCCAGGTGTTCCTGAGCCCGCAGATTTCGTCCAAGATGATCGCGCCGATGCTGGGCCGCGAAAAACCGGTCGGCATTGCCGCCTTGTCGCCGCGCCAGCGCGAGATCCTGCGCGAGATCGGCCGCGGCCAGAGCAACAAGGAAATCGCCGCCGACCTCGGCATCAGCGTCAAGACGGTGGAGACCCACCGCGCGCGCATGATGGAATCGCTCGGTTGCCGGCGTGCCAACGATCTGGTGTTGCTGGCGGCCAAGCATCACAACGAACTGGTCTGAGGGCCGGCCGCCGGGCGATGACCGGAAACGGCCGCCAGCGAACAAAACAGTGACGGGATTCCGGCGAGCACGCTTGAGTCCGTCTTGTACGTCAGGGAATTCCCCACGCGCTGTCAGGAAAATCACGAATTGCCTCACGCGATTCCCTGATTAGAAACCCGTCGCCTTGTCCTGCAAGATGCGTTCCATCGCTGCCACGTGCGGCGCCTTCCGGAAGCGCTTCGATGAAGACGACCATTTCCGCCCAGCTTGGCCAGCAACTGCATCTGACCCCGCAGTTGCTGCAGTCGATCCGTCTGTTGCAGTTGGACGGCATGCAGTTGGAACTGGAAATCCGTCGCGCGCTGGAAACCAATCCACTGCTGGAGCTGGAAGAGCTGGCCGACAGCGACGCCGTCGCGAGCAGCGACGATGGCGCCTCCGATGTCGCCGCCTTCGACGAACTGCCGGAAAGCACGATGTGGGACGTGCCGAGCAGCAGCTGGAACGATGGCGACGACGACCGCATGCAGCGCGTGGCAGCCGGCGAATCCACCGACCCGCACGTGCGCATCCTGCGCGAGCTGGCACTGGACCTGGACGAGGCCGCATTGGGGGCCGCCGCGTTCTGGCTGGAGCAGACCGACGAGGCCGGCTATCTGACCGAGGCCCTGGCGACGCTGCAGCAGCTCGGCGCGACCCGGCTTGGTATGACCGTGCAGGCAGTGGAAGCGGTCCGCCAGCGCCTGCTGCACGGCGACCCGGCCGGCCTGGCCGCCTGCGACCTGCGCGAGTGCCTGCAGGCCCAGCTGGGCGCCCTGCCCGGCCGCGTGCCGGCGCGTCATCTGGCCGCGCGCATCCTTGCCGGCGACCTGGACCTGCTGGCCAGCCACGACTATCCGCTGCTGGCGCGCGCGCACGATGCCGAAGTGGACGATGCACGCGAGGCGGTCCGGCTGATCCTGTCGCTGCAACCGCGCCCCGGCGATGACCTGCTGCAGGAAAGCAACGCCAGCGTGATTCCGGACGTGCTCGCCTGGCATGCCGACGGCAGCTGGCGGGTGGCATTGAACCCGGCCACCACCCATCGGGTGAGCATCAACCCCGTGCATGAGCGTGCACTGGCCGAGGCCGGCGACGCCGCCCAGCCGCTGCGCGACATGCTGCAGGAAGCGCGCTGGCTGACCCGCGGCCTGTCGATGCGCTACGAGACCCTGCTGCGTGCCACGCGCGCCATCGTCGAACGCCAGGCCACGTTCCTGGTGCGCGGTGAGGAAGCGATGGCACCGCTGACGCTGAAGGAAATCGCCGATGAGATCGGCATGCACGAATCGACGATTTCGCGCATCACCACCGGCAAATACATCCAGACCCCGCGCGGCACCTTCGAGCTCAAGCACTTCTTTGCGGTGCGCCTGGAAGGCGCCAGCGTTTCCGGTCAGGCGGTCAAGGCGATGGTGCGCCGGCTGATCGAAAGCGAGCCGGCCGGCCGGCCGCTGGCCGACGAAGCCATCGCCGGGCTGTTGTCGCGCCAGGGCGTTAACATTGCCCGTCGCACTGTGGCCAAGTACCGCGAACAACTCGACATCGCCCCGGCACGCGAGCGCCGCCGCACCAACAAACCGCCGCTTGCCCGGGCAGGATAAGGATTACTATGAGCAAACTCACCGTGCTGCTGGTCGACGACCACGAGGGCTTCATCAACGCTGCGATGCGTCATTTTCGCAAAGTGGAGTGGCTCGATATCGTGGGCAGTGCCGCCAATGGACTGGAAGCGATCGAGCGCTCTGAGTCGCTGCGCCCCAATGTCGTGCTGATGGACCTGGCCATGCCGGAGATGGGCGGGCTGCAGGCAACGCGTCTGATCAAGACGCAGGACGATCCGCCGTATATTGTCATCGCGAGCCACTTCGACGATGCAGAGCATCGTGAACACGCTCTTCGCGCGGGTGCTGACAATTTTGTTAGCAAGCTGTCCTATATCCAGGAAGTCATGCCAATCCTGGAGGGCCTGACGGTAAGGAGCCAGGAATGAGTGAGTCCCGCATTCTGTTGATCGACAGCGATGCCGTGCGCGCCGAGCGCACCGTCTCGTTGCTCGAGTTCATGGACTTCAATCCACGCTGGGTCACCGACGGCGCCGACATCAATCCTGGCCGCCATCGCCATGACGAGTGGATGGCGGTGATGGTGGGCTCGGCGCAGGATGCCGCACAGGCCGACAAGTTCTTCGACTGGCTGGCCGATGCCAAGCTGCCGCCACCGGTGTTGCTGATGGAAGGCAGCCCGAGCGCGTTTGCGCAGGCCCACGGCCTGCACGAAGCCAATGTCTGGACGCTGGACACGCCGCTGCGGCATACACAGCTGGAAGCCTTGCTGCGCCGTGCCAGCCTCAAGCGCCTGGATGCCGAGCACCAGGCCGGCGTGCAGCAGGACACCGGCCCGACCGGCAACAGCGAGGCGGTGACCCGCCTGCGCCGCCTGATCGACCAGGTGGCCGCCTTCGACACCACGGTGCTGGTGCTGGGCGAATCGGGGACCGGCAAGGAGGTCGTGGCACGCGCCATCCACCAGCATTCGCCACGGCGCGACGGACCGTTCGTGGCGATCAACTGCGGTGCGATCCCGCCGGACCTGCTGGAAAGCGAGCTGTTCGGCCACGAAAAAGGCGCCTTCACCGGCGCGCTGAGCACCCGCAAGGGCCGCTTCGAAATGGCCGAGGGCGGCACCCTGCTGCTGGACGAGATCGGCGACATGAGCCTGCCGATGCAGGTCAAGCTGCTGCGCGTGCTGCAGGAACGCAGCTTCGAGCGCGTCGGCGGGGGCCAGACCATCCGTTGCAACGTACGCGTGATCGCCGCGACCCACCGCAACCTGGAAACCCGCATCAGCGACGGCCAGTTCCGCGAGGACCTGTTCTATCGCCTCAACGTGTTCCCGATCGAGATGCCGGCGCTGCGGGAACGCGTCGACGACCTGGCCATGCTGGTGCAGACCATCGCCGGGCAACTGGCACGCACCGGACGCGGCGAAGTGCGCTTTGCCGACGAGGCCCTGCAGGCGCTGCGCAGCTACGACTGGCCGGGCAACGTACGCGAGCTGACCAATCTGGTCGAGCGCCTGGCGGTGCTGCATCCAGGCGGTTTGGTACGCGTGCAGGACTTGCCGGCACGCTACCGCGGTGATTTTGCCTCGGCCCTTGCGGTCGAGCCCGTGCCGGAGCCGGCACTGGTTGCCGCCCCCGTCGAAGCCGTCGCGCTGCCGGGCAATGTCGTGACCCTGCAGCCTGCGACCGCCGATGCCGAGCCGGCGACCAGTTCCAGCCTGCCTGACGATGGCATCGACCTGCGGGGCCACATGGCCAACATCGAGCTGGCGCTGATCAACGAGGCGCTGGAACGCACCCAGGGCGTGGTTGCGCATGCGGCGCAGCTGCTCGGCCTGCGCCGCACCACGCTGGTGGAAAAGCTGCGCAAGTACGGCATCGATCGCGAGCAGACCGAGCTGGCGAACTGAGCGGGGCGCTTGCCTGGCCCCGCCTGCTGGCACGGCACTTGCTTCAGCAGGATCACCCCGTCCGCAGCCGTCGGCTGCGGCGCAATCCCGACATTCACCAGCACCTGCCGAGGCATTGATGCCCATCCCCGTCACCAGCCCGCTGCTGCCGCCGCTGGAAGAATTTCTGCCCTACCTGGAGCAGATCTGGGACAGCCGCATTGTCAGCAATGGGGGTGACATGCATCGCGCCTTCGAACGCGCGTTGTGCGAGTACCTGGGCGTGCCGCACCTGGCCCTGCTGACCAACGGTACCACCGCGTTGATCACCGCCCTGCAGGCGCTGCGCATCACCGGGGAGGTGATCACCACGCCCTACTCGTTCGTGGCCACTGCGCATTCGCTGTTGTGGAAAGGCATCACGCCGGTGTTCGTGGATATCGACCCGGTGACGCTCAACATGGATCCGTCCAAGATCGAGGCGGCCATCACCCCCCAGACCACCGCCATCATGCCGGTGCACTGCTACGGCACTGCCTGCGACACCACCGCCATCACCCGCATCGCCGACATCTACAACCTCAAGGTGATCTACGACGCGGCGCATGCGTTCGGGGTGCGCGACGAGGGGGGCTCGATCCTGCGTCACGGCGACCTGAGCGCGTTGAGCTTCCACGCCACCAAGGTATTCAATACCTTCGAAGGTGGCGCCATCGTCTGCCCCGACGAACGCACCTACCAGCGCATCGGGCATCTGAAGAATTTCGGCTTCGTCGATGAGACCACGGTGGTGGCACCCGGCATCAACGGCAAGATGAATGAGATCAGCGCGGCCTTCGGCCTGCTGCAGCTCAAGCACATCGACCATGCCATCGCCCAGCGCAGCGCCATCGACGCGCAGTATCGGCAGCGCCTGAGCGATATCCGCGGCGTGCGCTGCGTGGCGCGGCCAGATCATGCCAGTGCCAACTACGCGTACTTTCCGATTCTGGTGCAGGACGACTACCCTTTGTCGCGCGATGCGCTGTATCAGTTGATGCGCGAGCACGGCATCCTGGTACGGCGCTATTTCTATCCGTTGATCAGCGATTTTCCGATGTATCGCGCCCTGCCCTCCTCGGCGCCGGCACGGCTGCCGGTCGCGCGCTCGGTGGCCGCACAGGTACTGTGCCTGCCGATCTTTCCTGGCCTGACCCGCGACCAGGTCGATACCATTGCCGATCTGATCGCCAGGCAACAGGCGACATGACGGCAACCCGCTCCACGCTTTTTTCAGACTCCCGCATCTTCAACAGGCAACCAGGCGAGATCGCATGACCCAGGCAACGTTTATCGAGAACTTCATCGCCGCCACCGACTTCCAGGAGCCGGTCGAGGTCACCGCCGACACCGTGCTGCTCGAACTCCCGGAATGGGATTCGCTGGCCGCACTGGGCGTGATCGTGATGTTCGACATGGAGTACGGCAAGACCATCACCGGCGAGGACCTGACCGCCGCCGTCACCGTCGGCGATCTCTACAAACTGACCGAGGCGTAAGCAGCATGCCGACCTCCACGCTGCACAACGTCCGCTTCGCCGGCATGGCGACCTGCGTGCCGAAGCGGGTCGTGTCCAATCTCACCGATTGCCGGCCGCAGATCCGCTCCGAGCGCGAGCGGCTGGTGCGCAACATCGGCATCGAGACGCGCCGCATGGCGTCGGAGTGGCAGTGCTTTTCCGACATGGCCTTCGATGCGACGCAGGTGCTGCTGGAAAAGCTGCAGTGGAAGCGCGAAGAGATCGATGCGTTGATCGTGGTGACCCAGTCGCCGGATTATCCGATCCCGGCCACCGCGATCATCCTGCAGGACCGGCTGGGGCTGTCGCACGCCACGGTTGCCTTCGACGTCAACCTGGGCTGCTCGGCCTACCCGTTCGGCATCAACCTGCTCGGCTCGATGATCGCCGCCGGCGGCGTCAAAAAAGGGCTGCTGCTGGTCGGTGACCGCAGCGCCACGCTGGAAGATCCGATCTTCTCCGATTCCGGCACCGCCACCGCGCTGGAATTCAGCGCCGACGCGCCGCCGATGCATTTCGACCTCAACAGCGATGGGAGCGGCTACAGGGCGATCATCCTGCCGGTGGGCGGCCACCGCGAACCGGTCGGCATCCAGCACTTGGTGCCGTACCGCGACGAGGCGGATGGTGCCTGGAAGCGTGGCGTGGACCTGATCCTGGATGGCGTGGCGGTGCTGAGCTTCTCCACCCAGCGCATCCCGCCGGCAGTGCAGAAGCTGCTTGAGTATGCGGGCGTGTCCAAGGAGGAGATCGACTATTTCGTGTTCCACCAGGCCAACCGCATGATCAATGAGACCATCCGCAAGAAGCTCGGCCTGCCGGTGGAGAAGGTGCCCTCGACGCTGCGCGATTTCGGTAATACCAGCGGCGCCTCGCTGCCGGTGACCATGACCGCACGCATCAACAAGGACCTGGAATCAGGGCGCAAGCGCGTGCTGCTATGCGGCTTCGGCATCGGGCTGTCGTGGGGCACCTGCCTGCTCGACATCGAAGGGGCCGCTTTTCCAGATCTCATCGAATCGTGAGCATTGCTCCCGACCCCTTCGCGCTTGCCGGCAAACGCATCCTCGTCACCGGCGCTTCCTCGGGTATCGGCCGCCAGATCGCGATTTCCTGCGCCGAGCTGGGTGCCCAGCTGGTGATCAACGGACGTGACCATGTGCGGTTGACGTCGACCCTGGAGGCGTTGCCAGGCGACGGGCACATGGCAATCGCGGCAGACCTGGACCGGCAGGAGGACATCGACCGTCTGGTCGCCGAGGTCGGCGTGTTGGACGGGATGGCACATGCGGCCGGGATCTCCCGGCTGGTGCCGCTGCGCCTGGTCAACCGGGCGCATCTGGACACCATCTTCTCCAGCAACACCTTCGCACCGATGCTGCTGACACGCGGCCTGCTGGCAAAGAAGCGCATCGCCGCAAACGGCTCGCTGGTGTTCGTCGCTTCGGTCGCTTCGCACATCGGGCCAATGGCGAGCAGCGCGTACGCGGCCAGCAAGAGTGCCCTGCTCGGCATGGTGAGATCGCTGGCGCAGGAAGTTGCCAAGAACGGAATCCGTGCCAACTGTATCGCCCCGGGCTACGTGCGCACACCGCTGCTGGACGGCCTGCAGGGCAGCGGCGGCAACATGGAAGGGCTGTTCGAACTGACACCGCTGGGTATGGGCGAGCCGGAGGATGTCGCTTACGCCGCCACGTTCCTGCTGGCCGATGCGAGCCGCTGGATCACGCGTACCTATTTCGTGGTGGACGGCGGCCTCACGGTGCCGATGGATATCTACGCATGACTACACCGGCACGCACTGCGTTCTCGCTCGAGGGCAAGACGGTCCTGGTGACGGGAGCGTCGTCGGGGCTCGGCCGGCAGATCGCCATTGCCTGCGCACAGCGAGGCGCCCGCATCATCCTGGCCGGCCGCGACACGGACCGCCTCGCGCAGACCCAGGCGCAGTTGCAGGGCACGGGCCATGTCGGCGTGCTCGGCGACCTGACCAGCGCCGCCGACCGCGAGGCGCTGGTTGTCTCGGCAGGCGCGACGGTGCATGGCGTGGTGCACTGCGCGGGCATGCAGAAGCATTGCCCGATCCGGCAGCTGACCGAGGCGGCGATGACCGAGATGTACACGGTCAATTTCCTCGCTCCGGTAATGCTGACGCAGCGCCTGCTGCAGGCAAACGCCATCGCCCCGCAGGGCTCGATCGTGTTCATGCTGTCCACTGCCGCGCACCTTGGCACGCGCGGCGTGGGGCCGTATTCGGCGATGAAGGCCGGCCTGATCGGCATCATCAAGTGCCTGGCGCTCGAACAGGCAAAGCGCAGGATCCGGGTCAACGGCATTTCCCCCTCGGCCGTGGTCACGCCGATGTGGGGCGCCGCCCAACTCGAGGCGCAGAAGGCGCGGCATCCGCTGGGCCTGGGCGAGCCGCAGGACGTCGCCAACGCCGCGATCTACCTGCTGGCCGACGCCAGCCGCTGGGTCACCGGGACCAGTCTGGTCATGGACGGCGGCTCGATCCTATGACCCATCCGGTCTTGATCATCGGTGCCGGCGGATGGGGTCGCGAGGTCTTGGCGCAGATGCAGGGCGATCCGGCGTGCGGAACGCAGTGGCGTCCGGTGGGCTTCCTCGACACGCGCCCGCAGATGCTGGACGGTCACGGCTGCGATCTGGCCATCGTCGGCAGCCCGCTCGCGTACCAGCCGCGGGACGAAGAGCGCTTCGTCTGCGCGATCGGCGATCCGCATGCGCGCCAGCGCTATGCGCAGCCGCTGCTGGCGCAAGGCGCGCAATTCATTCCGGTCCTCACCGGTGCATTCCTGAGCCCGCGCGTGCGCATCGGCCAGGGCTGCTTCCTGTGCCATCGCGTACAGCTCAGCCCCGACGTGTGGCTGGGCGACTTCGCCAATGTGCATGCCAATACCATGCTTGGGCACGACGTCCATGTCGGTGACTACGCGCAGATCGGTGCGATGACCTTCATCGGCGGCGGCGCGCGGATCGGTGAGCGCGCCATCGTGCACCCGCACGCCACCATCCTGCCCGGCATCCACATTGGCGTCGGCGCCGTGGTCGGTGCCGGCGCGGTCGTGGTCAAGGACGTGCCGGCCGGCGCCAGCGTGTTCGGCAACCCGGCCCGGGTCATCTACCACAAGGATTCCTGAGGAAGCCGCGCCGATGCGATCGCGAATGCACCCCAGCTACTACCTGTCGACGGACATCTTCGCCCGCGAACAGCGCAAGATCTTTCGCAAGGCCTGGCTGTTTGCCGGGCTGAAGACGCTGCTGCCCGACAACAACTGCTTCATCACCCGCAGGCTCGCTGGCATTCCGGTGCTGATCCAGAACTTCCAGGGCCGCCTGCGCGCGTTCGAGAACGTCTGCCTGCACCGCAGCGCGCTGCTGCAGACCACTGCGGTGGGAAAGCGCCCGTTGGTCTGTCCCTACCATGCATGGAAGTACGACGCAGACGGTCGGGTTGAGAACATCCCCGAGTGCGCGGCTGTGTATGGCTTCGACGAGGAAGAAAGACGCGGCCTGAAATTGCGGGAGTTCGCCCTGCGCGAGGTGGGCAACCTGCTGTTCGTCAACCTCGATCCCGACCCGATGCCGATCGAGGAACAGTTTTCGGCAGACTTCATCGCCTTGCTGGAAAGCAGTTCCAATGCCTATGACACCGAGGTCATGGTGACCACGTGGCGTGGCCGGTACAACTGGAAACTCGCTTACGAAAATCTTCGCGATGCCAATCACCCGCGCTTCGTCCACCCCAAGACACTGGCCAAGAGCGTCAGCTTCACTCCCGAGGTAAACGAGGAACAAGCCAGGGAGTCCATGGAAGCGTTGCAAGACAGCTCGCCCGCTGCCTTGAGGCGTGAGATGCGCCGCTTCAGTTTCGGCGGCCCGGAAGCCGCCATCCCCAACCTTCAGCATTTCGGCTGGCACGAGAAAGTGGAACGCTGGGGCAAGCAGGACGCCTACTTCAATTGGCTTGCCTTCCCAAACCTGCATATCGCCAGTGCTAACGGCGGCTATTCCTTCACCCTGGAACACCACATTCCCGTCGCGCCGGACCAGACCGACCTGGAAATCTACTGGTTTAGCGCACGCAGGAAACAGCCTTACGGTTCCTCCAGCCAAGTGCTACTGGCACAGATGCACGGCAGCAAGGTGGTGGTAGGCGAAGACGTGGACATCATGGAGCGGGTGCAGGCGGCCTTGCACACAGACGCTCCGCTACCTACCCAGGGAGCCTATGAATCCATGAATCGCCTGGTCGAACGCTGGTACACGACGCTGATGGAGACCGAACATGAAATCTAGGTGGATCATCGGCAGCAGCGACTACCTCGACCTGGCCTTTCATGCCTGGAAGCAGACGCGGCAGGACGAGACGGTCATCAGGGTCGACGTGCCACAAGACGCGGGACACGAGTTCGATCTTGGCGTGCTGGATGGGCTGAATCCGACCGAAGGGGCCATGTTTGTGGCTTTCGACGAACGCTTCGGCAACTTCAAGCGCATGGAATTGATGCAGGCAGCAATGGAACGTGGCTTCAAGCTGGAGCCCTTCATCCACCCCAGCGCAGCCATCGGCGCTGACACGGTCATCGGACTCAACGCATTCGTGGGTGCCCATGCCGTCGTCGGGCACGGGTGCAGGATCGACTACAACACCGTCATCCATGCCGGCGCGCACCTCGGACCGGCATGCCGCGTCAAATCGTCATGCTGGATAGAGAACGGTGTGCACGTCGGCGCGGGCGTCGAGATCGGCGGCAATAGCATCCTGCGGACTGGCGCCATCGTGCGCGGTGGCGTCAAGGTGGGACGAAGCTGCGAACTTGGCTGGCCGCGCGTCTACTGCGAGGACGTACCTGCCAAGACCTATTTCGACGCCCGCTACGACGCCCCTATTCACACCTACGAGAGATGACGTTCATGAGCTCAAGAAATGAGCAGCTTCGCCAACAGATTCTCCGAATTGCGGAGCAGGAGCGCCCCGTACTCGAAGATGTCATCGCGCGCCTGCCCGCGATTGCCGGCCGCCCTGCATTCCTCGTCGCTCCCGAGTCCTATGCTGGCGTGGTGCATGGCCCCAGCGTCGTTGCCGACCTGCGCCATGTGGTTGCCGCGATTGATGACCAAAGCATCCACCTGGACCGCATTCACGGCGCACCGCGCTGGAGTAGTCAGGAGTTCCTTGCCAAGGCAGGGCAGTACGCCGATGCGATCGCTATCGATTTCTCTTGCAGCCCGCGCGGTCGGGCGTTTGCAAATGACCTCTGTACCAGCGCGGGCATCGAGCAACTGAGCATTGCGCCTTGCCTGGATCCGCTGATCCCACGCTTCGAGCAACGCCCCCTCTTTCTGCTCCATCCGCGCTCGGGCATTGGCGAGATTTATGGCCCAAAGATCGTCCAGCGCTCCAGCCATGTCATTGCCGCCGTCGATGACCAGCCAAGCGACAGCGACACCGTTCATGGCGTGCCGCGTTGGAGCTCGCGCCAGTTCATTGAACAAGCGGCTCAGCATCCCCAGGCATTGGCCATCGATTTTTCCTACAGCCCTGGAGAATCGGGTCTTGCCCGCAAGCTCTGCGAACAAGCAGGCATTGAAAGGGTGGATGCCTGCCTGGCCGTTGCGCACTGTGGGCTGCCCGCCGTATACGAGCCTGCCCGGGTATACCGTCAGCGGACGCTTGCGCGCCTGGACGAATTCCTGCGTCTTGCCGATCGACTGGACGACGATCTCAGCGTCTTTACGCTCTACAGCAACCTGTTGTTCCGCCTGACCTACAACTCCAGCCTCCTGTTGGATTGCTGGGCGACGCCGATCAACGAGTACTTTTCAACATACGCCGATAGCAGCACATTCCAGCTGGGTCGGCGTGAACATTTCTGCGATGGCGGTGCCTTCCAGGGCCCCATCGTGCACAAGTTTCTGGAAGCATCCCGCCATCATTATGAAAGCATCACCGCCTTTGAACCCGATAGCATCAACTTCCAGAAATTGGAGGGCATCGCCAGCACCCTCCCCCTTCCCCCGCATAACTTCAGGGCCATAAAGAAAGCCATCTCCAACGAACAGACGACGCTGCGCTTCGAGCAGACCGGCACCGTTTCCAGCCATGTATCGCCAAATGGCGGAATCTCCGTGGCTACGACACGCCTGGACGACGAGCTGGAAAAGCTCACCCTACTGAAGTTGGACATCGAAGGGTTCGAGGCCAGGGCACTGGAAGGCGCATCTCACCTCATCCGTACCCAGCGCCCCCGCATGGCCATCTGTGTATACCACTACGCCCAGGATCTGCTGGATATCGTGGAGCAACTGGACAAACTGGTCGATGGCTATCACTTCCGTCTACGCCAGCACTCTCCCGGCCACTACTACGACCTCGTTTTGTATGCATCGCCCGTGGCCGGTGCCGCACCGCCGCCCTGGGCGGAGTAAGCCCGGGGAAACTCACGACTTGAGAGATGGAGCGATGACTGACGCCCGCAACGCGGGGGGCTTAAAAAATCGTCGCGATGTGCGCGGCCCGCTTTGTCCGACGATGACCGCCTACGCCGCATCCGTCAGGCGCCCAGCGCCATGTCGCCGACTCGATCGTGACATGGCGCTGGATGATCGCAATCGCAATCGGCGCGATGCTGCTCGACGAAGAACAACAGCATCTCCGAATTCAATGACACTGATAAGACCAGCAAAGTACATAAGGAAGCCCTGTCATGGCGTTAGCAGTCGGCTCGATCGAGCGAGCCACGATCAAATATCCAGGACTGAATCTGCGCAGCACCAAGTTGATCGGCTGGGGGGCAGGACAGTTTTTCCGTGATTTCTATCCAGCCATCGCCCAGCAGTTGAACTTGCAGTACACCATCTGCCCGCGGCCGGAGAATCAGGGCACAACTGTCCATGGCCTGCCGGTCAGACCACCTTCGGCACTGGAGGAGGAATCGGTCGATGATGTGCTGATCGTCATCTTCTCCAATCACGCCGCAGAGGTGATGAACCAGATTGCAAAGGCACATGGCCGTTTCCGCACGGTACGTGCCGTCGAATACGGCCAGGGCAGCGTTGCACTGTTGCAGGAATTGCAGGATTTCTCGCGCCTGTTGCCCGAGCTGCAACTGTCGCGACAACTGACCAAGCCGGATACCGGCATCTTCGTGCAGGGGCTAGCGTTCGACTTTACGCCCCTGGTGCTGGCCTGGAATCGTCTGCGTTTCCCTTGGGCGTACCAGTGCATGGTGACCTGGGACCACCAACCAAGTGCGCTACTGGACCGCTGCAGGCCCTGGCTGGATAAGCTGATTCTGGTGCCTCAGCCGGACAACCTGGGCCTGCACTACCGCAATGCGGTGCTGCGTTCCGCACGTCTGGGCGTGGAGCATCTGGCCGAGCAAGGCATCGCGTTTGCGGTGCGTTGCCGTAGCGACAACGTGCTGACCGGCTCAACGCACGACGCCATCAATGTCCATTTCAGAGGCAAACGCAATCAAGGAAAAATCGCAATTTCTTTGGGAGCGGGGTTTCGAAACATCCCGTTCCTTTTCACCGAGAAAGCCATGCTTGGCAGGACGCAGGACATGCTGGCTTTGTAGTCGATGCCAGAGGATCCGCGACCGGCGAATTATGCGGACGACGAGTTTTCTCCAATGAACGAACTTGCACCCGATCGGCATTTTCAACAGCTGAGCCAATACGCCTTCGAATCGTCGTTGTGGAAGAGCTACGCACGCCAGCTCGGATTTCCGGCAGAGACCCTGGTCGACAGCTACCGTTTTGCAAAGTCCCGTCTGCTGGCATTGGAGCCACAGATGAGCTGGACGTCATTGAAGCTCGTGTCGTTGTTCAATGTAGCGCGCGACAACAGCTACGGTTTCTCGACGGACTTGTGGAACCGGCTGTTCACTGACACCGATGCGGTACTTGAGGCTGCCGAGGCAGTCAGCCGGCTGGAGCTCAACTCCACCGATTTTTGGCAAGGCAGAGTTGGCTGAGCCGCCCTCGCCACTCAACGCCATCGGTTGCCAGGAGGCTTCTATGACTTACGCCATCATCATCCCCGCGCGACGCGACTCTTCGCGCCTGCCCGGAAAACCGTTGATCGAGCTAGGCGGTGTGCCCATGATCGTGCGCACCTATCAGCAATGCGCCAAGGCGGCGCCGGCCGAGCAGATTCTGGTCGCCACCGACTGCGATGTGATTCAACGTACCTGCGAGCAGGCCGGCATCCGCACCTTGCTGACCTCCAGTGCCTGCCTGACCGGCACCGATCGCGTTGCCGAAGTTGCACAACAGCTCGACGTGGACACCTACATCAATGTGCAGGGTGACGATCCGCTATTCAATCCACAAGACCTACGCCTGCTGATAGACGCTGCGACAGCAGCGCCGAGTGATGTGATCAACGGTTACTGCCCGGTCGCCAACATCGACGAGTTCCGTAATCCGAGCGTGCCCAAAGTGGTCGTTCGCCCGGATGGGCGTTTGCTGTACATGTCGCGCGCGGCAATCCCGGTCACCAAGCAAGGCGAGTTCCGGCACGCCTGGCGGCAGGTCTGCGCCTATGCGTTTCCCAGGCAGGCATTGCAGGCGTTTGCATCGGTGTCTTGCAAGACGCCCCTGGAAGAAATCGAGGATATCGAGATCCTGCGCTTTCTCGAACTGGGCTTCGAAGTGCGCATGGTGCAGATGAGCAACCAGTCGATCGCGGTGGATACGCCGGCTGATGTAGTGCGGGTGGAAGCGGCACTGCGCATGATGCAGCTCGGCGAGCAGAACGCGCCATGAGCCAGGATGAGACGTCCGACACGCAGCCCGGCATGCATTCGCCCATCTGCGGCACATCCGATCTCAGAAACCAGGCGCATGCCCAGGCGTATTCGCCACGTCGCTTCTTCGACCAGTTACTGAAGACCGACGCGCCGGTGGTGCTGGACGTGGGTGCGCATCGCGGCGAGTCGATCCAGCACTTCAAGTCGATTTATCCGGATTGCCAGATGTATTCGTTCGAGCCAGATCCGCAGAATTTTGCCGAGCTGGAAAAAGTGGCTGCACAGTTCGGCACGACCACCAGGTGTGTTGCATTGGGCGAGAAGGAAGAAGTCGGTCATTATTACCGGCAGAGCATCTCGCACCTGGGCGGGTTGCTGCCGATCAACGCGGAGTCCACCGACTCGCTCGGCTATGCGCGGCAGGCGACGAACGAGGAAATTGTGGTCAGCAAGACCACCCTCGACGATGCCTGCGTCTTGCTGGGGATCGCCCAGGTACATATTCTCAAGATCGATGTGCAGGGGTTCGAGCGACAGGTGCTGGAGGGTGCAACTGCGATCCTGCAGCACACCGACTGCGCAGTGATCGAAATCGGCCTTTACGATTTCTACGGCAAGACCAACAGCTTCGTCGAGGTGGTCAACCTGATGCAGGCGGCCGGCTTTTCGTTGTGGGACATCGCCAAACTGTCGAAGAACCCAAAGAGCCTGCGTACCGATTGGATCGAGGTGGTGTATCGCAAAGACTCAGCACAACCGCGAGATCGTCCTCAGCCCTAAGGGCGACTGCGTGCCGCTGCCGGTCAGGTTGCCACCGCACCACCGACGGCACGCTTATTGCATGACCGGCCAGGTTGAACCCCACCCAGGTGCGCTATCTACTGGCGCACGATGGGGCGCCCCGCCCTCCCCCGTTCCGCGCCTTGGATCCACCTGTGACTGTTCAAGCCAATCGATCGCCGATGACGCCCAACGCCCTGGTCAGCATCGTCATGCCCGCCTACAAGCCGCGCTATGTCGCGCAGGCGCTGGACAGCGTGCTGGCGCAGACCTACACGGCGTTGGAACTGGTGATCTGCGACGACAATGGCGATGGCGCGATTGAGGCTGTGCTGGCGCCGCGCCTGGCGAGCGCTCCCTTCCCGATCCGCTACCACCGCAATCCGGCGCGACTGGGCGAACTCGGCAGCACCATCAAGGGCATCGGCCTGGCGCAAGGCGAATACGTCAAGTTCCTGCATGACGACGATGTGCTGCAGCCGGACTGCATTGCGCAGTTGGTGTCGGCGATGGAACGCAACCCCGGCACCGCGCTGGCGTCCTCGCGCCGGCTGCGGATCGACGATGACGGCGCCCCGTTGCCCGACATCCTGGCCACCAACTTTTCGTTCGGCGAGGACGTGCTGATCGACGGGCCGGAGCTGGTGTCGTTCCTGGCCGACCATGCCATCAACTTCATCGGCGAGCCGAGTTGCGTGCTTGCACGGCGCGCCGACCTGGTGGCGCTGGGCAATGAGCTGATGATGTTGAACGGCAAGGCCATCCACTGGGTCGGCGACCTGGCGATCTACGTCAAGCTGCTGCGTCACGGCAACCTGGCCTTGCTGTCCAGCCCGCTCACGCATTTTCGCGTGTCCAGCGTGCAGTTCAGTCAGGCCGGCCGCGATCAGGTCGGGGTCGGCGACCAGGGCCACGAAGATCTGCGCCAGGGCATCCGCCAGTTGGGCTGGCGGCGCGAGAGCGGCGACAACCGCCAAGTGCGCGTCGCCCCACTCAGCCCGCACAAGGCACGCGTGTTCAAGTCGGTGGATCTGGTCAATGCGTTGATGCAGAGCGCGGGGTTGGCCGAGCGCGTGTCGCCGTCCACCTGGTTGGGTGTGCGGCATCCGAGCATGGTCCAGCGCGGCTTGATCGATGCGCGCTTGCAGGCGCATGCGGGCGGCCCGCGGATCGCAGTAATGCTGATCGACGACACTGGCGACGCGGCAGCGGTGGCCGCAACCCAGGCCAGCCTGGCAGCGGTGGCGTGTTATCCGAATCAGCAGACCTGGGTGCTCAGCAGCTCCCCGCAGCAGGCCGCCGAGCACGGCGAGCGCGGTGTGCTGGTCGGCCCGGACGGGCTGGTGTCCACGCTCAACCGGACCATCGCCGCACAACAGTCCATCGACTGGGTACTGCTGGTCGAGGCCGGCAGCCTGTTCACCGCCAGCGGCCTGCTAGTCGTGGCGCTGGAGATGCTTGCGCTGCCGGACACGTGTCAGGCCATCTACGCCGATGAAGTGGTCGCGTTGGACGACGGCCAGCTGGGGCTGGCGATGCGGCCGGCGCTATATCTGGACATGTTGCTGAGTGCGCCGTCGACGATGTCGCGGCACTGGCTGTTCCGGCACCCCACGCTGGTTGCCGATGGCGGTTTTCCGGCTGGAACGGGCGACGCCTTCGAACTGGATTACCAGCTGGGGCTAGTCGAACGCTACGGCCTGGCCTGCGTCCAGCACATCGCCGAACCCTTGCTGGTGGCATCGGCCAGCACGCGGCATGGCGACGAAGACCAGCAGCGCGCCATCAGCCGCCATCTTGCCGCGCGCGGATACGTGGACGCGGTGGTGGACAGCAACGGCCCCGGCCGGCACGCGGTGGATTACCGCCATGCACAGCAGCCGCTGGTCAGCATTCTGGTGCTGGTGGATGGCCGCCTGGCGCAGCTGCAACGCTGCCTGGAAAGCGTGCTCGCCAACACCGGCTACCCGCATTACGAGCTGCTGTTGCTGGATCGCGGCGACAGCGCCGAGCCGGCGCTGCGCGACTGGCTGGCGGGCATCGACAACCTTGGCCTGCAGCAGATCCGCGTGCTGCGCTTCGACGGTGCGCCCTCGCGCGAGGCGGCCTGCAATGCGGCGGCCGGGCAGGCGCGTGGGGAGCTGCTGTTGTGGCTGGCAGCGGGCGCCGCGGCGATCAAGGCCGATTGGCTGGCGCAGCTGCTCAACCACGCGCTGCGCCCGGAGGTCGGCGCGGTGGCCGGCAAGCTGCTGCGCGGTGACGGCACCGTGCATCACGCCGGCTTGCTGCTGGGCCTGAGCGCACCGGCAGCACGCGCGTTCGAAGGTGCCGCGTTCGACGACTCCGGCTATCTGCAACGCCTGCAGCTGGATCAGAACTACAGCGCGCTCAGTGGCGAATGCCTGATGCTGCCGCGCCAGCTGTTCCTGGACGCCGGCGGCTTTGCGCAGGAGCCGGCGCTGGCGCAATGGAGCGATGTCGATCTGTGCCTGCGCCTGCAGCAGGCCGGCTATCTCAATGTCTACGCCGCGCGCGCGCAGCTGCTGATCGATCCTCCCGACACAACGCCCTCCACCGCACTCGACGAAGAAGCGATGTATGCGCGCTGGCTACCGGTGATGGCCAACGACCCGGCCTACAACCCGGGCTTCTCGCTGGATCCCGGCGCCGGCTTCCAGCTGGCCGACCCGCGCGCCAGTTGGCGGCCATTGCAGTCGTGGCGACCGCTGCCGACGATGATCGCGCTGCCCGCCGATGTCGAAGGCTGCGGCCACTACCGGGTGATCCAGCCGCTGCGCGCCCTGCGCGAGGCCGGCATGGTCGAAGGCGTGCTGTTCAACGGCTATCTGGAGATCAGCGAGCTGGCGCGTCAGGATCCCGACGTGGTGATCCTGCAACGCCAGGTCGGCGAGCCGCGACTGGAAGCGATGCGGCGGATGCAGGCGCTGTCGCGCGCATTCAAGGTCTATGAGCTGGACGACTATCTGCCCAACCTGCCCCTGAAGAACGCGCATCGCGAGCACATGCCCAAGGACATCCTCAAGACAGTGCGGCGTGGGCTGGGCATGGTGGACCGCTTCGTGGTGTCCACCCAGGCGCTGGCCGAGGCATTCGCCGGGTTGCACAGCGACATCCGCGTGGCCGAGAACCGCCTGCCGCCGCATTGGTGGGAACACCTGCCCGCGCGGTCCGACCGTAAGGAACGCCAGGGCGGCAAGCCGCGCATCGGCTGGGCCGGCGGCGCCAGCCACACCGGCGACCTGGAACTGATCGCCGATGTGGTGCGCGAGCTGGCCGACGAGGTCGAATGGGTGTTCATGGGGATGTATCCGTTCGCACTGCGCCAGCACATCCATCAGTTCCAGCCCGGCGTGCCGATCGACCACTACCCGGCCGCACTGGCGGCGCTGGATCTGGACCTGGCGCTGGCACCGGTGGAACAAAACCTGTTCAACGAGTGCAAGAGCAATCTGCGCCTGCTGGAGTACGGCGCCTGCGGCTACCCGGTGATCGCCAGCGACGTGCGCTGCTACCAGGGCGGCCTGCCGGTGACCCTGGTGAAGAACCGCTACCGCGACTGGATCGGCGCGATCCGTGAGCATTTGGCCGACCCGGCCGCTTCGGCGGCAGAAGGCGCGGCATTGCGTGACGTGGTGCGCCGCGACTGGATGTTGCGCGGCAGCAACCTGGATACCTGGCGGGCGGCCTGGTTGCCCGACTAGCCTGGCACGCCGCTTCAGCGTTCTCCCGCTTGCGGTAGAACGGATGCCTGGCTGCGTGTGAGCTGTCGGTTGCACTACAACTGGTCGCCTGCCGGCTCCCTTCCCCCGCGTGCGGGGGAAGGTGCCCAAAGGGCGGATGGGGGCGTGCGACCACACGCCAGTCCGCGCGTTGCCATGCATGCAGCGGCGTGGCAATTGACAGTGCCGCCCTCATCCGGCGCTGCGCGCCACCTTCTCCCGCCCGCGGGAGAAGGGAAAGCATTGGCTGCGCGTGACGGGGGAAGGGAAAACCTTGGCTGCGCGTGATCTGTCGGCGCACTGCAGCTGACCACCATCGGCTCCCTTCCCCCGCGTGCGGGGGAAGGTGCCCGAAGGGCGGATGGGGGCCGGAATCGCTGCGACGTGCTCGTGACCGGCGCCCCAGGAACGTCCCGCGCCGGAATCCCGGCGCAGTTTCGGCACGCCGCTTGCATTGGTGTGGATGCCTCCCTGGCTGACCGCACCCATGAGCGACTCCGTTACCTCCATCCTCTCGCAGATCCGCAGCTACCAGACGCAGATGGGCCAAGGCCCGATGGGTGCGGTGGGCGATGCGGCGCGCGGCAACCAGATCCAGGGGCTGGCCGGCACGCAGGGAACGCCGGCCACCCAGGCGCCGAGCTTCAGCGAGACCTTGCGCGGCGCCATCGGCGGCGTGAACGAGGCACAGCAGAAGTCCGGCGCCTTGGCCAAGGCCTTCGAAATGGGCGACCCCAGTGCCGATCTGGCACGGGTCATGGTCGCCTCCCAGCAGTCCCAGGTGGCCTTCCGCGCCACCGTGGAAGTCCGCAACCGTCTCGTCCAGGCTTATCAGGACGTCATGAACATGCCGCTGTAAGGGTTGACGACACATGGCACTCGCGATCACCAAAGAAAACATGAACCAGAACGCCGAAAAGGCGGGGCAATGGTTCGACCGTGTCCGCAGCCTGCAGATCACCCGCAAGCTGACCATGATGGCGATGATCGCCGTGGCGGTGGCGGCCGGTCTGGCGGTGTTCTTCTGGTCGCAGAAACCCGGTTACCAGTCGCTGTACACCGGCCTGGACGACAAGGGCAATGCCGAGGCGGCCGACCTGCTGCGCACCGCGCAGATCCCGTTCAAGATCGACCAGGAAACCGGCGCCATCTCGGTGCCGCAGGACCGTCTGTACGACGCCCGCCTGAAGCTGGCCGGCTCCGGCCTGACCGGCAAGGAAACCGGCGGCGGCTTCGAGCTGATGGAAAAGGACCCGGGCTTCGGCGTCAGCCAGTTTGTCGAAAACGCCCGCTACCAGCACGCCCTGGAGACCGAGTTGTCGCGCACCATCGGCACCCTGCGCCCGGTGCGCGAAGCCCGCGTGCACCTGGCCATTCCCAAGCCCAGCGCCTTCACCCGCCAGCGTGACGTGGCCAGCGCCTCGGTGGTGCTGGAGCTGCGCGGTGGCCAGGGCCTGGAACGCAACCAGGTCGACGCCATCGTCAACCTGGTCGCCTCCAGCATCCCGGACATGACCCCCGAGCGCGTCACCGTGGTCGACCAGAGCGGCCGCATGCTCTCCATCGCCGATCCCAACAGCGACGCCGCCCAGCACGCCGCCCAGTTCGAACAGGTGCGTCGCCAGGAAAGCTCCTACAACCAGCGTATCCGCGAGCTGCTCGAGCCGATGACCGGCCCGGGCCGGGTCAACCCGGAAGTCAGCGTGGACATGGACTTCTCGGTGGTCGAGGAAGCTCGCGAACTCTACAACGGCGAGCCGGCCAAGCTGCGCAGCGAGCAGGTCAGCGACACCAGCACCAGCGCCACCGGCCCGCAGGGCCCGCCGGGCGCCACCAGCAACAGCCCCGGCCAGCCGCCGGCGCCGGCCGCAAACGCCACTGCCGGCGCACCGGGCACCCCGGCCGCTGCCAATGGCCAGGCCGCCGCAGCGGCCGCGCCGACCGAAAGTTCCAAGAGCGCCACCCGCAATTACGAATTGGACCGGACCTTGCAACACACCCGCCAGCCGGCCGGCCGCATCAAGCGGGTGTCGGTGGCGGTGCTGCTGGACAACGTCCCGCGCCCCGGTGCCAAGGGCAAGATGGTCGAGCAGCCGCTGACGGCCGCCGAGCTCACCCGCATCGAGGGCCTGGTCAAGCAGGCGGTGGGCTTCGACGCGGCCCGTGGCGATACGGTGTCGGTGATGAACGCCCCGTTCGTGCGCGAAGCGGTCGCTGGCGAGGAAGGTCCGAAGTGGTGGGAAGACCCGCGCGTGCAGAACGGTCTGCGCCTGCTGGTCGGTGCGGTGGTGGTGCTGGCGCTGCTGTTCGGCGTGGTGCGCCCCACCCTGCGCCAGCTCACCGGCGTGACCGCGATCAAGGAAAAGCAGGCCAAGGGCGGCAACGATGGCACTCCGCAGAGCGCCGACGTGCGGATGGTCGACGATGACGACCTGATGCCGCGCCTGGAAGAGGACACCGCCCAGCTCGGTCAGGACCGCAAGACCCCGATCGCGCTGCCGGACGCCTACGAAGAACGCATGCGCCTCGCACGCGAAGCAGTCAAAGCCGATTCAAAACGTGTCGCACAAGTCGTGAAGGGATGGGTCGCCAGTGAAGCCTGATACACCACCGATGACCGGCGTACAGCGCGCCGCCGTGCTGCTGCTGTCGCTTGGGGAAAGCGACGCCGCCGAAGTGCTCAAGCACATGGACCCCAAGGAGGTGCAGAAGATCGGCATCGCCATGGCCACCATGACCGGCATCTCGCGCGACCAGGTCGAGAAGGTCATGGACGAGTTCAATGGCGAACTGGCCGGCAAGACCTCGCTGGGCGTGGGCGCCGACGACTACATCCGCAACGTGCTGATCCAGGCGCTGGGCGCCGACAAGGCCGGTGGCCTGATCGACCGCATCCTGCTCGGCCGCAACACCACCGGCCTGGACACCCTGAAGTGGATGGACCCGCGCGCGGTGGCCGACCTGGTGCGCAACGAGCACCCGCAGATCATCGCCATCGTCATGGCGCATCTGGACAGCGACCAGGCCGCCGAGGCCCTGAAGCTGCTGCCCGAGCGCACCCGCGCCGACGTGCTGCTGCGCATCGCCACCCTGGACGGCATCCCGCCCAATGCGCTGAGCGAGCTCAACGACATCATGGAGCGCCAGTTTTCCGGCAACCAGAACCTCAAGTCGTCCAACGTGGGCGGCATCAAGGTGGCCGCCAACATCCTAAACTTCCTGGACACCGGCGCCGACCAGGGCGTGCTGGGCGAGATCGGCAAGATCGACGCCGACCTGGCCGGCAAGATCCAGGACCTGATGTTCGTGTTCGACAACCTGGTGGACCTGGACGACCGCGGCCTGCAGACGCTGCTGCGCGAAGTCTCCGGCGAGCGCCTGGGGCTGGCCCTGCGCGGCGCCGACGTCAAGGTGCGCGAGAAGATCACCCGCAACATGTCCCAGCGCGCGGCCGAGATCCTGCTCGAGGACATGGAAGCGCGCGGCCCGGTACGCCTGGCCGACGTGGAAGCGGCGCAGAAGGAAATCCTCACCATCGTCCGCCGCCTGGCTGACGAAGGCGCCATCAGCCTGGGCGGCGCCGGTGCGGAGGCGATGGTATGACCGACATCGTCACCCGCTGGCTGGCCCCCGACCTGCACTTGGAGCCGGCCCCGCCGGAGCCGGAATTCGACGAACCGGCGGTGTACGAGCCGGTGCTGCGTCCGCCGACCCTGGAAGAGATCCAGGCCATCGAAGACGCCGCCCAGCAGGAAGGCTTTGCGCGCGGGCATGCCGACGGCTTTGCCCAGGGCCAGTCGGAGGTGCGCCGCCTGACCGCGCAGATCGACGGCATCCTGGACAACTTCACCCGCCCGCTGGCGCGGCTGGAGAACGAAGTGGTCGGCGCGCTCGGCGAGCTGGCCGTGCGCATCGCCGGTTCGCTGGTCGGGCGTGCCTATCAGGCCGACCCGCAGTTGCTGGCCGAGCTGGTGCACGAGGCCATCGACGCAGTCGGCGGGGCCGGCCGCGAGGTGGAAGTGCGCCTGCACCCGGACGACATCACCGCGCTGCTGCCGCATCTGGCGCCCAGCAGCACCACCCGCGTGGCCCCGGACCTGAGCCTGAGCCGCGGCGACCTGCGCGTGCACGCCGAAAGCGTGCGCGTGGACGGAACACTGGATGCGCGCCTGCGGGCCGCGCTGGAGACGGTCATGCGCAAATCCGGAGCAGGCCTGTGAGCGACCTGTTGGGCACCACCCCGGCCCCGGCCGACTGGCTGGACGCGCGCAACCTGCGCCTGGCCACCCGCCTGGGCGGCCTCGGGCTGGAGCCCACGGCCGGGCGCACCCTGATCCGCGAAGGCATCCTGCGTCGCGCGGTCGGCCTGACCCTGGAAGCCACCGGCTGCGAGGCGCCGATGGGCGCCACCTGCAAGGTCGAGGTCGACGGCGGCTGGGTCGATGCCGAAGTGGTCGGCTTCGCCGGCGAACGCACCTAC
Source organism: Xanthomonas sp. BRIP62418 (assembly GCF_003993495.1). Lineage (NCBI taxonomy): Bacteria > Pseudomonadati > Pseudomonadota > Gammaproteobacteria > Lysobacterales > Lysobacteraceae > Xanthomonas > Xanthomonas sp. BRIP62418. The sequence continues at coordinate 185,838 of NZ_QEZG01000045.1, forward strand.
CTGATGCCCAGCGCCGAACTGCATGGCCTGCTGCCGAACGCCCGCGTGGTGCCCTCGCGGCGCCGCGGCGGCGTGGAAGTGGGCGAAGGCCTGCTCGGCCGGGTCATCGACAGCGACGGCACCCCGCTGGACGGCAAGGGCCCGATCCGCGGCGAAGGCAGCGTCAGCATGGCTGGCGTGTCGATCAACCCGCTGGCGCGCGAGCCGATCACCACCTCATTGGATGTCGGCGTGCGCGCGATCAACGCGCTGCTGCCGATCGGCCGCGGCCAGCGCGTGGGCCTGTTCGCCGGTTCCGGTGTCGGTAAATCGACACTGCTGGGCATGATGACCCGCTTCACCTCGGCCGACGTGATCGTGGTCGGGCTGATCGGCGAACGTGGCCGCGAAGTGCGCGACTTCGTCGAAACCACGCTGGGCGAAGAAGGCCTGCGCCGCGCCGTGGTCGTGGCCGCCCCGGCCGACCGCCCGCCGTTGGCGCGCCTGCATGGCGCCTACCGCGCCACCGCCATTGCCGAATGGTTCCGCGACCAGGGCCTGAACGTGCTGCTGCTGATGGACTCGCTGACCCGTTTCGCCCAGGCGCAGCGCGAGATCGGCCTGTCGGTCGGCGAGCCGCCGACCACCCGCGGCTACCCGCCGTCGGTGTTCGCCAAATTGCCGGCGCTGGTCGAACGGGCCGGCAACGGCGCCAAGGGGCGCGGCTCGATCACCGCCTTCTACACCGTGCTGACCGAAGGCGACGATCCGCAGGACCCGATCGCCGACGCCGCGCGCGCCATTCTCGACGGCCACATCCTGCTCTCGCGCCGGGTTGCCGACAGCGGCCTGTACCCGGCCATCGACGTCGAATCCTCGGTCAGCCGTGTGGTGCAGGACATCGCCGACGACACCTGGCGCCTGCGCATCCGCAAGCTCAAGCGGCTGCTGTCGGCCTACACCGCCAACCGCGACCTGATCGCCATTGGCGCCTACCAGCGCGGCAGCGATCCGGCCACCGACGAAGCATTGGCGCGCTGGCCGGAGATCGTCGAATTCCTCGGCCAGGACGTCCACCGGGCCGCCGACCTGCCCGACAGCCTGTCCGCGTTGCAGCGGCTGGTCGAACCCGAGAACTAATCCATGATGCAATCCAAACGGATCGACCCGCTGCTGCGCCGCGCCCAGGAACAGGAAGACAAGGTGGCGCGCGACCTGGCCGAGCGTCAGCGCGCCCTGGACACCCACCAGTCGCGCCTGGAAGAGCTGCGCCGCTACGCCGAGGAATACGCCAACAGCCACATGGCCGGCACCAGCGCCGCTGCACTGAGCAACCGCCGCGCCTTCCTGGACCGGCTCGACAGCGCGGTGCTGCAGCAGGCACAGACGGTGGAAAACAACCGCAACAAGGTGGAAGCCGAGCGCACCCGGCTGCTGCTGGCCAGCCGCGAGAAGCAGGTGCTGGAACAGCTGGCCGCCAGCTACCGCGCGCAGGAGAACAAGGTGATCGAACGCCGCGACCAGCGTGAGATGGACGACCTCGGCGCGCGTCGTTCGCGCCTGGCCCGCAGCGAAGATACCCACGGAGAATCCGCATGAACCCCTTGTCCGCCTTTGCAGCCGGCCTCGGCGCCCTCGCTAGCACCGGCAGGAAATCCAGCTACAGCGATCCCTCGTCCGAGCCGGACGCCGGCCAGGACCAGTTCGCGCGCATGCTCAACCCGGCCAACACGCCGAACCAGGCCCCGCCGCAGGCGCCCGAGCGCGTGCCGGCCAAGCAGGCCGCGCCCAAGCCCAGCCAGCCCGACAGGCAACGCAGCGACGACGACCACGGCGACGATGCGCCCGGCGATGCCACCGCACGCCCGCGCGCGCAGGATGGCGATGCCAAGGCCGCCAAGGCCGGCGCCAAGGAACCGGCTGCCGCCGACGGCAGCAGCGCCGCCGGCTCCGCCAAGACCGGCAAGCCCACAACCGACGACGAAGACGCGCCGGCCGACGCGGCCACCGCCACCGACCCCAGCTGGCCACCGCCGGGCCTGGGCGGTTTCGGCATGGGCCTGCTGACGCAGGCGCTGCCCGGTGGCGATGTACTCGCCGCCGCAGCCGCGGCACTGGCGGCCGGCGTGACCGCTGCCGCCGGCACCACGCCGACCGCAACTGCGCTGCCGACCGATGCAGCCGCATCCGCCGCACCCACGACCGCCGGCACCGCCCTGCCCGCGTTGGGCGCGCTGGCACCGGCTGCCGCCGCCGGGGCCAAGCCCACGTCCGTCACCGCCTTGAGCGGCGACGCCCAGGCGGCTGCGCTGATGAGCATGGCGACCAAGGCGCTGGACCCGGGCGCCGACGACAGCGCCGGCCCGGCAGCGCCGGACGCCCCGGCGTTCGTGCTGCCAACCACCACCACCGCGACCGCGCTCGGCCGCCTGCAGGACCCGGCGCCGGTGTTCAGCGCCTCGCCCACCCCGACCCCGGACATGGGCAGCGACAGCTTCGACGACGCCATCGGCGCGCGCATGAGCTGGCTGGCCGACCAGAAAATCGGCCATGCGCATATCAAGGTGACCCCGAACGAGATGGGTCCGGTCGAGGTGCGGCTGCACCTGGACGGCGACAAGGTCAATGCCAGCTTCAGCTCCGCCAATGCCGACGTGCGCCAGGCGCTGGAGCAGAGCCTGCCGCGCCTGCGCGAAATGCTCGGGCAGAACGGTTTCCAGCTCGGCCAGGCCGATGTCGGCCAGCAACAGCAGAGCCAGTCCGGCAACCGCAACGGTGGCGGCAGCGACGGCAACGGCCTCAGCCTGGACGACAGCCCACCCGTCGGAATTCCGTCGGTGGTGCTACGCCAGCGTGGATTGCTGGACGCCTACGCCTGAGTCCGCGCGCCGGGAACGTCCCGGCGCGGCCGAAAACCGCGTGTCGGCACGTGCCGGCACCGCCCACCCACCCTCGCAGCGCAAGGCTTGCGGGGGTTTTGCCGTTGAACCTGCACGTGCGCCAGGAAACCGTCGCGTCATTGGCATGCCAATTGCATCCACTGGGTGAGCATTCCCCTGGAGCAGACTGTGGCAGCCGCTGAAAAACCCAAGAAGACCGAAGACAAAGACGACAAGGGCGACAAGAAGAAGGGCGGCAAGAAACTTCTGCTGATCGCCGTCGGGGTCGTGGTGCTGGCCGCGGCCGGCGGCGGCGCCTGGTTCTTCTTCGGCCACAAGGGCGAGGAGAAAGGCGGCAAGCACGACGCGCCCAAGGTGGCCGAGGTGCCCAAGCCGGCGCAGTACTTCCCGATGGACCCGGCGATCGTGGTCAACCTGGCCGACCCCGGCGACGGCCCGCAGTACCTGCAGGTCGAAGTGCAGCTGGTCACCCGCGATCCGGAAGACCTCAAGCTGATCACCGAAAACGCCCCGGCCATCCGCGCGCATCTGCTGATGCTGCTGTCGCAGGTCAAGGCCGCCGATGTGGCCGACCTGGTCGGCAAGCAGAAGCTGCAGAAGGCGGCCCTGGCCGAAGCGCAGAAGGTCATGACCGGCGAGACCGGCAAGAAGTGCGTCGAAGAACTGCTGTTCACCAGTTTCGTCACCCAGTAAGGCCTGCCCCATGAGCGTCAGCGATCTGCTTTCCCAGGACGAAATCGATGCCCTGCTGCATGGCGTGGATTCGGGTGCGGTCAACACCGAGCCGGAGCCGCTGCCCGGCGAGGCGCGCCAGTACGACCTGTCCAGCCAGGACCGCATCATCCGTGGCCGCATGCCGACCCTGGAGATGGTCAACGAGCGCTTCGCGCGGCTGTGGCGCATCGGCCTGTTCAACCTGATCCGGCGCTCTGCCGACCTGTCGGTGCGCGGCATCGACCTGGTCAAGTTCAACGAGTACATGCACTCGCTGTATGTGCCCACCAACCTCAACCTGATCCGCTTCAAGCCGCTGCGCGGCACCGGCCTGATCGTGTTCGAACCCACGCTGGTGTTCACCGTGGTGGACAACTTCTTCGGCGGCGACGGCCGTTACCACACCCGTATCGAAGGCCGTGAATTCACCGCCACCGAGATGCGCGTGGTGCAGCTGATGCTCAAGCAGACCTTCGCCGACCTGAAGGAAGCCTGGGCGCCGGTGATGGAAGTGGACTTCGAGTACATCAACTCGGAGATCAACCCGCATTTCGCCAACATCGTCACCCCGCGCGAGTACGTGGTGGTGTGCCGTTTCCATGTCGAACTGGAAGGCGGCGGCGGCGAGATCCACATCACCCTGCCGTATTCGATGCTGGAGCCGATCCGCGAACTGCTCGATGCCGGCATCCAGAGCGACCGCAACGACCGCGACGACTCCTGGAACGTGATGCTGCGCGAGCAACTGGACACCGCCGAGGTGACCCTGTCCAGCGTGCTGGCCAGCAAGCGCATGAGCCTGCGCCAGCTCACCGGCCTGAAGGTCGGCGACATCCTGCCGATCGACCTGCCCGCACAGGTGCCGCTGTGCGTGGAAGACATCCCGTTGTTCACCGGCGAATTCGGCGTGTCCAATGGCAACAACGCCGTCAAGATCACCGCCGTACGCCCGCCCGGCGTGCAAGCCCCACGCGCCGTTCCCTCCCAGGATTCCAGCAAATGATCAACTCCGACACCCTCGACGCCGCGCCCGCCACCTTCGACAGCCTGCAGGCCGAGCACGACAACAATGCCACCGACCTCAACCTGGACGTCATCCTGGACGTGCCGGTGACGCTGTCGCTGGAAGTGGGCCGCGCGCGCATCCCGATCCGCAACCTGCTGCAGCTCAACCAGGGTTCGGTGGTGGAGCTGGAGCGCGGCGCCGGCGAACCGCTGGACGTGTACGTCAACGGCACCCTGATCGCGCATGGCGAAGTGGTGGTCATCAACGACCGCTTCGGCATCCGCCTGACCGACGTGGTCAGCCCCAGCGAACGGATCCGGAGGCTGCGGTGATCGGCCTGCTGGCCGCTGCCGCGCCGGTCGCGGCCAAGGCCACCCAGGTCGGCGCGCAGGCGCCGTCCTCGCCCAGCCTGTTTGGCGCGATCTTTGCATTGCTGCTGGTGCTGGCGCTGATCGTCGGCCTGGGCTGGTTGCTCAAGCGCATGCCCGGCAGCGGTTTCCGCAACACCGAGGGCCTGCGATTGGTGACCAGCCTGGCGGTGGGTGCCAAGGAACGCGTGGTGGTGGTGGAGGTCAACGGCCAGCAATTGCTGCTGGGCGTCACCGCCGGCGGCATCAACACCTTGCACACCCTGTCCGAACCGCTGCCGCCCGCGCCCGCCCCCACCCTGCCCAACTTCAAGCAACTTCCCAATTTCGCCCAGCTGCTGGCACAGAAGCTGCGCAAGGACCCGTGACATGTTGAGTCGTTGGAATCGCTGGGGGCGCAGCCTCCGCCTGGTGCTGATCCTGCTGGTGATGAGCTGCCCGCTGCTGGCCGCGGCCACGCCTGCCGCATTGCCGGCCATGGCCCAGGCCGCCGCTCCCGCCGCAGCGCCGGCGGCCGCGCCCGCCGGTGCCAATCAGCTGCCGTCGTTGCCCAATGTCAGCGTTGGCCGCATCGGCGACCAGCCGGTAAGCCTGCCGCTGCAGACCTTGCTACTGATGACGGCGATCACCCTGCTGCCGTCGATGTTGCTGGTGCTGACCGCCTTCACCCGCATCACCATCGTGCTGGGCCTGCTGCGCCAGGCGCTGGGTACCGGCCAGACCCCGTCCAACCAGGTACTGCTGGGGCTGTCGATGTTTCTGACCGCGCTGGTGATGATGCCGGTGTGGCAGAAGATGTGGGGCGCGGGCCTGTCGCCGTACCTCAACAACCAGATCGATTTCCAGACCGCCTGGACGCTGACCACCCAGCCGCTGCGCGCCTTCATGCTGGCGCAGATCCGCGAGACCGACCTGATGACCTTCGCCGGCATGGCCGGCGACGGCAAGTACGCCGGCCCGGACGCGGTGCCGTTCCCGGTGCTGGTGGCCTCGTTCGTGACCAGCGAACTGAAGACGGCGTTCGAGATCGGCTTTCTGATCTTCATCCCGTTCGTGATCATCGATCTGGTGGTCGCCAGCGTGCTGATGTCGATGGGCATGATGATGCTGTCGCCGATGTTGATCTCGGCGCCGTTCAAGATCCTGCTGTTCATCCTGGTGGATGGTTGGGTGCTGGTGGTGGGCACGTTGGCGGCGAGCTTCAACGCGTCGTAGCCGCGCGGTTGCACACGCGCCGCCTGCCGGCGTGTCCACCCGGTTTGCCGGCGTGCCAAGGCCGAGCCGCAAACGCCGACGCAACCGCAGAGCAAACAACAACAGCGGTAGCCAGTGCAGCCAACAGCGGCCAAAGCGCACAGCTGCGCAATACCCCAGCCGAGCCACCCAACACGCGTGGCGAGGCATCGCCTCGTACCCCCACCCCAACCCCTCTCTCACTGGAGAGGGGCGAGCTTCTGCAGACCGCACCTTCGTCAGCCCATACCCCGACGCACAGCTCAAATCTCCTCCCCCTATTCACACTCCCGCCTCCCGCCTCCCGATTCCCGCCTCCCGATTCCCCAATCCCATTCCCTTTGGCACCCCACTTGCATCACCACACCCATGAGCCCTGAAATCGCCCTGACCGAATTGCGTGGTGGCCTGGTCACCGTCCTGTGGATTGCCGGACCGATGTTGCTGGCGGTGCTGGTCGTTGGTGTCGTGATCGGTGTGGTGCAGGCCGCCACCCAGTTGAACGAGCCGACCATCGCCTTCGTGGCCAAGGCGGTCGCGCTGACGGCCACCTTGTTCGCCACCGGCAGCATGCTGCTGGGGCATCTGGTGGAGTTCACCATTGCGCTGTTCCAGCGCATTCCGCATCTGATCGGTTAGCGGACCGGCGCGGATGGATGCTGCCACCCAGATGGTGATCGACGGCCAGCGCGCGTTCGCAATGGTCGGGGCGATCATGTGGACGATGCTGCGCACCGGTGCGTTGCTGACCGCGATGCCGTTGATCGGCACGCGCGCGGTACCGGGACGGGTGCGGGTGATGCTGGCCGGCACCTTGTCGATGGTGCTGGCGCCGCTGCTGCCGCCGGTGCCGGACTGGGACGGATTCACCGCGCAGGCGGTGCTCAGCGTCGCCCGTGAGCTGGCGGTGGGCGCCAGCATGGGCTTCATGCTCAAGCTGATCTTCGAGGCCGGCGCGATGGCCGGCGAGCTGGTGTCGCAGTCCACCGGCCTGTCGTTCGCGCAGATGTCCGACCCGCTGCGCGGGGTGACCTCCGGGGTGATCGCGCAGTGGTTCTACCTGGGATTCGGCTTGCTGTTCTTCGCGGCCAACGGCCATCTTGCGGTGATCGCGCTGCTGGTGGACAGCTACAAGGCCCTGCCGATCGGCACCGCCATCCCCGACGCCGCCGCATTCGCCGAAGTGGCGCCCACCCTGTTCCTGCAGATCCTGCGCGGCGGGCTCACCCTGGCCTTGCCGATGATGGTGGCGATGCTGGCGGTCAACCTGGCCTTCGGTGCGCTGGCCAAAGCCGCGCCGGCGTTGAACCCGATGCAGCTGGGCCTGCCGTTGACGGTGTTGCTGGGGCTGTTCCTGCTGTCCAGCTTCGCCAGCGAATTCGCCCCGCCCGTGCAGCGCATGTTCGATACCGCCTTCGACGCCGCCAGGGAATTGACCGCCTAGCGGGCACATCCGTAACTGTGAACTGCCTCAAGTTTCGCCCTGTCCAGCCGTCAACGCCACAGGACGATTGATACCGCCAGTCGCCATCACTCACCCCACGCCAACGCCCGCGGGAACCGATGCCCAACGTGTCTGCGCTGTTCGCTCCGATTGCGTCACGAGGCGGCCACTGGTGGGCCCGGGCCTGCGTCTGGATGCTGGGGATCGTGGTGTGCGGGCACGCCCAGGCACAGACCTACAGCTTCCGCGACTACGCCCAGGCCGATGGCCTGCAGGGCATGACCGTCAACAGCCTGCTCGAAGACCGCCAGGGCGTGGTCTGGGTGGGCACCGAGCTGGCCCTGCACCGCTTCGAGCGTGAGAGCTTCATACCGGTCGGCCAGGAAAGCGGCCTGGATGCGCGCTACATCCGTGCACTGGCGCTGGATGCGGCAGGACGGCTCTGGGTGGCCAGTGCCAACGGCGTGTTCGTCCGCGACAGTGGCGCATTCGTGCAACTCCTGCATGACGGCAAACCGATCCGCGCCGACAGCGGCAACGTGCTGGCCGCCTACGCCGACGGCATGGTGGTGGTCAGCGAGAACGCCTTGCTGCGCCTGTCGCCGGAGCGCACGGGCGGCTGGTCGGTGCGCCCGCTGCCGTTGCAGCTGGCCGATGGCACCTCCCTGCCCGCCGGCAAGGCACTGCTGGCCGATGGCACGGCGCTATGGACCAGCTGCGGACAGCACGTCTGCCGGATCGACGCGAACGGGCGCAGCGAGCTGCTCGGGCAAGCCGACGGTGTGCCGGAGCGGCAGTGGCGGGCGATCTTCCGCGACCACCAGGGCACCGTGTGGCTGCGTGGCGGTGGCCTGGTGCTGGCGCGTGCGCCGGGCGAGCGCGTATTCCGCAGTCATGCGGCACCGGCAGGCACCAGCTTCGACACGCTCTCGGCGGCCACCACCCTGTCCGAAGACGCACAGGGCCGCCTGCTGACGCGTTCCGATCGCGGCCTGGTGCGCTGGGAAGGCGATCACTGGCGTTATTTCGGCCATGACCAGGGGCTGCCGATCAGCCCGATGGTCGGCCCGCTGATGATGCAAAGCACCGGCCAGCTGTGGATCGGCACCCGCGGCCTGGGCGTACAGCGCTGGCTGGGCTACGGCAACATCGAGCACTGGGACGAGCAGCAGGGGCTGGCAGAAGCGCCGACCTGGATGATCCAGCGCCTGCCCAGCGGGGAACTGCTGGTCGGCGGCGATGCCGGCTCCAACATGCTGGATCCGCGCAGCGGGCGCATGCAACCCTGGACGCTGGACGACGGGCAGCCGCTGCTGCAGTCGATCTCCATGGCGCTCTCGCCGGCAGACGGCGCGGCCTGGGTGGCGCGCTCATCCGGCGCACTGGCGCGGCGCGATCCGCACAGCGGCAGGACCGTCGACGTGCTGCAGCTGGGCCTGCCGATCAACAAGCTGCTGTTCGACGCCACCGGCACCTTGTGGATCACCACGCCGCGCGGCCTGTATCACATGCCGCCGGGCGCGCCGTATCAGGCCACCCGCGATGCGGGCGTGCCGGCCGCGTTCATAGGCGATGTCGATCTCGATCCCCGGGGCCGGCTCTGGGCCAGTACCCGCGAGGGGCTGTACAACCGGCGGGCGGACGGCACCTGGCAACGCGTGCAGGTGCGTGGCGCGCTGCCCAGCCAGGATTTCTTCCTGATCGATTTTGCCCCCGATGGCGAGCTGTGGATCTCGCTGCGCGATACCGGGCTGTGGCATGGCCGCCTGCAGGCCGATGGCGTGCTGGCGCTGCGCGCGGTCGACGACCCGCTGGTGGCGCGGGTGATGCCGTTCATCCTGCGCCACGACCGCAAGGGCCGGCTGTGGCTGGGCAGCAGCCAGGGCCTGGACATGCTGGAAAACGGCCACTGGTCGCGGGCCACGCGCACCGAGGGCCTGTTGTGGGACGACATGTCGGCCAATGCATTCTTCGAGGACGTGGATGGCAGCATCTGGCTCGGCAGCAGTCGCGGCGCCACCCATCTGATCGATCCGTTGCGCGTGTTCGCTGCACCGCCATTGCGCGCGGACATCCTGCGCGTGCGGCGTGGCAACCAGGCGATCACCGCGGGGACACAGGTCGATTGGTCGCAGGTGCCGCTGGATGTGGACATCAGCGCACCCGGCGCCGAAGGCGGCCCGGACCGCATCGGCTTCCGCTACCGGGTGGAGGGCCACCAGGCGCGCTGGACCACGACCTCGCTGAGCCACCTCACCTATCCCCTGCTGCCACCCGGCACCTACACGCTGGAAGTACAGGCGCTGGACGCCTACCAGCGCAGCGCCAGCCCGGTGGCGCGGCTGCCTTTCGTGCTGCGCCCACCGTGGTGGCGCGGCGCACCGGCAATGGCCGGCTACGTGCTGCTGGGCATTGCGGCGGTGATTGCGTTGCTGCGCTGGCGCACACGCAAGCTGCTGCGACGCAAGCGCGAGCTGGAGCAGCTGGTGGCCGAGCGCACCGCCGAGCTGGAGCAGGACAAGCGCGAGCTGGAAGCGGCGCGCGCCGAACTCGCACTCAAGGCCACCCATGACGAATTGACCGGGCTGCTCAACCGCGCCGGCATCCTGCACGCGCTGCGCGGCATGCTGGCCCATGCCGATACCGGCGCGCAGCCGCTGGCGGTGGCGCTGATCGACCTGGACCACTTCAAGCTGGTCAACGACCTGCATGGCCACCTGGCCGGGGATGCGGTGCTGGCCGAGGTCGGCCGGCGCCTGGATACGCTGGTGCGCGGCGACGACCGCATCGGCCGCTACGGCGGCGAGGAATTGCTGGCGCTGCTGCCGGGGCTCAGTGCCGAGGCCAGCCGTCGCCTGCAGGCGCTGCATCGCGGCATCTGCGGCGACTACCCCATCGATGGCGGCGGCTTGCCGGTGACCTGTTCGGTGGGCGTGGCCTGGTTCCAGCCGGGCGAAACCCTGGAACAACTGCTGGCCCGGGCCGACGCCGCGCTCTATCGCGCCAAGCGCAGTGGACGCAACCGCATCGATTACGACCAGGTGGCCTACCACGCGGCGGCCAACGGCTGAACCTGCATTGCCACGCAAGCTGAAAAGCAGCGCCAATGCTGGGATCTGCAAACCGGCCGGGGCACGCAGCGCGCCTTACCGACGCATCGCCGACAACGCCATGTCTGCTGCCGAATGGAGGCCTGGACGCGGGCAGCACACAGCCGTTGCGCAACCGGCATCAAGCAATCTGCGTGATCGCGCCTGCAGCGACAGTGCGCGGCTCGGGAACAACAGGCCACTTATATGGCGGTGCCCGCTGCGCAATCACGCCACCATGCCTGCTCACGCATTAAAGAAACACACGTGAACAGCCGCTAGTCGGTTTACTGCGGCCTACGATGGGGGCCGCCCATGGCAAGCGTGAGACACCCGCGCGAAGGGCGCGGAGCACGCAGGCCGACGCGTGGGAGAGTGCAACGCCCGTGGGGTCTGAGTACCGCCAATGCAGGTCGTCACACCGGTGTGCACCGTTGCTGGCGGTGCTGCTGCTGGGATTGCTGTTGCTGGCCGATCTGGCTGCCGCGCAGAGCGCGAGCATTCGTCGCTATGCCCACGACCAGGGCCTGCTCGGGCTTGCCGGCACCTGTCTGCTGCAGACCCGCACCACGCTGTTGTGGGTGTGCACCGAAAGCGGCCTGTATCGCTACAACGGGCGCAGCTTCCAGCAGGTCGAGCTGGATGGCCTGCGCAACGAACCGATTGCCTCGATGAGCGAAGCCGCCGACGGGCGGCTGTGGGTGGCCGGCTTCCAGGCGCTGTTTGTCGGCGACGAGCACGGCTTCCGCAAGCTGGCCCCCGATGAGGCCGAACATCTGCAGGAAGACATGCTGCTGGCCAGTCCCTCCTGGGGCACGGTGCTGGCCAATGGCGGCACGCTGGAGCGGTTGAGCGCACGCGGCAATGGCCGCTGGCATAGCGAACCGTTGCTGGACACCGCCACCCGGGTGCGCGTGCCCGAACTGGCCAAGGTGCTGAGCCTGTCGGTGGAAGGCGACACCTTGTGGGCCGGCTGCGCCAGGCGGCTGTGCGCCATCGATGCGCAGCGCAAGGTGCAGGTCTACGGGCCGGACCAGGGCGTGCCGGAAGATCGCTGGTACAGCGTGTTGCGCGACCATGACGGCGCACTGTGGGTGCGTGGCACCGGCACCCTGCTGTATCGCGCGCCGGGCGCAAGCAGATTCAGTGTGCGGCCGCTGCCATTGCTCGATGGCAGCACCATCGGGCGACAGGCGCCGTTGGTGCTGGACCGCGAAGGGCGCGTGCTGGTCCGCCGCAACGACGGTCTGGCGCGCTGGGAAAACGGCCGCTGGCGCAGCTTCGGTGCCGGCAACGGGCTGCCGCCCGGCAGCAGCGACGCGATCCTGGTGGACCGCGATGGCGATGTCTGGATGACCGTCGATGGCGAAGGCCTGGTGCGCTGGGCCGGCTACGAATGGATCGAGAACTGGGACGCCTCGCAAGGCATGCCGGCCGCCCCCACCTGGTCGATCGCCCGCGACGCGCAGGGGGCGCTGCTGGTCGGCAACGAACACGGTGCCGGCCGCCAGGCCGATCCCGGGGGACGGTTCGTCCCGGCCTTGCCGGCCTCCGGGATCCAGATCATTGGCATGCAACGCAGTGCCGACGGCAGCCTGTGGACGCTCAATTCGGCCGGTTTCCTGCGCCGCACCTGGCCGGATGGCCGCAGTGCACAGGTTGCCAAGCTGCCGCGTACCGCGCGCCGCCTGCTGATCGACCGGCAGGGGCGGATGTGGATGCTCAGCGCGGGCGGGCTGTTCGTGATCCGGCGCCCGCTGGAAGGCGGCACGATGGAAGCGGTCGCCGACATGCCCACGATCGCCTATACCGACATCCAGCAGACCGCCAACGGCACGCTGTGGGTGTCCACCGCCAACGGCCTGTTCCGCCTGCAGGGCGCGCGCTGGTCCAGGGTCGAGGTGCTGGTCAACGGCGGCACGTCCGACCCGTGGATCAGCAAGTTCCACATCAGCGATGGCGGCGAGGTGTGGCTGGCGTTCTATCGGCCCGGTCTCTGGCACGGCATGCTGCTTGGCGACCGGCTGGACCTGCAGGCGATCAGCGACGAAGCGCTGCGCGAGGTCGGCGTCTACCTGATGCGTGGCGACAGCATCGGCAGGGTCTGGGTGGGCCACGCACGCGGCGTGGAGGTCTACGACGGGGAGCGTTGGGCGCATCTGTCGCAGTCGCAGGGCCTGCTGTGGGACGACATCTCCGAAGCGGCCTTCGCCGAGGATCCGGATGGATCGGTCTGGATCGGCACCTCGCGCGGCGTGAGTCATCTGCTGGATCCGGCGCAGCTGTTCGATGCGCGCCAGCCCAGCGTGCGCATCGACAGCGTCAGCCGCGGCGGCGTACCGGTGCAGCAAGGCCAGTTGCTGGGCTGGAGCGACAAGCCGCTGCATATCGAGCTGTCCACGATGGAGGTGTACGACGACCCGAGTCGCCTGACGGTGCGTTACCGCCTGCGCGGCCTGCACGACGCATGGATCCAGAGCGAGGATCTGTCGATCGACCAACCGCCGCTGCCCTCCGGGCATTTCCGCCTGCAGGTGCAGGTCCTGGACCGCTACCGCCGCACGGCCTCGCCGATCGCCGAGCTGGCGTTTGCGGTGGCGCCGCTGTGGTGGCGCAGCCCGCCGGCGATCGCGTTGTATGTGCTGATCGGCAGCGCATTGCTGGCCGGCCTGTGGCGCTGGCGGCATCGCCACCTGGTTGCACGCGAGCGCATGCTCGCCGAACTGGTGGCCGAGCGCACCTACCAGCTGGAACACGAAAAACGCGACCTGGAAAGCGCGCGCGCAGCGCTGGCCCTGAAGGCCAGCCACGATGCCCTGACCGGCCTGCTCAACCGCTCCGGCGTGCTCGACGCCATGGCCGAAGAACTGCAGGCCTGCGCGCACGGCGGCCATCCGCTGGCGGTGGTGCTGATCGATCTGGACCACTTCAAGCTGGTCAACGACCAGCACGGGCACCTGGTCGGTGATGCGGTGCTGGCCAAGGTGGGTGCGCGCCTGAGCGGCTGCCTGCGTGACTCGGACAAGGTGGGCCGTTATGGCGGCGAGGAACTGCTGTTGCTGCTGCCGGGCATGTCGCGGCACAGCCAGCACCGGCTGCGCGCCATCCACGAAAAGCTCAGCCTGGCACCGTACGAGGTCGGCACCACCCGGCCGCTGCAGGTGACCTGTTCGGTGGGCGTGGCCTGGTTCCGGAGCGGCGACAACGCCGCCACGCTGCTGGCGCGTGCCGACGAAGCGCTGTACCGCGCCAAGCGGCATGGCCGCAATCGCATCGAACCGGAAGAGCCCGAATCGTCGGTGGCATGAGCATGCGCGCTGCCGCCCGGGCGTAGGTCGGTTCGACACCCACGTACGGATCCTGCTTCCGATACACGGCACCCACGCGTGCAGTGACGCCGACCCGCCTGCCGATCACAGGTGCGGCAGCATCGTCGCCTTGCGCAGAAACTGCATGGCTGACGCGCCACATCACCGCATCGCCTGCCGCCCGCGCCAGGCCGATCAGCGCATGCGCGTTGGATCGCCGCTGGCTGCCCGCAGGCGCTCAAGAACTGGCGCCCGGGGTCGCTACGTGCTTGAGCAAGCGCGTCCTTCGGCGCTGGAAGTGGATGGGTGGTCGGAACCTACAACCCTGGCATGGTGATGCTGTCGCTGGTGGTGGCCGTGCTGGCCTCCTATACCGCGCTGCATCTGGCCGCACGTGTGACGGCCAGTCGTGGCAGCGATGCCGTGGCCTGGCTGATGGGCGGCGCGGTGGCGATGGGCATCGGCATCTGGTCGATGCACTTCGTCGGCATGCTGGCGTTTCGCCTGCCGATTCCGCTGGGCTACGACCTGGCGCTGACCACCTGGTCGATGCTGGCGGCGATTCTGGCCGCGGCCCTGGCGCTGTGGTTGACCTCGCGTGCGAACCTGCCGTGGCCGCGGCTGGGCCTGGGTGCGGTGCTGATGGGGCTGGGCATTGCGTTGATGCACTACATCGGCATGGGCGCGCTGCGCATGTCCCCGGCCATCAGCTACGACCCGCTGCTGTTCGGGCTGTCCATCCTCATCGCCATCGGCGCCTCGGCAGCGGCGTTGTGGATCGCCTTCCGGCTGCGCCACGGCGGCCGCCGCTACAGCCTGCGGCTGATCGCGGCGATGATCATGGGCGTGGCGATCGTGGGCATGCATTACACCGGCATGGCGGCCGCGCGGTTCGCGCCCGGCAGCCTCTGCGGTGCGGCGGCCGGTGCGCACCTGCCGCTGCCCTGGCTGGCGGCCGTGGTGGTGCTGGTCACGCTGGCGCTGCTGGCGCTGGCGTTGGTGATCTCGGTACTGTCGCGGCGGTTCCAGCAACGCACCGACGTGCTCTCCGCGTCGTTGGCACAGGCCAATGCCGAGTTGGTGCAGGCGGCCCTGTACGACCCGCTCACCCGCCTGCCCAACCGCGTGCTGCTGCACGAGCACGTGCTGCAGGGCATCGACCGCGCCCAACGCGACGGGCAACGCTTTGCGGTGATGCTGATCAACCTGGATGGATTCAAGGCGATCAACGATGGCTACGGCCACCCGTTCGGCGACCAGTTGCTGGTGGCGGTGGCCGAGCGCATGCGTGCACACCGGCGCGCCCATGGCAGCCTGGCGCGGCTGGGTGCCGACGAGTTCGTGCTGGTATCGGCCATCGCCGACCCCGAGGATGCCGCCGCGATCGCCGCGCATCTGCTGCAGGCACTGGCGGTGCCGTTCCTGGTCGCCAACCAGGAATTGCGCCTCAGCAGCAGCGTCGGCATTGCGCTGTATCCGGAGGATGCCGGCAGCGAGCATCAGTTGATGACCCATGCCGATGCGGCGATGCGTCACGCCAAGCAGGCCGGGCGCAACCGTTACAGCTTTTTCGAGCGCTCGATGACCGGCACCACCCGCGAACGCCTGCAGCTGCTGCAGGATCTGCCGCGTGCGCTGGAACTGGGCCAGTTCGTCCTGCATTACCAGCCCAAGTACTGCGCCGACGACGGCCGCCCGATCGGTGCCGAGGCGCTGATCCGCTGGCAGCACCCCGAGCGCGGCCTGGTGCCGCCGGACAGCTTCATCCCGCTGGCCGAGCGCAGCGGCATGATCGGCCCGCTCGGCAGCTGGGTCCTGCAGCAGGCCTGCCGGCAGATGCGTGACTGGCGCGAGGCCGGACATGGGCACTGGCGCGTGGCGGTCAACCTGTCGGCCACGCAACTGGCCTCGCCCAGCCTGCTGGACGAGGTGGCAACCACCCTGGCCGACCATGCGATCCCGCCGGCCCAGCTCACCCTGGAAATCACCGAGAGCATGGCCATGCGCGATGCCGAAGCCTGCCTGCGCACGCTCGGCCAGCTCAACACGCTGGGCGTGCGCATCGCCATCGACGACTTCGGCACCGGCTATTCCAACCTGATGTACCTGCGCAAGCTGCCCGCGCACGAACTCAAGATCGACCGCAGCTTCGTGCAGGCCCTGGACAACGGCCCGGAAGACATCGCCATCGTCGCAGCGGTGGTGGCACTGGCCCACACCATGCGCCTGCAGGTGGTGGCCGAGGGCGTGGAGACCGCCGCCCAGCGCAACACCCTGGAACGGCTGGGCTGCGACCAGCTGCAGGGCTATCTGCTGGGCCGGCCGATGGACGCCGAGCACTTCATCGCGGTGGTGGTCGCCCAACGCGACGGCGCAACTCGCCCGACCCGTTAAGCGAAAGGCGTCAAAACGACCGCCGCCCCGGCACCTGCCATCACTCTCTGACCCGCCAACCAAGCCAAGCACCAGCCTACACTTGGTCCGCCGCCCCCCATTTCCTGCCTGCGGCCTCCCCCGCGCACGCGGCGACCTGCGCGCCTTCCAACTGCAACAGCCGTCGCAGGCGCGCAGGCGGGGCGATCTATCGCGATGGCAGCGCCATCCACAGAGCCCGGCGTGCGCTTGCTCACCACCAACCACAACACCCCGCCAGCGGCTCCACGCGATCACCGCTCTCCGATTCCCCAATCCCGATTCCCGATTCCCGGCCCCAATTGGAACGCAGCTTGCATGAGGCCAGGCTGATCCCCCACCGGCATCTCCATGTCCGAGTCCGAAGACGGCGGCGAACGCACAGAGCTTCCCACCGAAAAACGCCTGCGCGAAGCCCGCGAGCAGGGCAACATCCCGCAATCGCGCGAGTTGTCCACCGCTGCGGTGTTCGGCGCCGGCGTGTTCGCGCTGATGGCCCTGGCCCGCGGCATCGGCGATGGCGCCAGCGTGTGGATGAAGACCGCGCTCAGCCCGGACCCGAAGATGCGTGAAAACCCGATGGCGCTGTTCGGCCATTTCGGTGACCTGCTGCTGCAACTGCTGTGGGTGATGCTGCCGCTGATCGGCATCTGCCTGGCCGCCGGCCTGGCCGGCCCGTTGCTGATGAGCGGGCTGCGGTTTTCTGGCAAGGCGATCATGCCCGACCTCACCAAGCTCAACCCGGCCAACGGGATCAAGCGCATGTGGGGCAGCAACAGCCTGGCCGAGCTGGTCAAGTCGATGCTGCGGCTGCTGTTCGTCGGCCTGGCCGCCAGCCTGTGCATCTCCAAGGGCCTGCACGGCCTGCGCTCGCTGGTGAACCAGCCGCTGGAACAGGCCGTGGGCAACGGCCTGGACTTCACCAAGAGCCTGCTGTTCTACACCGCAGGCGCGCTGGTGCTGCTGGCCGCCATCGACGCCCCTTACCAGAAGTGGAACTGGCTGCGGAAGCTCAAGATGACCCGCGAACAGATCAAGCGCGAGATGAAGGAAAGCGAGGGCAGCCCGGAGGTCAAGGGCCGCATCCGCCAGATGCAGATGCAGATGTCGCAGCGCCAGATGATGGAAGCGGTGCCCAAGGCCGACGTGGTGCTGATGAATCCGACCCACTATGCGGTGGCGCTCAAGTACGAAGGCGGCAAGATGCGCGCCCCGATCGTGGTGGCCAAGGGCGTGGACGAAATGGCCTTCCGCATCCGCGAAGCCTGCGAACAGCACCGGGTGGCGATCGTCACCGCCCCGCCTTTGGCACGCGCCTTGTATAGAGAAGCGCAAATTGGCAAGGAAATTCCCGTGAGACTCTATTCGGTCGTGGCCCAGGTGCTGTCCTACGTCTACCAGCTGCGTGGCTGGAACGGCGGCCCGATGCCGGAATTGCCGTCGCTGGACGTGGATGAGTTCGGCAAGGGAGCCAGCGCATGAGCGCCCAACCCGCCCCGATGAACGCCCGGCGCATCATGGAGTTGCTGCGCAACGGCCTGGGCGCGCCACTGGCCCTGATGGCCATGCTGGCCATGCTGATGGTGCCGCTGGCCGCACCGGTGCTGGATGCCCTGTTCACCTTCAACATCGCCATCTCGCTGATGGTGCTGCTGGCGGTGGTGTACGTGCAGCGCCCGCTGGAATTCACCATTTTCCCGATCGTGCTGCTGATGACCACGATGCTGCGGCTGGCGCTGAATGTGGCCTCCAGCCGCGTGATCCTGATCAACGGCCAGGACGGCCATGCCGCGGCCGGCAAGGTGATCGAGGCGTTCGGCCAGTTCGTCATCGGCGGCAACTACGCCGTGGGCATCGTGGTGTTCGCGATCCTGACCATCATCAACTTCGTGGTCATCACCAAGGGTGCCGGGCGCGTGTCGGAAGTGACCGCCCGCTTCATCCTGGACGCCATGCCCGGCAAGCAGATGGCCATCGACGCCGACCTCAACGCCGGTTTGCTGACGCGCGAGGAAGCCAAGGCCCGCCGCGAGGAGGTCCGCGAGGAAGCCGACTTCTACGGTGCGATGGACGGTGCCAACAAGTTCATCCGCGGCGACGCCATCGCCGCCATCCTGATCCTGTTCATCAACCTGGTCGGCGGCATGGCCGTGGGCATGTTCCAGCACGGCATGAGCTTTGTCGATGCCGCCTCCACCTACACCCTGCTGTCCATCGGCGACGGCCTGGTGGCACAGCTGCCGGCCCTGCTGGTGTCGTCCTCGGTCGCCCTGCTGGTGACCCGCGCCTCGCGCGCGCAGGACATGCGCGGCGCCATGATCAGCCAGGTGTTCGGCCAGCACCGCGCCCTCGCGGTGGCCGCGGCCATCCTGGGCCTGGTCGGCCTGGTGCCCGGCATGCCCAACGTCGCGTTTTTGACGCTGGGCCTGATCCTGGGCGTGATCGCCTGGAAAATGTACAAGCGCAGCCTGGTCATCCCGCCGACCGGCGACCCGGCCACCGACCCCAAGGCCGCCGCGGCGGCCACCGCCGCCCAGGCCAGCTCCGAGCTGAGCTGGGACGAGCTGCGCCCGATCGACCCGCTGGGCCTGGAAGTGGGCTACCGGCTGATTCCGCTGGTGGACAAGAACCAGGGCGGCGAACTGATGGCGCGCATCAAGGGCGTGCGCCGCAAGCTCACCCAGGACATCGGCTTCCTGGTGCCGCCGGTGCATATCCGCGACAACCTGGAGCTGTCGGCCAACGCGTATCGGCTGCTGGTGCACGGGGTGCCGGTGGCCACCGCTGAAATCTATCCCGACCGCGAACTGGCGCTGGACCCGGGCGGTGCACTCGGCCAGCTCGACGGCATTCCCGGCAAGGACCCGGCGTTCGGCCTGGATGCCACCTGGATCCAGCCACACCAACGCGCCTATGCCGAATCGATGGGCTACACCGTGGTCGACCCGGCCACCGTGGTCGCCACCCATCTGTCGCACCTGATCCGCGAACACGCCCCGGAACTGCTCGGCCACGAGGAAGTGCAGCAGTTGCTGGCGACCCTGGCCAAGACCGCGCCGAAGATGGTCGAGGACCTCACGCCGAAGGCGCTGCCGCTGTCGGTGGTGGTGCGCGTGCTGCAGAACCTGCTGATCGAGCGCATCCCGGTGCGCCAGCTGCGCAAGATCGTCGAAGCGCTGGTCGAGCACGCCCCGCACAGCCAGGACCCGACCACGCTCACCGCCGCGGTACGCACCTCGCTGGGCCGCTTCATCGTGCAGGAGATCGCCGGCATGTCGGCCGAGCTGCCGGTCTACACGCTGGCCCCGCAGCTGGAGCGCGTGCTGCAGGAATCCACCCACGGCAACGGCGTGGCGCTGGAACCCGGCCTGGCCGAGCGCCTGCACCAGAGCCTGGCCGACTGCGTCGGCAAGCAGGAAGCCCGCAACGAACCGGCGGTGGTGCTGGTCCCCGGCCAGGTCCGCGCCGCGCTGGCCCGCCTGGTCCGCCACAGCGTCCCGTCCCTGTCGGTGCTGGCCTATAGCGAAGTGCCCGAAGACAAGCGCCTGAAGCTGGTCGGCACGATCAGCTAAGGCGTAGGAGCGCACCCGGGCGCGACGGGCTTTCCCAGGACAGCCCCATCGCGCCCAGGTGCGCTCCTACGACGTGCCGGGTATCCGACGGCACGGCCGCAAACCAGAACACCCCTGTAGGAGCGCACCCGGGCGCGACAGGCTTTCCCAGGACAGCCCCATCGCGCCCAGGTGCGCTCCTACGACGCGCCGGGTATCCGACGGCACGCCGCAAACCAGGACACCCCTGTAGGAGCGCACCTGGGCGCGACCGGCGTTACCGGGACAGCCCCATCGCGCCCGGGTGCGCTCCTACGACGCGCCGGGTATCCGACGGCACGCCGCAAACCAGAACACCCTGTAGGAGCGCACCCGGGCGCGACCGGCGTTACCGGGACAGCCCCGTCGCGCCCGGGTGCGCTCCTACGAAATCGTCAGGCCGTTGTGCCTCCAACACGCCGACCGGCAACGCGTTCAGACCGACCGCCACATCCGGCGTCGGAAAGCCGCCACCAGTCCGGCCATCCAATCGATTGCACGCCGCCGGCCGTTTCGAGGCGTGCCGGGCACAGCAATCCCGGCGCCCGCACCGCCAGCGCATCCGCCCGCACGGGCAATGCCAACACCGTGCCGGCCCGGAGAAAAGTCAATCAATCCATTGACTTGAACTCCCAATCCGGACCAGACGCACAGCCGCCGCCCCACCCCGACCGACCAGGGTCCCCGCGCCGGAACCCTGGCACCACGTTTTGGCACACCACATGCATTAGCTCTGGCGAGACCGCAGCCAGCGTCACCGCTGCGGGGCGAGAGCAGCACTTGGAACAACCGAACGGGACAGGCACCTCATGACGCTGGCAACGCACCCACATTCATCGCGCACCCGTCCGGCGTCCGGCGGGTCCCGTTCCTGGAGGCACTTGGCATGAAAATCAAACGCTTCGTTGCCCCGGACATGCGCACCGCATTCCGCATGGTGCGTGAAGAACACGGCCCGGACGCCGTGATCCTGTCCAATCGCCGTACCGCCGAAGGCATCGAGATCGTCGCTGCCAGCAACTACGACGAAGAACTGGTGCAGCGCGCCCTGGAAACCGCCCGCTCCGAGACGCCGGCGGTTGCCGCCGCGCCGATCCCGTCGGCACCTGCCCAGCAGGCCCCGGCCCCGCAAGCCGCGGCCGCGCCGGTCCACGCACCGCTCGCGCCGGCTGCCGATGCCGGTACGAGCCAGCGCCAGCGCGTTGCCAGCGCCGCCGAAGACATGATCGCCGCGATGGCGCTGCGCCAGCCGGTCAACGTGCCGCGTCAGGCCCCGGTCGCCGCACCGGTCCGTACCGCCGCCGTCCCCTCGCCCGCCGCCCAGGCCCTGGCCCGCGCCGTTGCGGTGTCCGCCGCGCCGCGCCAGGAGCACGCGTTGTCGGCGGTGCCGGAACAACTGTTCGCCGACTTCCTGACCACCGCCCCGGTGCAGCGCGCCGCCGTGCAGGCCGCCCCGGTGCAGGCGCCGACGCCGATCATGGCCGCCGCCGCCGCCCCTGTGCAGGCCGGCTACGACCAGGACGAAGACGCGCTGGCTGACGACGCCGACTTCGACCTGGACGCGCTGCCGCAGATCCTGCCGCCGGCCGCGTTGCCGCCGCTGGTGGCCGCCCCGCCGGCGCTGGCCGCGGTGCCGGCCGCCGCCGTCCCGGCGCCGCAGAACGACGAAGAACTCAAGCAGTTGCGCGGCGAGCTGGCGCTGATGCGGCAGATGATCGAGCGCGAAATGAACCGCCTCACCGACGAGCGCCTGCGCGGCTCACCGGTGCGTGCGCAGGCCCTGGAGCTGATGGACGACTATGGCTTCGACGCCGGCCTGATCCGCGATGTGGCGCTGCAGATCCCGGCCGATACCGAATTGCACCGCGGCCGCGGGCTGATGCTGGGCCTGCTGTCCAAGCGCCTGCCGGTGGCCCCGGTCGACCCGCTGGAACGCGGCGGCGTGATCGCCCTGGTCGGCCCGACCGGTGCCGGCAAGACCACCACCATCGCCAAGCTGGCGCAGCGCTTCGCCGCCCAGCACGCCCCGCGCGACGTGGCCCTGGTCACCACCGACACCCAGCGCGTCGGCGGCCGCGAGCAGCTGCACAGCTACGGCCGTCAGCTCGGCATCGCCGTGCACGAGGCCGACAGCGCCGAGAGCCTGCTGGAACTGCTCGAGCGCCTGCGCGACTACAAGCTGGTGCTGATCGACACCGCCGGCATGGGCCAGCGCGACCGCGCCCTGGCCGCGCAGCTGAACTGGCTGCGCGCCGCGCACCAGGTCACCTCGCTGCTGGTGCTGCCTGCCAACGCGCACTTTTCCGACCTCGACGAGGTCGTGCGCCGCTTCGCCCACGCCAAGCCCCAGGGCGTGGTGCTGACCAAACTTGACGAGACCGGCCGCTTCGGTAGTGCGCTGTCGGTCGTCGTCGATCACCAAATGCCCATCACCTGGGTGACTGACGGACAGCGGGTCCCCGACGACCTGCACCGCGCCAATGCCGCCAGTCTCGTTCTTCGCCTTGAAGATTTGCGGCGCGCTGCCGATAAGCCCTGTACTCCGGAGCACAACCATGCAGTCGCGTGAATACGCCAAGCTGACCAACGCCTTCCCCCTGTCGGCGACCCGTCCCGAGCCTTTGGGCCCGGTGCGCACCATTGCCGTGACCGGTGGCAAGGGCGGCGTGGGCAAAACCAACATCTCCGCCAACCTGGCCGTGGCGCTGGCCGACATGGGCAAGCGCACCCTGCTGCTGGACGCCGACCTGGGCCTGGCCAACCTGGACGTGGTGCTGGGCCTGTCGCCCAAGTACACCCTGGCCGACCTGATCGCCGGCCGCTGCACGCTGGACGAGGTGATCATCGAAGGTCCCGGCGGCGTGCTGGTGGTCCCGGCCGCCTCCGGTCGCCGCCACATGGCCGAACTGGCCCCGGCCCAGCACATCGGCCTGGTCAACGTGTTCTCCGAACTGGAGCGCGACCTGGACGTGATGGTCATCGACACCGCCGCCGGCATCACCGACAGCGTGCTGACCTTCTGCCAGGCCGCCCAGGACACCGTGGTGGTGGTCTGTGACGAGCCGGCCTCGATCACCGACGCCTACGCGCTGATCAAGGTGCTCTCGCGCGAACGCGGCGTGGACCGCCTGCAGATCATCGCCAACATGGTGCGCGACCCCAACGAAGGCCGCCTGCTGTACGACAAGCTGTCGCGGGTCTGCGAAAAATTCCTCGGCGACGTGTCGCTGAACTACCTCGGCCACGTGCCGCAGGACGACTGGTTGCGCCTGTCGGTACAGCGCCAGCAACCGGTCATCAAGGCCTACCCCGCCAGTCCGTCGGCGCAGGCCATTGCAGAAATCGCTCGCCGTACCTCGCGCTGGCAGGCCCCGACCGTGTCCCGCGGCAACGTCGAATTCTTCGTCGAACGCATCATCCAACGGGGAGTGGCCGCATGAGCACCGCTACCGCAACCACGGCCACCGCGCAGTACCGTGCCGTGCAGCGCAACAACGCCAACGACATCGTCACCCAGCACGCCGACCTGGTGCGCCGCATCGCCCACCATCTGGCCGCGCGCCTGCCGGCGAGCGTGGAAGTGGACGACCTGATCCAGGCCGGCATGATCGGCCTGATCGAAGCCTCGCGCAGTTACGATTCCGAGCAGGGCGCCTCGTTCGAGACCTATGCCTCGATCCGCATCCGCGGCTCGATGATCGACGAGATCCGCCGTGGCGACTGGGTGCCGCGTTCGGTGCACCGCCGTGCACGCGATGCCGCCGCGGCCGTGCGCAAGATCGAGCAGCACACCGGCCGCGCCGCCGCCGCCACCGAAGTGGCCGCCGCGATGGAGATGCCGCTGCCGGACTACCTGCGTCTGATGGAAGATGCCGCCCGCGGCCAGGTGCTGAGCCTGGAGTCGCGGATCGAGGATCACGGCGAGCTGGACACCACCGCCAAGGGTGGCCCCAATCCGCAGCAGATGATGGAGCGCGGCGAGTTCGGCCGCGAGCTGGGCAAGGCCATCGGCCAGTTGCCCGAGCGCGAGCAGCTGGTGCTGTCGCTGTACTACGAACAGGAATTGAACCTGAAAGAAATCGGCGCCGTGCTCGGTGTCAGCGAATCGCGCGTGTGCCAGATCCATGGCCAGGCGGTGGTGCGTCTGCGCGGCCGCCTCAAGGTCTTCGAACTGGCCGATGCCGGTGTCGAAATCGACGAATGATTTTTTCGCGTATTTTTTAGTGTTAGGAGCTTGATGTGAACAAGAACATGCGGATTTTGATCGTGGACGACTTCTCGACGATGCGGCGCATCGTCAAGAATCTGTTGGGCGATCTTGGCTTCACCAATACCGCAGAGGCCGAAGACGGCAACAGCGCATTGGCAGCGTTGCGGGCCGGCCCGTTCGATTTCGTGGTCACCGACTGGAACATGCCCGGCATGACCGGCATCGACCTGCTGCGCAACATCCGCGCCGACGCCAAGCTCAAGCACCTGCCGGTGATGATGGTGACCGCCGAAGCCAAGCGCGAGCAGATCATCGAAGCAGCCCAGTGCGGTGTGAACGGCTACATCATCAAGCCGTTCACCGCGCAGACGCTGGAAGAGAAGCTGGGCAAGGTGTTCGAACGTCTGGCGGCGACCGCCTGATGAACGCCACCGTGGACACCAATGCCGAACGCGCCGCGTTGATCGACCGCCTGCAGGGCGCGCTCGATGCACTGGAAAGCGGTGACGAAGCTGCGTGGAAGCGCGAGGTCGACCACCTCGCCGCCCTGCGCACGCGCCCGATGATGCAGGGCCTGAGCCGGCTTGCACGCGAACTCGGCCAGGCGCTGGGCGAGTTGCCCACCGTGCCCGAGGAAGCCGGCGAGCTGGACGATGCGTGTTCGCGCCTGGACCACGTGGTGGAGATGACCGAGAAGGCCAGCCATCGCACGCTGGATCTGGTCGAGGAATGCCGTGAGCTGGCCAACCAGCTACGCGACGGTGGGCTCAATCAGGACCAGGGCGCGCTGATGGACAAGATGCGCCACAACCTGACCGAGCTGTCGCTGGCGCAGAGCTACCAGGACCTGAGCGGGCAGATCATCCGTCGCGTGGCCGGCATCGTCCGGCGCGTGCACGAGGGTTTCGGTGCGCTCGGCCTGCCGCCGAAGAATCCAGAGCCGAAGAAAGACGACGGCGGTCTTGCCGGTCCTGCAGTCAAGGGCCTGGACCGTCACGCGGTGTCGCAGGACGACGCCGATGACCTGCTGTCCGGATTGGGGCTGTAACCATGAGTGCTGTTCCAGACGATATTGCTGCCGATTTCATCGTCGAGGCCCAGGAAATCCTGGATCGCCTCGGCGAACAGCTGGTGTCGCTGGAACAGGCACCTGACGAAGCCGACCAGCTGAACGCGGTGTTCCGCGGCTTCCACACGCTCAAGGGCGGCGCCGGCTTTCTGGCGATCAAGCCCATGGTCGAGCTCTGCCACGCCGCCGAGGAAACCCTGGGCATGGCGCGCTCCGGCCAGGCGGTGTTGCAGGCGCATCACTTCGATGCCGCGCAGCAGTCGCTGGATTACCTGCAGGCCATGCTGGATGCAATGGGCTCGGGCGAAGCCGTGCCGCATGCACCGGCCTCGCTGATTGCGCAGTTCGATGCCAAGAGCGGCCCGCCGGCAGTCAAGGCCGCGCCCAAGGCCGCCGCCGCAGCGCCCGCACCCGACGACGCACATGGCGCCGCTGCGCCCGGCGCCAAGGCCGCGCCCAAGGCGGCGGCCAAGGGAGCCGACGCCGAGCAGACCGTGCGCGTGGACACCAAGCGCCTGGATGCCATCGTCAACCTGATCGGCGAACTGGTGCTGTCGCGCAATCGCCTCAAGACCCTGCGCACCCGCCTGCGCGACGAAGAACTCGACCGCGCGGTCAGCACCCTGGACATCGCCACCGCACGCCTGCAGACCGCGGTGATGCGCACCCGCATGCAACCGGTCAGCAAGGTGTTCTCGCGCTTTCCCAAGGTGGCCCGCGATGTCGCGCGCACCCTGTCCAAGGAAGTGGAGCTGGAACTGATCGGCGCCGAGACGGAACTGGACCGCAACCTGGTCGAGGCCCTGGCCGACCCGCTGGTGCACCTGGTGCGCAATGCGATCGACCACGGCATTGAATCGCCGGCCCTGCGCGAAGCCACAGGCAAGCCGCGCAGCGGGCATGTGCGCCTGTCCGCGCAGCAGGAAGGCGACTACGTCAGCATCGAGATCCAGGACGACGGCGCCGGTATCGACCCCGAACGCCTGCGCGAAATCGCCCGCAACAAGGGCCTGATAGACGCCGAAGCCGCCGCCCGCCTGAGCACCGACGAGTGCCTGCATTTGATCTTCATGCCGGGCTTCTCGACCAAGGCCGAGGTCACCGACATCTCCGGCCGTGGCGTGGGCATGGACGTGGTGCAATCGCGCATCCGCGAACTCAGCGGGCAGATCCAGATCCAGTCCGAACTGGGGCGCGGCAGCCGTTTCATGATCCGCGTGCCGCTGACCCTGGCCATCCTGCCGACCCTGCTGGTGCAGGCCGGCGAAGCGGTCTATGCGCTGCCGCTGGCGCGCGTGGTCGAGGTGCTGCATGCCCCGCAGACCTCGCTGGGCTGGTTCGACGGCCGCGCCGTGCTGGACCGCCGCTCGCACACCTTGCCGCTGATCGACCTGCGCCGCTGGCTGGGCGTACCTGCCGAACAGCCGCCGCTGCTGACCGTGGTGCTGCTGCAGGCCGGCGAAACCCGTTTCGGCCTGGTGGTGGACCAGGTCCGCGGCCGCGAGGAAGTGGTGATCAAGCCCCTGCCCCGTGCCCTGCGCGGCCTGCCCGGCTACGCTGGCGCCACCCTGATCGGCGACGGCCGCATGGCGCTGATCCTGGATGTGGATAGCTTGCGTTCCAGCGATCATTGATTCTTCGGGATTCGGGATTCGGGATTCGGGATTCGGGAAGACGATCCTGGTTGCCTGATCTAACGACAACGGCCGCGTACTGCGGCCGTTGTCGTGTCACTACCAGCATCGCTGCCGATCTATGCCGCTACGCGCGCAGGCATGGGCGCGATGGTTTGGCGACGGCCAGGCTGCCGTGGAAGTGAACCTGGAACCGTTATTTGGACCTCGTTATCTCGTTGCGAAACACTCAGCGCGTCATCGACGGACCAGCCTGGCTGACGGCTTGCTGGGACTGCTCCAGCGCCTGCTGCTGTTCGCGCGCCTGAGCCTGAGTCTGGTTGATTACCTGCAGGCGATCGAACGACTGGGTCTCTGGTGTCTGCACGGCGTCCATGGTCGACATATGGGCACGCTGGTGAGCCGGGTCGTTGAGGGCGCCCTGAACGACGAAGACCTTCTCGCCGCCCGCCAGCTGAGCCGTTGGGTTGTTGAGCACCACATGATCCACCCGCGACAACCCTTCCTCTTTTGCCAGCGACAGCAAGCTGGCCGTCATGCGCTGGCTCGATGCATCCCACTCCCTGCCATGCTGGGCATCGAGCTTTTGCACCCCATCCCTAATTTGCTGGTAAAGCGAGTGATCCGCGTGGCCAGGGTCTGATGGAAGGAGCTGAGCTGATGAGCCTGGCAGCTGGGGATCGCGTTCCCGCAGTTCCTGTTCCAGTTCGCGTGCAGTGATGGGCGAGACGTGCAGGTGCGTATTCTTGCTGTGCTGGAACAAGCCGGGCGTCGGTGGCTGCGTGCTGCTGTCGAGGTAAGGCATGGGGCGGGTATTGCTGCCTAGGTCGATGCCGTTGCGCTCCAGTACTTCTTCCTTCAATCCCAAGCGCTGCATGTCCAGGATCATCGGCTGTTCCGGGTCTCCTGGCTTTGGCTTGTTGTAGTGGCGCTCGTAGATGGCAGCCGTTCCAACCACCCACGGGCCGTAGTGGTTGGCGTAGTCGGACTGACCCGTATAGCCGATGCGAGTGCTCTTGGCATCCTTGTCGAAGAAGTTTGCACCCATTGCCTCGACGTTGGCAGGAGTGACGGGCATCGTCATATCTGCGTTCAAGGTAAGGTTGGACTTGAGTGCGTAATTGAATCGCGGCATTCCGCCAGTTCGATCAATGAAGTCGTGCATACGGCCGGGTGCTTCCCGAAAGATATCTTCCAGGGAGGCATCCGGCTTTGCTTGCTTTACCCTACTGACGGTTGCATTCCAGCCTGCAATTTCTGCGCTTGCTTCATCTACACGGTTGCTTGATAAAACCTTCTCCGCTGCGTCCGAATAATCGTGCGTTGTCTTGGCTATCTGCACCGCTGCGGTTTCGAACGCCTTACGGGAAGCAGCTGCAGTTGGGCTGTACATGGCGTGCTGTAGTTCATGCCCCAGCACAAACGTCATGTCACCGGAATCAAGCAACTTTCCGCCAGGCCCATTGGAAAGCCTGGACAGCGGCAGCCGGATGGAATTCTCATCCGGCGTAAACGTCCCGCCTGCATTCGGATCAGTCAGAGGTTTTAGACTGAGTACGCGTTGCTTGGCAACCGCATCATTGAATTGGTCAAGCAGAACCGGCGATGCGGCAAGCACACCCTGTAGATTGATGACATGTTCGGGGGTGACGCCTAGCTGGCGGCCGAAGTCATCAACAATGGCTTGCGCCTGTGGACTCAAAGGCATGGCCGTTCCTTGGGTTAACGGATGTAGATCCATTCAACGCAGTGGTGCTCCACCCGCTCCTGCGGTGCATCGGCCTCACCTCGTGGAAACACCTCCACCCGCATGCCTGGGCGGCTGAAGAAGTCACTCATCCATCGCCCGTCTTCCACCATGTTGCGTTGACGTACAAACCCGATGTTTTCCAGCTTCTTGGTAAACGTATCGAAATCGATCCTGCAGATCTCCGTCATGGACGGGGAAGCACCCGCTTGCGCTGGAATAAAAGTGAACTCGAACCAACGCCCCGCAGTAGGCGTCTGATCCATGCCAAAGCTGTAACCCCACTCACTGGTAAGCGGAGCACTGGCGCCATAACGCTTGGGATCAGCTGCCGCACGCGTCACCGGAACCCCCATTTTGTACTCCAGGTAGTCGGGTGTCAGATCGTCCAGTCCGTGAATTGCTTGAATCAATGCAAGCATGCGGGTGAGCGCATCCTCTGCTGTTCGTATCGGCCCGCTGGGTTCGCTGCCAACAGGAGTGACTTTGGATTCGGCTGAGGAATTCATGGCAGATGTCTCCGTGACGGTTGCCGGGGCTGGGGTGGCCGCCGTGTGGGCGCATGCGCCCAGAGCGAGGGTGGCGAGCAAGGCGTAGAGGGGGCGCGCGATCATGAAGCGTCCGTTGTGCGCTGGTGTGGCTGCGACGCTAGTGGCATCGGGCACCGAGGTCAATCGCAAGGCGGCTGGCAGCCGCAGCATCATCGCCGCACGCTGCGCGCCCTGGCCGGCGTCTCCACCGGCGGCAACACCTCCATCAGTAGCTGCCCTTCGCTGGCGGTGATGCGCAGCTTGGTGCCGATGGCAAAGCCCAGTTGTTCCAGCCATAGGCCGCTGAGGCGGACGTGGGGCACGTGCTGGTCGCCGGCGTGGTCGTGGGCGCCGGGGT
>NZ_QEZG01000046.1:0-383 GCF_003993495.1 Xanthomonas sp. BRIP62418
CGCCCGATCTGGCGCGTGCGCACCGGCTGATCCATCGCCTGGAAGCAGGCATCTGCTGGATCAACACCTGGGGCGAGTCGCCCGCACCGATGCCGGTAGGTGGCTACAAGCAATCGGGCGTGGGTCGCGAGAACGGGTTGGTCACCTTGCAGGCCTATACGCGCACCAAGTCGGTTCAGGTCGAGCTGGAACGCTACGCATCGGTGTTTTGAGCGGCCGACGCTGCAACGCACGTCACCGCTGGATGCGTGCGTTGCGCCCTACACACGCACTGTGCGCACCACAACATCGCCGCGCCCAGGACAGCGACCGCGCAGTGCCTTGACTGCCGCTGCACCGCTCACGCATCAGGAGACCACCATGCAACGCGAATACGACTACGT
>NZ_QEZG01000047.1:0-124693 GCF_003993495.1 Xanthomonas sp. BRIP62418
ACCATGCAGACCGACCATCTCGACTGGTCCTTGCCCGCCCACCCTCGCGGGACACGCCGTGAGTACGTCCGTGTAGGCTCTTACGCGGCATCCATGCCGCGTAAGGTCCCGCGACGGTGGGCGGGCAAGGACCAGTCGAGATAGTCGGTCTGCAGGGTAAGAGCGGTGCTGATGCGCCTCGTTCGGTCATGAAGCATCGGCTCCACGTGATGCACACCGCACCACAGACAGCTTTTCGAACAAGCGCCGACCAACTTTCTGGTGAGGGCACCGCGCACTCGACCCGGGGCGGCACACCGCGTTTTCTAGCCTCACCCGCGCACGGGCGCATCGCCGGCCACGTAGTAGTCGGCCGTGCTGCGCGGCAGCGGCGTGCGGCCACGCATGCGGTCGGCGATCTTCTCGGCGATCATGATGGTGGTGGCATTGAGGTTGCCGGTGATGATGCGCGGCATGATCGATGCATCGATCACGCGCAGGCCTTCCATACCGTGCACGCGGCCCTGTCCATCGACCACCGCCATGTCATCGCTGCCCATCGCACAGGAGCAGGACGGGTGATACGCCGTCTCTGCGCGCGCGCGCACGAAGGCGTCCAGCGCGGCATCGGTCTTGCAGTCTGCGCTCGGGCTGATTTCGCGGCCGCGGTAGGCATCCAGTGCGGGCTGGGCGATGATCTCGCGGGTGATGCGGATCGCATCGCGAAATTCCTGCCAGTCCTGATCGGTGGATTGGTAGTTGAACAGGATCGACGGATGCTGGCGCGGGTCGCGCGACTTGGCATGCACGCGCCCGCGGCTGGGGGTGCGCATCGAGCCTACATGCGCCTGGAACCCGTGTTCCTTCACCGCATTGCTGCCGTTGTAATTGATCGCGACGGGGAGGAAGTGGTACTGGATATTGGGCCAGTCGAATTCCTCGCGCGTGCGGATGAAACCGCCGGCTTCGAATTGATTGCTGGCACCGGTGCCGGTGCCGGCGAACAGCCACTGCGCACCGATGGCCGGCTGGTTCCACCATTGCAATGCCGGATACAGCGACACCGGCTTGGTGCAGGCGTACTGGATGTAGACCTCCAGATGATCCTGCAGGTTCTGGCCGACGCCCGGCAGGTCGTGCACCAGTTGCACATCGAGTGCGCGCAGCAGATCCGGCGCGCCGACGCCGGAGCGCTGCAGCAGCTGCGGCGAGGCAATTGCTCCGGCACACACCAGCACTTCGCGGCGCGCATGTGCGTCGACGCCTTCGCTGCTGTTGCCGACCAGGTAGTGCACGCCGATTGCGCGCTTGCCGGCAAACAGGATGCGGTCGGTGGTGGCATGGGTGACGATGTGCAGGCCCTCGCGCGGGCGCGCCATGTCCAGATAGCCGCGCGCCGTGCTGGCACGGCGCCCCTGCGGCGTCACCGTGCGGTCCATCGGCCCGAAGCCTTCCTGCTGATAGCCATTGAGATCGTCGGTGCGCGGGTAACCGGCCTGCACGCCGGCATCGACCATGGCGTGGAACAGCACGTTGTTGTCGTTCTTCGGCGTGGCCACGCTGACCGGGCCTTCGCCGCCGTGATACGCGTTGGCGCCGATGTCGCGTGTTTCGGCCTTGCGGAAGTACGGCAGCACATCGCGGTAGCTCCAGTCCTCCAGGCCCGGGCGCCTGGCCCAGTGGTCGAAGTCCAGCGCGTTGCCGCGGATGTAGCACATGCCGTTGATCAACGATGAGCCGCCCAGACCCTTGCCGCGCCCGCATTCCATGCGCCGGTTGTCCATATGCGGCTCCGGTTCGGTCTCGTAGGCCCAGTTGTAGCGGCGGCCCTGCAACGGGAAGGCCAACGCCGCCGGCATCTGGGTGCGGAAGTCCAGCCGGTAATCCGGACCGCCCGCTTCCAGCAGCAACACGCTGACGCCCGGATCCTCGGTCAGGCGCGCAGCCAGCACGTTGCCTGCCGAGCCGGCGCCGATGATGATGTAGTCGTATTCGCGTTGCATGGGGTTCTCCTTGTTGCGGTGCCGGTGTGAAGCGGCTTTCAAAACGATTGCGCGGTGGACCGGCGGCCGCTGTTCGAAACGGCAGCGTTCAAGCCGGCAGCGCGATCCGCAGGTTGCGGCTGGCGCATGGCGCATGGCGCGGTGCCGCTGGCGGCTGCCTGCCAGGTGGTGTCGGCCCGTCAGAACACCGACGCGTAGCGTTCCAGTTCGACCTGGATGGATTTGGTGCGGGTATAGGCCTGCAGCGTCGCCAGGCCGTTTTCGCGGCCCACGCCGGATTGCTTGTAGCCGCCCACCGGCATCGGTGCCGGCGATTCGCCCCAGGTGTTGATCCAGCAGATGCCCGCTTGCAGGCGATGGATCAGGCGATGCGCGCGCGCCAGGTCCGGCGTCACCACGCCCGCGGCCAGGCCGTAGGTGGTGGCATTGGCGCGTGCGATCGCTTCGTCTTCGTCGTCGTAGGTGAGCAGGCTCAGTACCGGCCCGAAGATCTCCTCGCGCACGATGGTCATCACGTCGGTGCAATCGCTGAAGATGGTCGGTGCGACATAGCAGCCTTGCGCCAATGCGCCGTCGCGCAGACGTTCGCCGCCGCACAGCAGGCGTGCGCCCTCGGCCTTGCCCTGTTCGATGTAGTCGAGCACGCGCTGCATGTGCGCGGCGCTGACCATCGGGCCGAAGGTGGTGCGTTCGTCCAGCGGGTCGCCAATGTGGATGCGTTGCACGCGTGCCAGCAGCCGCGCCTCGAAGGCGGTGCGCAGCGCGCGCGGCACGAACACGCGCGTGCCGTTGGTGCACACCTGCCCGGAGCTGTAGAAGTTGGCCATCATCGCGATGTCGGCGGCCAGATCCAGGTCCGCGTCGGCGCAGACGATCAACGGCGACTTGCCGCCCAGTTCCATGGTCACGTCTTTCAGCGACGAACTCGAGGCACTGGCCATCACCTTGCGTCCGGTCGCGGTGCCGCCGGTGAAGCTGATCTTTTCGATCTGCGGATGCTCGGTGAGCGCGGTGCCCACGCTGGCGCCGTCGCCGGGCAGCACGTTGAACACGCCATCGGGCAGGCCGGCCTCGGTGAACAGTTCGGCCAGCTTGAGCGCGGTGAGCGGGGTCACCTCGCTGGGTTTGAAGATCATCGCATTGCCGGCCGCCAGCGCGGGCGCGGCTTTCCACAGTGCGATCTGGATCGGGTAATTCCATGCGCCGATCGCGCCGACCACGCCCAGCGGCTCGTGCCGCGTGTAGAAGAAGCTGCCTTCGCGCAACGGCACCTGTGCGCCTTGCAGCGCCTGCGCCACGCCGGCGTAGTACTCCAGCACGTCCGCGCCGGTGACGATGTCCACGCTGCGGGTCTCGCTCAGCGGCTTGCCGGTGTTGAGCGTTTCCAGCTCGGCCAGCGCGTCGTTGCGCTCGCGCAGCAGCGCCACTGCACGCAGCAGGATGCGCGAGCGTTCCACCGTGGTCAGTGCCGCCCATTGCTGCTGGCCGGCCTTGGCGCTGTCGATGGCAGCATCCAGGTCGTCGGCGCCGGCATTGTGCACATTGGCCAGCACCTCGCCGGTGGCGGGATTGACCACCTCGAAGGTGTGGCCACCGCGGGCGGGAACATAGCGGCCGCCGATATACAGCAACTGGTCGGGGAAACGTGGCATGGCAAACCTCCTGTGGGGCGCACGCGGCAGCGGCGGCACCTCAGCGCGTGAGATGCAGGAACTGCAGGTGACGCTCGTATTGATCGATGATGTCGTTGATGATCTGTTCGCGGCTGTAACCGACCAGGTCGTAATCCTGGCTGCCTTCGTACAGATACACTTCGGCGCGGTAATAGCGTTGGTTGCGCAGGCGCTGCGCGGCAAATGACGGTGTCAGGTAGCCGCGCATCACCACCTGGTAGCGGAAGTCCTGCTGCTCGCCGTGGTCGACGCTGATCTCCATGTCGTCGTCGTCGAGCCGGCTGCTGACCTGCCAGCCTTCTTCCTGCAGCTGCGCGGTGACCGCTTCGATCGCCGGGCGCACCTGGTCGTGCATGAAACGATAGACCTCATCGCGCGCCGGGAAGTGCATCGCCTGGCCCAGGCGCTGACGCCAGCCGCGGTGGTGCCGCGATTGCCCGATCAGCGGGCTGGGGCTGTAGAGCTGCGCACGCTTGCGCTGCGATTCCTGGCTGAGCGCGCGCGACAGGCCCCAGGCCATCAGCAGCAGCACCGCGGAGAACGGCAGCGAGGCCAGCACCACGGCCGATTTCAGCGCGTCCATGCTGCCGGCCAGCAACAGGCCGCCGGTCACCACCGCGGTGAGCACGCCCCAGAACACGCGCAGCCAGCGCGGGCCATCGTCGTGTGGTTCGCCGCCGTGGGAGGACAGCGTGGACAACACAACCGTGCCCGAATCGGCAGAGGTCACGAAGAACACGAAGCTGATCGCCACCGTCACCGTGATAACCGTGCGGCTCCACGGGTAGCCCTGCAGCAGCGCGTACAACACCGTCTCCGGTGCAGCGATGGCCTGTTGCGCCAGCGCACCCTGGCCGTGATGCAGCAACTGGTCCAGCGCGCTGTTGCCGAAGATCGACAGCCACGCCAGGGTGAAGCCGAGCGGGATCAGCAGCACGCCGAGCACGAATTCGCGAATGGTGCGGCCGCGCGAAATGCGTGCGATGAACAGGCCCACGAACGGTGCCCAGCCGATCCACCATGCCCAGTAGAACACCGTCCAGTTGCCGAGCCAGTCGCTGCGGCCGCCGTAGGCGTACACATCGAAACTCTTGTTGACCACACTGCCAAGGTAGTCGCCCAGATTCTGCATCAGCGCGTTGAGCAGGTACTGCGTGGGGCCGGCGAACAGCATGAACAGCAGCAGCGCGATCGCCAGCAGCATGTTGATGTCCGACATCCAGCGCACGCCTTTTTCCACGCCGGACACCGCCACCACGATCGCCGCACCCATCATCGCCACGATCAGCGCCACCTGCACCCAATGGGCGTGCGGCACCTCCATCAAGGTGCTCAGGCCGGCGTTGAGATGCAGCACGCCAAAGCCCATGTCTGCGCCCAGGCCGAACACGGTGGCCACGATGCCCAGTGCATCCACGGTGTAGCCGATCGGCCCGTTGATGCGCTTGCCGATCAGCGGATACAGCGCCGAACGCAAGGCCAGTGGCAAATTGTGCCGGAACGCGAAATACGCCAGCGCCATCGCTGCCAGCGCGAACACGCCCCAGCCGTGCAGGCCCCAGTGCAGGAACAGCAACTGCATTGCCTGACGCGCGGCCGCCTCGCCGTTGCCGGTGCCGCCTTGCGGCGGTTGCAGGTAATGGGTGAGCGGTTCGGAGACGCAGAAGAAGAACAGCGTGATGCTGATGCCCGCAGCGAACAGCATGCCGGCCCAGGAGAGATAGCTGAATTCCGGCTCGTCGTGATCGGCGCCGAGCTTGATGTTGCCGTAGCTGGACAAGGCCACGCCGAGCACGAACACCAGATACACCGTCATCGCCAGCAGGTAGTACCAGCCGACATTGCGCGAGGCCCAGGTCTGCGCGTCCAGCAGCACACGGCCTGCATCCAGCGGAAACAACGACACCAGCAACGCAAACGTGCAGACCACGGTTGCCGCCAGCACGAACACCGGGCGCAGGGTGCGCACCGGCAAGGGCTGCGGCGCTACCGCACTCATGCCGACACACTCATAAGATGCGTATCACGTGCTGTGCTCCCAACGAAAAACCGCCTGCGTTATCGCACAGGCGGCGTCGAGGGGGTGTCATCGGTCGAGTCCGCCAGTGCGAACCCGTAGCCACTTTGCGTGGCTGTCAGCGCAGCAGGTGCAGCGGCACGCGGATATCCATGCCGACCGCAAGATGGTCGGAGAACGCTGCGGGAATCGCTTCGATATGTTCGATCGTCAGGCTGTCGCTGACCAGGATATGGTCGATCGCCCGGTCCGGACGCCAGCTCGGAAACGTATGCACCTCGCAGCTGGGCGGTTGCAAGCGCGTATGCCGATACAGCGCCTGCATTTCCGGCCGGTCGGCCATGCAGTTGAAATCGCCCATCAACATCGCGTTGGGATGCTCGGACAACAACTCGGCGATGAAGGCCAGCTGCGCCATGCGCGAATTGGCGCCCAGCGACAGGTGCGCCACTGCCACCGCCAGGCCTTCGCGGCCCTGCCCGAACTTGGCCAGCAGGATGCCGCGCCCGCCGATCCGGCCGGGCAGGGCATGGTCCTGCACTTCCAGCGGTTCCAGCTTGCTCAGCAAGCCGTTGGCGCTGGAGGCGACCCCGCCCATGCGGCGGTTGGGCTGGTGGCTCCAGTAATGGAAGCCGGCGCGCTCGGCCAGATAGTGGGTCTGGTTGGTGAAGCCCGAGCGCAGGCTGCCCGGGTCGGCCTCCTGCAGGCCGACGATGTCGCGCTCGCCGGCCAGCTTGGCGATGCTGTCCAGGCTGGTGCGCTTGCTGCCCAGCGGCAACGCATGCGACCAGCTGCGCGTGACGTAGTCGCTGTACCGGCGGGTGCTGGAGCCGGCCTGGATATTGGCCGTCAGCACCCGCAGGGTGCGCGAATCCGAAGCGTTCACAGGGCTGCGATCGACAGGATCACTTGGCCAGCGTGGCGCGTTCGCGCGCGATCAGGTGATCGGCGATGCGCAGCATGTCCGGGAAGCTCTGGCCCTTGACCAGGTACTTGCCGTTGACGATCAGCGACGGGGTGCCAGTGAGCTTGCTGCGGGTGGCGAACTGCTTGGCACGGTTGGTCTTGGCCGACACGCCGAAGCTGCTCATGGTGTCGATGAAGGTTTTCTGGTCCACGCCGTACTTGGCGTAGAACGCGGCGATGTCCTGCACCGAATCCTTGCCGCGCTCGCCCTTGAGGGTCTGCTCGGTGTGGATGGCCTTGTACAGCGCTTCGTGGGTCTTCTCCTGCACGCCCAGGGTTTCGGCGGCGTAGAACGCACGGCCGTAGTCGTCCCACGGGCCGCCGAACATCGCCGGCACGTAGACGAAATGCACGTCCGACGGCAGGCCGGCCTTCCACGGCCCGATCAGCGGCTGGAACGCGTTGCAGGCGGGGCAGACATAGCCGAAGACTTCGGCCACTTCGATCTTGCCGGCAGCCTGCTGGTAGGGCTGGCCGCCTTCGATATCAAGATAGTCGGTGCCGGCGACCGGCTCGGGGCCGTTGGGTGCGCGCGGTGCGGCGCTGGGCGCGGCGGCCGGCGCGGTGCTGGCGCTCTCGCCTACGGCAGGCGGCGCGGCGGGGTCGGCGGCCGGCGTGGCAGCGGCCGGAGCAGGTGCCGTCTCGGCGGCCGGCGTGGTGGCGGCAGGTGCGGTATCGGACGAGCCGTCCTGGGCCTTGCAGGCGACCAGGATCGGCAGCAGCGCCATCAGCGTCAGGGCGAAGCGGGTCTTCATCGGATTGGATCTCCAGCGTGGGGCGAGGAAAGGGCCGGACGGCCGCGGGGCGCATGATGCCACGGGCGGCCGTTGGTGGCGGTTACGCGGTTCAGCGCTTGGCAGGCGCGGCGTGTTCGCGGGCGATCAGGTAATCGGCCACGCGCAGCATGTCCGGGTAATTGCGCGCGCCGATCAGGTAGCGCCCGTTGATGATGATGGCCGGGGTGCCCGGGAGCTTGCTGCGCTTGGCGAATTCGCGCGCCGCATCGAGCCTGGCATCCACCGCCTGGCTCTTGTAGGTCTCGATGAAGCGCTGCTGCGGCACGCCGTAGCCGGCGTAGAACGCGGCCAGTTCCTCCGGGGCGACGTTCTGGGTCGGCACGGTCTGCTTTTCGTGGATGGCCTCGAACATGGCGCGATGGCTGCGCTTGGCCACGCCCAGGATGTCGGCGGCGAAGTAGGCGCGTGCGAACGCATCCCAGAATCCGCCGAATGCCGCCGGCACCGGGGTGAAGCGCACATAGGACGGCTGCTTGGCCACCCAGGCCTCCAGGGTGGGCTCGAAGTGCGCGCAGTGCGGGCAGGTGTAGCCGAACACTTCGGTCACTTCGACCTTGCCGGCCAGCGGCGCGTACGGCTGGCCGCCGTCGATCACGATGTAGTCGTCGCCTTCCACCGGTGGGGCGTTCTTGTCGGCGGCGCAGGCCGCCAGCGGCAGCAGCACCAACAGCAGCAGGGACAGACGGGAAAGCAGATTCATGCGGGCTCCGTGGGGATGGGGAGGGGAGAGCGGGAAACGACGACGCCGGTCGCGGGACCGGCGTCGTGACACGGTGTGGCGGTTGCGGCAGTCAGTTCATGAGCGTGCGGGCGTTGCTGCGGGTGGTTGCTGCGCGGCGGCCGCATCGTCGGCGCGGTCGTGCAGACCCTGCAGATAGCTGGCCAGCGCCTGGATCTCCTGCTCGGTCAGCGGGTGCGCCACCTGCGCCATGATATTGAACAGCGCCGGGTTGCGCTCCTGGGTGGTGCCGGCCTGGTATTCCTTCAGGCGCCGCGCCACGTACTCGGCATGCTGGCCGCCCAGGCGCGGATACGCCGGGCCCGGATTGCCGCTGCCGGCCGGGCCATGGCAGGCCATGCAGGCCGGCACGCCGCGCGCGATGTCGCCGCCGCGGTAGAGCTTCTCGCCGACCTCGTAAAACTTCAGCCCCTGGTACGGCCCCTCGTTGACCACCGCGTCGTCGGCCACGCCGGCTGCGGATTTCTGCGTGGCGAAGTAGGCGCCCAGGTCGCGCATGTCCTGCGCGGTGAGGTCCTTGACGAACGGCACCATCACCGCCGACATGCCGGTATTGCGCTCGCCGCTGGCGATCAGGGCGACCTGGTGCGCCACGTAGCGCTCGGTCTGGCCGGCGATGCGCGGGTACATGGCCACCGCCGGATTGCCGTCCGGGCCGTGGCAGGCCGCGCAGGCGGCGGCCTTGGCCTGACCGGCCTTGGCATCGCCCCAGGTGGTCTTGGACAGGTCCACCTCCAGCGGGGCAATGCGCACCGGCGGCGGATCGGGGATCGGCGTGACTGCCGATTGCGCAAACGCCACGGCGGCAATGACCGGCACGGCGACGGCGGCGAGGACTAGCACACGAGCATGGCGCATCAGCTAAAGCTCCGTATGGACCCGGCCCGCGCGCGTTGGGTGCTGGCTGTGGCAGGCGTGCTTCGATTATCGACACGCCTTTGCGCCAGGGTCAACGAACAGTGCAGCAAAACCGTCAGGCCCCGAACGTGCGATCCTAGGGAGATGTCGCTCCTTATCGAACAAGCCCGCTACCACCTGTCCGCCCATAACGCCCGGCAATTGCCCGACGATGGCGGCTACGAGGTCGCCTTCGCCGGCCGCTCCAACGCCGGGAAATCCAGCGCGCTCAATGCGCTGACCCGCCAGAACGCGCTGGCCCGCGTGTCCAAGACCCCTGGCCGCACCCAGCAGCTGGTGTTCTTCCAGATCCAGCCCGAGCGCTATCTGGTGGATCTGCCCGGTTACGGCTACGCCAAGGTGCCGCAGGACCTGCAGGCGCATTGGCAGGCCTTCATCGACCGCTATTTCCGCACCCGCGAGGCCTTGCGCGGGCTGGTGGTGGTGATGGACATCCGCCATCCGCTCAAGGATTACGACCTGCAGATGCTCGGCTATGCGGCCGAGCGCGGCCTGCCCGCGCATGGGTTGCTGACCAAGGCCGACAAGCTCGGCCGTGGCCAGCAGATGCAGACCCTGCAGAAGGTCAAGAAGGAAGTGACCTCGCGCTTCGGCGACAGCGTGACCGTGCAGACCTACTCGGGCGAGTCGCGCCAGGGCGTGGACGAGTTGCGCGGCATCGTCGGCGGCTGGCTGGGCCTGGACGTAGCGGCGCCTGCCGCAGAGTGAGCCGGGCCGGGCTGGCGGATGACGCCTGGCCCTGCAGACAGCCCACAACGGCGAGCCAGGGCTCGCCGTTTTTCATTGTGGCACCGGGCCGAACTCGGTCGGCACCCAGGCGAACGCGGCGCCCTCGTGGCGGACATGGCCCAGGCCCGGGAACGGCAGATGCGCGCCGGCCACCCACCAGCGGCCGTCGGCGGCCTGCGCCAGCAGGCGACGCCGTGAGGCGATTGCCTTGGTGCGATCGCTGTCGGCCTCGAACGATGCGTCCGGCTGGGCAAACTGCACGGCGTGGTAGTGCAACACATCGCCCCACACCAGCAGGGTGCTGCCAGCGCCGCCGTCGAAGCGGTAGGAGACGTGGCCGGGCGTGTGGCCCTGGCTGTCCAGGGCGGTGATGCCGGCCGGCAATGTGGTTTTGCCCGGCTGGAAACGGCGCAGCCGACCCTGGGCCTGATAGGGCGCGACGGCCGCGCGCGCCAACGGGAAGGCGAACTGCAGCGTCGGCGCGGCAGCGGCCTCCGAGGCGGGATCAAGCCAGTACGCGGCATCGGCGTCGGACAGCCACACCGTGGCGTTGGCAAAGGCCGGTGTGCCCTGCGCATCGAGCAGGCCGCACAGGTGGTCCGGATGCGCGTGGGTGAGCAGCACATCGTCGACCTGGGCGGGGTCGACACCGGCGGCGCGCAGGTTGGCCAGCACCTGGCCCAGCCCGGGCCCCAGGCACTGCGCGGTGCCGGTATCGACCAGGCTGAGGTGGCTGCCGTCCTGGATCAGGTAGGCGTTGACTGCGGTCTGCAGCCCCTTGGCGTCTTCGGGCACGTAGCCCCGCGCAAGCAGGCGGTCGCGCTCTGCCGGGTCCACATTGGACAGTTGTTGACGCGTCAGCCCCACGCGGCCGTCGAACAACGCGGTGACGCGCAGCGTGCCGATGCGCTGCAGGTAGAAGCCGGGAACCTGCGCGTGGGGGGATGCGGGCGCAGCGGCGTGCGCCAGCGTGGCGCTTGCGGCCAGTAACAGCGGCACCAGCGTACGCAGGACGGAAACAGACATGAGCAACTCCAGGACAGGCGGCAACTGCCGCGGTGTCGCCATGCTGGCGGCAGCGAGCTGCGCGATTCGCTCAATGCGCTGCGCCAAGCGCTCGCGTTGGCGCCCTAGCGGCTATTGCCGATGCTGGCCGGGTCCAGTCCGTAGCGCTGCTGGAAGCGCTGGCTGAAGCTGCGGGTGGAGCGATAGCCGGCGCGCGCGGCCACGGTCTTGAGCGGCCAGCGCGTGCTGTAGAGCAGGGCCATCGCGTGCGCCAGCCGCGCATCGGTGATCAGTTCGCGCAGCGAGCGTTGTTCGGCGGCCAGATGCCGGCGCAAGGTGGCGCCACTGATGCCCAGGCTGTCTTCGATATCACGCGAGCGCCACGCCCGCTGTGGTTGCGCGACGATCAGCGTACGCACCTGCTCGGCGATGCTTGGCGCCGGCGGCAGCAGCAGGCCGCCATGGCCGCGACGGCACACGTGGATGACCAGTGAGGCCAGCGCCAGGCGTGCTTCGGTATACAGGCCGCGTTGCAGCGCATCGCGCCATTGCCGCAGCGGCAGTGCGACATCGATCGCCGGCAGCCGCGCGATGTCGGCGCCGGCCTCGGGCAGCGGCTCGTTCCACAACGCGCGCGCAGCGGCCAGTGCCTCCTCGCACAGGGGTACCACCGCGCTCATGTAGAGCCCGGTCTGCGGGTCGGGCGTGTTGATCAGATCGATCCGGCAACGGCGCGTTGCCAGGAACAGATCGCCCGGCACGAGTTGCAGCGACTGGGTCGCGCTGCGCACCTGTTGGCGGCCCTGCAGCACAATCGCGAACTGCGGCTGGGTCAGGTCCACCGAGCGCGCCCCGTGTTCGCGCCGTGCGCTCACGCAGGCGTAGCCGTCGGCGCGCTCGCAGTGCATCAGACTGGCCATCTGCGCGAGCAGGGCGTCGGTGGATGTGGGCGCAACGGTCATGGCCGGGCGATGCTACAGGATCGCGGGTGCGCGGCCTGGGTGATCGAACGCCGTGCATCCTGCCTGCGGGGATTTGCGGGTGTCCGTGTTCAGCGTGAACGGCTGCGGCCTGCCGCACCCTTCCTCACGCCTGCCCTCGGGCGGTGGGGTCGCGCTTGCTGCTGCGTCGGCCACGCCGTGCGCATGGATGGAAATCTCAGACCCGGTCGATGGCAGCAATTCTTTCCATGCCCTGCGGTTATAGTGCGGGCCTTGCGGTGGCAGGGGAGGATCCCCACATCGTTCCCCTAAATTTTTCCTGCGAGCCTGCCCTTGTCGAGTCCCAGCCACGTTGCCGAAACGCCGATCACCGAACGCGCGGAACTGGTCCAGGTGCTGGCCTCCGGCGAGAAGCCCAGTGCTGACTGGCGGATCGGCACCGAGCACGAAAAGTTCGGCTTCCAGCTCGACGACCTGCGCGCGCCCACGTTCGAAGGCGCGCGCGGCATCCAGGCGCTGCTGACCGGCCTGACCCGCTTCGGCTGGGAGCCGGTGCAGGAAAACGGCCACACCATCGCGCTGCTGCGCGACGGCGCCTCGGTGACGCTGGAGCCGGCCGGCCAGCTGGAGCTCTCCGGCGCGGCGGTGGAAACCCTGCATCACACCTGCGTGGAAACCGGCACCCATCTGGACGAAGTGGCCCAGGTGGCCGGCGAGTTGCAGCTGGGGTTCCTGG
Organism: Xanthomonas sp. BRIP62418; assembly: GCF_003993495.1. NCBI lineage: Bacteria > Pseudomonadati > Pseudomonadota > Gammaproteobacteria > Lysobacterales > Lysobacteraceae > Xanthomonas > Xanthomonas sp. BRIP62418. The sequence continues at coordinate 12,504 of NZ_QEZG01000047.1, forward strand.
GCATGGGTTTCCAGCCGAAGTGGCGCCGCGACCAAATGCCGTGGATGCCCAAGGGCCGCTACCAGATCATGAAGAACTACATGCCCAAGGTCGGCTCGCTCGGCCTGGACATGATGACCCGCACCTGCACCGTGCAGGTCAACCTGGATTACGCCACCGAAGCGGACATGGTGAAGAAGTTCCGCGTGTCGCTGGCGCTGCAACCGATCGCCACCGCGTTGTTCGCCGATTCGCCATTCACCGAAGGCAAGCCGAACGGCTACCGGAGCTACCGCTCGCACATCTGGACCGACACCGACGCCGATCGCACCGGCATGCTGGATTTCGTGTTCGAAGACGGCTTCGGCTACGAGCGCTACGTCGATTACCTGCTCGATGTGCCGATGTATTTTTCCTACCGCGACGGCGTCTATGTCGACGCCAGCGGGCAGAGCTTCCGCGATTTCATGCAGGGCCGGTTGCCGGCACTGCCGGGCGCGTTGCCGACGCTGCGCGATTGGTCCGATCACATGACCACCGCGTTCCCGGAAGTGCGTCTGAAGAAGTACCTGGAAATGCGCGGCGCCGACGCCGGCCCCTGGGATCGGCTGTGCGCGCTGTCGGCATTCTGGGTCGGCTTGCTGTACGACGACACCGCGCTGGATGCGGCCTGGGATCTGGTCAAGGATTTCAGCACCGCCGAGCGTCACGCGCTGCGCGACGGGGTGCCCAGGCAGGCACTCGGCCTGCCATTCCGCAACGGCACGCTGCGCGAGCTGGCCGTGGAAGCGGTCAAGATCGCCCGCGAGGGCCTGCGCCGGCGGGCGCGGCTGAATGCCGATGGCCAGGACGAGACCGGCTTTGTGGACGTGATCGCCGAGATCGCCGAGAGCGGCGTGACCGCCGCCGAGCGCAAGCTGGCGCTGTATCACGGCGCATGGAACGGCGACATCGATCGGGTGTTCCGCGAGTTCGCGTACTGAGCGCTTGCGGAGTGCCGCAGCTGTAGCCCGTGCCCGGGCTGGCGCGCGGCGCGTTGTTGGCAGGCATGGACCCGGGCGCGACGGTACCGCCGAGCGCGCGTGCGCAAGACCGCATTCCCGCCCGGCTTTAGCGCCGCTCCGGCATGCACGGCAGGCGCACCGTCACGCGTAGGCCGCCACCTGCCGCACGGTTGTCCAGGCGCAGGTCGCCGCCATGCGCCAGCACGATGCTGTGCGCCACCGACAAGCCCAGCCCGATGCCGCCGGTGTCGCGATTGCGCGAGGACTCGCCGCGTACGAAGGGCAGCAGCAACTGGTCGCGCTGGGTCGGGTCGATGCCGGGGCCGTCGTCGTCGATCCACAGCACGCCGTCCTCGCCATCGCGCTGCAGTTGCAGGCGCGCGCGCTTGCCGTACTTCAGCGCGTTCTCCAGCAGATTCATCACCGCCCGACGCAATGCCAGCGGGTCGCCATCCAGGGTGATTTCCGGGCCGGGCAGTAGTTCGGCATCGGCGCCGATGTCGGTGGCATTGTCGACCACGCTCTCCACCAGCAGGCGCAGATCCAGCGGCGCGCGCTTGCCGCGGTGGCGATCGTTCTGGATGAAATCCAGCGCGGCGGAAATCATCGCCTTCATCTCGTCGATGTCGGCCAGCGCCTTGTCGCGCAACGGCGGCTGCAGGCCATCCAGGCGGAACGACAGGCGTGCCAGCGGCGTGCGCAGGTCGTGCGCGATCGCCGCCACCATGTGGGTGCGTTCGTTGATCAGGCGATTCAGGCGTGCCTGCATCGCATTGAACGAGTCGGCCGCGCGCACGATCTCCGGCGGGCCGCTGCGTTGCAGTGCGGCCGCATCCGGATTGCGGCCCAGCCGGTCGGCGGCCTCGGCAAAGCGCTTGATCGGCGCCGACAGCGCACGCGAGAACCACCACGCCAGCGGCACGTTGGCCAACAGGCCGGCCAGGAACAGCAGTACCACGTGGGTCTTGAACTCGGCCGACAGCTGCCGTGGCGGCGATTCGACCGTGCGCCAGCGGCCATCGGGCTGCTGCAGCGCGGCGGTGAATCCATCCAGCAACGGCACGCCCGGGGTCAGCCGCTCGCTTTCCCAGGCGGCGGGGGGAGCGTCCGGACCCAGCCCGTTGCCGACCGGCGGGGTGCCGGGGGCACGATCACCCGGCCAGGCGCCTGGCGCTGGCGGCGATCGCTGCGCGGCATCGCGGCGATTGCCGGCGGGGCTGGCATCGGCGCCAGCGGCCCCGGGGCGCTGCGGCTGGTCGGGCATGCGCGGCGGCCGCGCCATGCCGAGCTGCGGGCCCTGGCGATCGTCGGCGCTGCGGTAGAAGCGCACGCGCTGTTCGGGGACATCCAGCCAATGGGCCAGCAGCATTTCCGCAAACCCATCGCGCACATGGCCTGCCGGCGGCAGCGGGGCCTGGGCCGATTCGCGCACCGTCAGGGTCTGGGTGCCGGCCGGCATGCGGGTGGACAGCAGCGCCACCACCTCCGGCGGATGCACCGGCGGCTCGTAGACCGGGGTGCGCATCACCAGCAGCGCGATGCCGACCGCCTGGGCGGTGAGCAGCGCCACCGCCAGCAACACAAAGGTGCGGGCAAAGATCGACAGCCCGCGACGTGCCGGTTTGCTCACAGACGCGAAACGCCCGGCAGCAGCATGTAGCCCTCGTTGCGCACGGTGCGGATCAACTCGGTATGCACGCGCTCGTTGATCTTGCGGCGCAGGCGGCTGATCTGGCTGTCGATGGCGCGGTCGTAGACGTCGGTGTCGCGGCCACGGGCGTAGTCCAGCAACTGGTCGCGGCTCAGCACCCGCTGCGGATGCTCGACGAAGGTGCGCAGCAGCGCGAACTCGCCATCGGACAGATTGATGAAGATGCCGGTGGGGTCGCGCAGGTCGCGGCGGACCACGTCCAGCCGCCAGCCGGCAAACTCGTAGACGTTGCCGCGCTGGTCGGCCTGCTCGCTGCTGGCCTGGCTGCGGCGCAGCAGGGCGCGCACCCGCGCCAGCAGCTCGCGCGGATTGCAGGGTTTGGCCAGGTAATCGTCGGCACCCACTTCCAGGCCGATGATGCGGTCGGTGTCGTTGCCCAGCGCGCTGAGCATGATGACCGCAGGTGAACCACGCTCGCTGGCCAGCGCCCGCGCCGCGCTCAGGCCGTCTTCTCCCGGCATCATCACGTCGAGTACGATGAGGTCCGGGCGGCGCTGCGCGATGCGCTTGCGCATCTCCGCCACGTTTTCGGCAACCTCGACCTGGTAGCCGTGGGCGCTGAGGAACTCGCCGATCAGCTTGCGCAGGTCCGGGTCGTCGTCGACCACGAGAACGCAGGGTTGTTGCATGTCCATGGAGGTCATCGTCGGTGGCGCGGAGCTTGGCCCGCGCAGGGTGGTGGCTACCGGATACATGGTGCTCGCAGTTGCAAGGCTGGAGCACGCATCATAATGATTGAATTTGTCAACCTTTGGCACACGCGTGACGCACCATGACAGAACGGAACATCGTGCAGGAAACCGGGCAAACGACACTGCGCCGCTGCAATGGCGAGTGTACGCATGACAAGGCGTTTCCGATGATGCGGGTGATCAGCCGCGACAACGGCGTGGGCCTGACCCGGGACATGGTGCTGATGGCGCAGACGCTGCGCGCCGGCGGCATCCCGGTGCAGGAAGTGGGCTTCACCAGTCAGCGGCTGCACGACACCGCGCGCGAAGCCCGTCTGTGGGCCAGTCGCGCGCTGTTCGGGCGGGTGCCGGTGCAGATCTTTTCCGAGCGTGTCTATGCGCGCTGCCTGCCGCTGGGCCAGACCAACCTGCTGGTGCCCAATCCGGAATGGTTGCTGCCCAAGTGGCTGCCACGGCTGCCGCAGTTCGACGCGGTGCTGTGCAAGACCCATCACGCGGAGCGGATTTTTCGCAGCCTGGGCTGCACCACGCGCTTCATCGGCTTCACCAGCCCGGATCGCCACGATGCGCAGGTCCCGCGTCAGCGTGCGTTCTTCCACCTGGCCGGGCGCAGCACCGCCAAGGGCACGCAGGTGCTGCTGGAGACCTGGCAACGGCATCCGGAGTGGCCGCTGCTGACGGTGGTGCAGAGCCCGCGTACCGCCGGCAAGCCGGTGGTGGCGCCGAACATCGACCACCGCGTCCGCTATCTCGACGATGCCGAACTGCGGCGGCTGCAGAACGCACATCTGTTCCATCTGTGTCCGTCCGAGGCCGAAGGCTTCGGGCATTACCTGATGGAAGCGCTGAGCGTGGGCGCGGTGACCCTGGCCACCGACGGTGAGCCGATGAACGAACTGGTCAGGCCCGAGCACGGCGTGCTGATCCCGGTGGCCGAGGTGCGCCAGCGGCGTCTGGCGTCGTACTACTACGTGGATGCGGCGGGCATCGCGCAGGCGGTGGAAACCGCGCTGGCGTTGCCGCAGGCGCAGCTGGATCGGTTGTCGGCCAATGCGCGCGCGTTCTACCAGGCCAACAATGCCGCATTCGCAGCGCGCTTTCGCAGTGCGGTGCTGGCGTCGTTGCCCGCAGAGGTGGCGGACGTCAGCGCGGGCGTGGCCCCGGCAATCGTCGAAAACTGACACGTCCGCCCGGCCTGGCCTTCACCACGGTCCGGGCATATCGCCTGCAGCGCCCGGTGCCCGCGTGGTTGCAGGCCTTGTGCGCCGCATGGCGGCGTACGCCAGCGGGCGGCGCGCAGCGGCAAATGCACGACATGGCGCGATGCGAGGCTCTCCCTGACCAAGCGGGGACATCCCGCAGTGCCATGTGCGTGCAGGACGCGCATGTGCGCCATCCAGCCAGGGAGATCGACGATGGTCCAGACACGCACCACAGCCGCCATCACCGCACTGCTGGCAGTGCTCGGCCTGGGCGGCTGCGCCAGTGTCTGCGGCGCGCCTGCCGGCGGGCCGCCGCCGCCTGCGCCGCCACAGGCGCGTCGTGGCCCGCCACCCCATGATTCCGACTTCGACGCCGCGCTGCAGGCATGTGCCACCGTGCAAGGCATCGCATGGGCTGCGCCTGACGCCTCGTCCCTCGGCCCGCCATCGCCAGCGCTGTTGCAATGCCTGCAGGCCCAGGGTTTCGGGCCGCCGCCCCGGCATGGCTGATCCTGCTGGTGTGGAGATCACGCCCACCGTCGCTGCGAGTTATCCGCGGCGATGCTGCAGCTGGTGAACTCCGCACGCGCGACAGTCGCCCTGCTCGCTGCACTGCGCAACCCGAGCGAAGCGGACGCTTGCCGCGCTTGGCGGTCTCTGCACCGGAGGTCCGGCAGCCGGCAGGCCGAATTAAACGATTCCCCTCGGCTTCGCTTCAGCCGTCTTGTCCGCACGCGCGGCACCGGCAACAACCCGCTGTGTCGAGCACGCTACTGACAAGCCCTTCGCCATCGAGTGCGCACTGTGGGGGCTCACCCGGTACGAATGATCGATCGCGATGGGCGCAGGCCAGGGCCGGACACGATGAGTGCCATGCCCGACAACACCAGGCAGGACAACGCGGCACTGCAGGACGAACTCGCCGGCATGCGTCGCCTGCATGCCTTGCAGGTCAGCCTGGCGGCACAGGCCGACGCCCGTATCGCGCTGCAGGACATCACAGCGCTTGCCTGCGTCTTCGCGCGTACCGACTGCGGCTGCGTGCAACTGGTCAGCGCACACAACAGTGAGATGGAGTTGCGCGTCTATCGCGGACATGACGAACGCAGCGCCTTCGTCCAGCAATTCCTGAAAGACGGTTTCCAGGCCACCTGCGACACCGTGCGGCGCGAACGCCGGCAGTTGGTGATCGAGGACATCGAAACCTTCACCCCGTTGAAGGGAACGCCCGATTACGAGGCTGCGCTGTGCAGCGGCATCCGTGCTGCCCAGTTCACCCCGTTGTTCAATCGTGCCGGTGGCCTGCTGGGATTGCTCGGAACCCAGTTCACCGTGCCGTATCGGCCCGCGGAACACGAACTCAGATTGCTCGAACTGCTCGCATGGACGGCGGCCGACTACATCGAGCGCCATCGGGCCGAGCTGGCATTGCGTACCAGCGAGTCGCGGCTGGCCGCGCTGTCGGCGGCAAGTTCCGAGGTGCATTACCGCATGAGTGCGGACTGGGACGAGATGCACCAGCTGACCGCCGGCACGCGCGCCGCCGATGCGCCGGCGACCAGCCGTTCGTGGATCATGGATTACATTCCCGCAGAGGATCAGGCGCTGGTGCGCAGCAGGATCGATGCAGGAATCCGCTCGCGCAGCGCGATCGTGTTCGAGCACCGGGTACGACGCGCCGATGGCAGCATTGCGTGGATGGCGACCAAGGCGGTCCCGGCACTGGATGCGGAGGGACGCATCACCGAGTGGTTCGGTGCCGGAACCGACGTCACGGCGCGCAAGCAGGCCGAGGAATGCCTGCGCGATAGCGAGGCGCGGCTGACGTACGTGCTCGACCAGGTCCCCATCGGGATCGGCCTGTTCGATCTGCAAGGTCGCTTCACCTACCGGAATCCACAACTGCGGGACCAGCTGGCCGCACGGGTCCCCTCGTGCGCGCCGCCGCTGGAGCAGCCGCGCGCCGGTGTCGATCAGCAAGGGCAGGCGGTTGCGATCCAGGACTTTCCCTGCGCCCGCGCGCTGCGTGGCGAAGACACGATCGCGCCGGTGGACTTCCTCGACCCCCATGACGCTGCACAGCGCTGGTTGCGGATTACCGCAGTGGCGCTGCGCGAAGCCGGCCGCGTCACCGGTGGCGTTGCAGTGTTGCAGGATGTCACTGCGCAACGCCGGGTGCAGATGGAGGTGGGCGCGCTTGCCGAGCGCAATCGCGACATTCTCGAAAGTATTTCCGACGCGTTCTACGGCGTCGATGCGGACGGGCGCTTCACCTACATCAATCAGAAGGCCGAGTTGCTGTGGGGGCGCGCGCGCGATCAATTGCTCGGGACCTTGCTGTGGGAGCAATTTCCCGACTCGATCGGGTCGCTGCCGTATCAGGCCTATGTGCAGGCGTCGCAGACCCGCCAGGTGGTCAGGCTGGAAACCGTGTCGCCGGCATTGGGGTACTGGGTGGATGTCAGCATCTACCCCACCAACGATGGCGGAATGTCGGTCTACTTTCGCGACATCTCCGACAAGCGCCGGGCCGACGAGCGGCTGCGTGCCAGCGAAGAACGCTTCCGCACCGCGTTGACGATCGAAACCGTCGGCGCGACGTATTTCGACATGGGCGGTCGCCTCACCGATGCCAACGACACATTCTTGAAGATGAGCGGCTACAGCCGTGCCGACGTGGAAGCGGGCACGCTTTCCTGGCAGGCGCTGACGCCACCCGAATTCAGGGGCGTGTGCGAGCAGGCCTTCGAGGAGCTCAAGAGCAAGGGAAGTGCCACGCCTTACGAGCGCCAATATCTGTGCAAGGACGGAACCCGGCGCTGGGCCCTGTTTGCGTCCAAGTGCCTGCCGGATGGCACCGGTTTCGAGTTTGTACTCGACATCACCGACCGCAAGCTCACCGAGGCGGCGCTACGCGAGGTGCAGGACCGCAATGCCTTCCTGCTGAAACTCTCCGACGCCTTGCGGCCGCTGCCCGATCCGGCCGCCATCCAGGCCGAGGCCGCGCGCGTGCTCGGCGAGCATTTGAACGCCGGCCGCGCCTACTACGTGGACGTGGATGCCAGGGCGCACCAGTACGTGGTTGAACGCGACTGGCATCAGCCCGATGAAACCAGTCATGCGCGTCGCTTCGCGTCGACGGACTGGCCGATGCCCTGGCTGCTCGACGCGCAGACCTGGGTGGTGCGCGATGCCGTCGCTGACCCTGCATCGCCCGACGATCGGCGCCCGGCCGATGCGGGCCACGAGATCGGCGCGCTGATCGTGGTGCCGCTGATCAAGGGCGGCCAGCTGGTGGCCACCTTCGTGGTCAATCAACGGACCGCGCGTAACTGGAGTGCGGCCGAGATCCGCCTGGCGGAGGAGACCGCCGAGCGCACCTGGGCGGCGCTGGAGCGTGCGCGCGCGCAGGCCGCGCTGCTCGAAAGCGAAGAGCGCTACCGGGTGATCGTGGAGAGCGCGCTCGACTACGCAATCTTTACCACCGATACGCGCGGGCATATCCAGACCTGGCCGCCGGGTGCCGAAGCGGTCTTCGGCTGGACCGCCGAGGAGGCGATCGGCCAGCACATCGCAATGACCTTCGTGGCCGAAGACCGTCTCACCGGCGTGCCGCAGCGCGAGATCGAGCAGGCGCATTACACCGGCGGCGCGCCGAGTGTTCGCTGGCATCAACGCAAGGACGGCCGGCGCGTGTTCATCGAGGGCGCAACGCGGCCGCTGCGCGACGGCAGCGCCGAGCCGCTGGGCTATCTCAAGATCGGCCAGGACGTGACCCGGCGACGGCAGTGGGAAGATCGCCAGCAGGTGCTGCTGGCCGAGCTGCAGCACCGCACCCGCAATCTGATGGGGGTGGTGCGCGTGGTCTTCAATCGCACGCAACGCAGCAGCACGACCATCGCCGAGCTGACGCTGATCTATAACGACCGCCTGGACGCCCTGGCGCGTGTGCAGGGGCTGCTGTCGCGCCTGAACGAAGGCGATCGCATCCTGTTCGATGAATTGATCCGGGCCGAGCTGTCGGCGATGGGCGCGATTGATGCGCACGGCCATGGCGACCGCGTCACCCTGGACGGCCCGGACGGCGTGCGTCTGCGCTCCAGCACCGTGCAGACCTTCGCGCTGGCCCTGCACGAACTGGCCACCAACGCCACCAAGTACGGCGCGCTTGCACAGGCCGGCGGACAGTTGCAGGTGCGTTGGCGCTTGCTGCGTCCGGCCCAGGGCACCCGCCTGCGCATCGAGTGGAGCGAGACCGGCGTGCACATGCCGGCGCCTGGCGAGGCGCCGCAAGGGTCCGGCTACGGCCGCGAGTTGATCGAACGTGCGCTGCCATACCAATTGCAGGCCGAGACCACCTACGTGCTGGGGCCGGACGGGGTGCGCTGCACCATCGAACTCCCGGTGTCGGAGAGCATGCGCCTGGACCGCGACGAGGGCTGACACTGCGTGCCGCGCCTGCACATGCCTGCCAGTGCCGTGCTGCAGTGCGACGACGGCGGCTGCCGGCGCGCGGAATCCATAGCACCCCGATACAACGCGTCGATCACCTGCAGGCGCCTGGATGGACGTGCAGCGCCATGGCTGACGCGAAAGGTGTAGCGGCGGCCGCCCGGTCCCGGCTGCGGCCGCCCGGGCTTTGTTCGGGCAGGCGTGTTCGCAGGCGTGGCTTTTTTCGAGCAGATCCATATACTACCCCCCAGTATTTGGCCGGGGGGCGCCATGCCGCATTCGCCACAGGAGAAAAAGCGGGCGCTTGCGCGCGTGCGACGCCTGCGCGGGCAATGCGACGCCCTTGAGCGCGCGCTGGAGGCGGGAGCAGACTGTGCGCCTGTCCTGCAGCAGATCGCCGCGATCCGGGGTGCCGTCAATGGACTGATGTCGCAGGTGCTCGAAGCGCATATCCGCGAAGACTTCGGCCACGCCGCCGCTTCCGATGCGCAGCGTGCCGAGCGGGTGCAGGAGTTGCTCGGGCTGGTCCGGTCCTACCTCAAATGAACTCCCACCGGGCCGGCGCATGCCGTGCCCGTCCTTGAATCTCATCGTCAGGAGCGCCATCACATGAAATCCCGTGCAGCAGTTGCATTCGGACCCGGCAAGCCGCTGGAAATCGTCGAGATCGACGTCGCACCGCCGAAGGCCGGCGAAGTGCTGGTCCGCATCACCCACACCGGCGTGTGCCACACCGATGCATTCACCCTGTCTGGCGACGACCCGGAAGGCATCTTCCCGTCCGTGCTGGGCCACGAAGGCGGCGGCATTGTCGAGCAAGTGGGCGAGGGCGTGACCAGCGTCAAGGTGGGCGATCACGTGATCCCGCTGTACACCGCCGAATGCCGCAAGTGCAAGTTCTGCCTGTCCGGCAAGACCAACCTCTGCCAGGCGGTACGCGCCACCCAGGGCAAGGGCCTGATGCCCGACGGCACCACGCGCTTCTCCTACAACGGCGAGCCGATCTACCACTACATGGGCTGCAGCACCTTCAGCGAGTACACCGTGGTGCCGGAGATCTCGCTGGCCGTGGTGAACCCGGACGCGCCGCTGGAAAAGGTCTGCCTGCTCGGTTGCGGCGTCACCACCGGCATCGGTGCGGTGCACAACACCGCCAAGGTCAAGCCGGGCGAAAGCGTGGCGGTGTTCGGCCTGGGCGGCATCGGTCTGGCGGTGATCCAGGGCGCGGTGCAGGCCAAGGCCGGGCGCATCCTGGCCATCGACACCAACCCGGGCAAGTTCGACCTGGCGCGCAGCATGGGCGCCACCGACTGCATCAACCCCAAGGACTACGACAAGCCGATCCAGGAGGTCATCGTCGAGTTGACCGATGGCGGCGTGGACTTCAGCTTCGAGTGCATCGGCAACGTCAATGTGATGCGGTCGGCGCTGGAGTGCTGCCACAAGGGCTGGGGCGAGAGCGTCATCATCGGCGTGGCCGGTGCAGGCCAGGAAATCAGCACCCGTCCGTTCCAGCTGGTGACCGGCCGCGTGTGGCGCGGCTCGGCCTTCGGCGGTGTCAAGGGACGGACCCAATTGCCGGGCATGGTGGAGCAGTCGATGACGGGCGAGATCGATCTCGACCCGTTCATCACCCACACCATGCCGCTGGAAGAGATCAACGAGGCCTTCCACCTGATGCACGAAGGCAAGTCGATCCGCACCGTGATTCATTTCTGACCGTACGGCCAGAATCGGCGCGCGGCCGCTTCCGCGCACGTGGTACCCGATACTCCGGGAGGGGCATGATGACCAGCGTCTCGATTCATCCTTCGGTAGACAGTGGTGTAGCGCGTGGAGGTGCGGAAAGTTTTCAGGGCGGAACCCTTGCGTGCCACTGCGCCAGCGACAAGGTGACCGTGGACGTGGCTGCGCAGACCGCGCACAACCACGCCTGCGGCTGCAGTAAATGCTGGAAGCCGGAAGGCGCGACATTTTCGGTGATTGCAGTGGTGCCGCGCGACAAGGTCACGGTGACCGCGCATGCGGAAAAGCTCAAGGTCGTCGACGAAACTGCGGCGATCCAGCGGCATGCATGCACCGGCTGCGGTGTGCACATGTTCGGTCGCATCGAAGACAAGGAACACGCGTTTTACGGTCTGGACTTCATCCATACCGAGTTGTCGCAGCAGTCGGGCTGGTCGCCGCCGGGCTTTGCGGCGTTCGTGTCCTCCATCATCGAAACCGGCACGCCGCCGGCTGCCATGGACGGCGTGCGCGCCCGTCTCAACGAGCTCGGGCTGACCCCGTACGACTGCCTGTCGCCGGGATTGATGGATGCACTGGCTGCCAACGTGGCACGCAAGAAGGGCCTGCTGCACTGATCGCCCAACCCCGCGGCCGGCACGCATGCCGGCCGCAGGTTCTTATCGAAGGAATCTCATGGAACGTATCGAACACCATGCCTGCTTCGGCGGCTGGCAAGATGTCTATCGGCATCAATCGCAGAGCTTGAACTGCAGCATGCAGGTGGGTGTCTATCTGCCGCCACAGGCCGCCGATGGCCCGCTACCGGTGCTGTACTGGCTCAGCGGCCTGACCTGCACCGAACAGAACTTCATCAGCAAGGCCGGCGCGCAGCGGTACGCGGCCGAGCATGGCGTGATCCTGGTCGCCCCCGACACCAGCCCGCGTGGCGACGATGTGGCCGACGCGGACGGCTACGACATCGGCAAGGGCGCCGGCTTCTACGTCGATGCCACCGAGCAACCGTGGGCGGCGCATTACCGCATGTACGACTATGTGGTGAACGAATTGCCGGCGTTGATCGAAGCGCACTTTGCCACCACCGGTGCGCGCGCGATCAGCGGCCACTCGATGGGCGGCCATGGCGCCCTGACCATCGCATTGAAGAATCCGGGCCGCTATCGCAGCGTGTCGGCGTTCTCGCCGATCGTCGCGCCCAGCCTGGTGCCATGGGGCGAGAAAGCGTTTGGCCAGTATCTGGGGCCGGACCGCGCAGCGTGGAAAGCGTACGACGCCACTGCGCTGATCGCACAGGCACAGGAGCGCCTGCCGTTGTTGATCGACCAGGGCGATGGCGATGAATTCCTCGAAAACCAGCTGAAGACGTCGCTGTTTGAACAGGCCGCCAAGGCCGCCGGTTATCCGGTCACGGTGCGGCTGCAGCCCGGTTACGACCACAGCTATTACTTCATCGCCAGCTTTATCGGCGAGCACATCGCACACCATGCCGCGGCGTTGCGTGGTTGATCGTTTTGGGCAAGCGGGTGGTGCTGCGTGCCATGAGACCGCGCATGGCGGTGGTGCGCATCGCGTTGCGTTGCCGCGCTGCCGTATTGCGCGCGCCGTGGCATGAGTAAGGTGTCGAGCTGAACTCCCTTCTCCCCCCCGAGAGAAGGAGCCCCGCAGGGGCGGATGAGGGGAGGGCCGAAGCCCGGCGGAGGGGAGGCCAGCTGGTAAAACGGCTGACGTGCGGCCTGGCTCCCTTCTCCCCTCGGGAGAAGGTGCCCCGCAGGGGCGGATGGGGGTACGGGCTCACTGGCGGATGAGGGACGGGCGACGCCCGGTGGAGCGGGTAGCTGGCCTTGTAGAGCAGCCGATCTGCGCGTGGCGGCGGGGCCCTTGCCCGCCCACCCTCGCGGGACACGCCGCAAGTACGTCCGTGTAGGCTCTTACGCGGCATCCATGCCGCGTAAGGTCCCGCAACGGTGGGCGGGCAAGGACCAGCCAGGATGGTCGCTGTGCATGGTGCAAGCAGGGCATGACGACGTTGCCTGGATGACCGCGCGTCCAGCCAGCGCGCAAGTTGATGCGAACCACCAAGAACGGCTAACGCGCCACCTGCGCCGCAAGCTTGCCCAGCCGCCGCATCGCGCGCTCCAGCGTATCGCTCCACGGCTGGCCACAGGTCAGGCGCAGGTGATCTGCGTAGTCGCCACGGCTGGAGTACAGATGGCCGGGCGAGGTGCCGATGCGTTCTGCCAGCGCGGCTTCGAACAGGGCCTGGCCGCTGCCGGCGTCGGGTAATTGCAGCCATAGCGATAACCCGCCGGCCGGGTCGCCCACGCGTGTGTCCTGCGGCCAATGCCGCACGATCGCATCGCGCAGCCGCTGCCCGTTGTCGGCCAGGGTGCGGCGCAGCTTGCGCAGGTGCCGTTCCAGATCGTGTTGCGCCAGATAATCAGCCAGTGCCAGTTGCGGCAGGCTGGCGCTGCCGACAGTGGAAAAGTACTTGGCGCGTACCAGGGCGTCGGTCCAGTCGCCACCGAGCAACCAGCCCACACGCAAGCCGGGCGACAGCACCTTGGAGAACGAGCCGCAGGTGATCACGTTGGCATGGGTGTCGAAGTGGCGCAGCGGGCGCGGGCGCTGGCCCGACCAATCCAGTTCGCCATAGATGTCGTCTTCGATCACCACCGTGCCATGGCGGGCGCAGCTGTCGAGCAATGCGCGCTTGGCGCTGTCGGGAGTGAGGCTGCCGTTTGGATTGTTGAAGTTGGGGATCAGCACTGCCGCACGCACCGGGGTGCGCTGCAGCAGCGCATCCACACGTGCGACATCGATACCGTGACCGGGGCGATTGGGTACCTCCAGCACCTTGAGGCGCAGTGCAGCCACCGCCTGCAGTATGCCGTGATAAGTGGGTGTTTCGACCAGCACCACATCGCCTGGCGCGGTGAGCGTGCGCAGCGCAAGGCTGATCGCTTCCATCGCGCCGGCGGTGATCACCACTTCGTCGGCATCGACGGTGGTTGCGCAGTGTGCATACCGCTGTGCGATCTGGCGGCGCAGTGCGGCGTGGCCCTGCGGCGGTGCGTAATCCAACGCAGCCGTGCGCTGGCGACGCAACTGCCGCGCCAGGGCTGCGGCCAGGTGCGCGGTGGGCAACAGCGCAGGCGCGGGCGTGGCGGTGTGCAGCGGCACCAGGTCGGTACGCGCCAGGGTTTGGAGCACGCGCTGCAAGGCCGGGTTGTCGACCATGCCCGGTTTGCGCCGACGCGGGAGGGGGGCTGTGGCCGGTAATGCAGACGCCGTGCTGCGCACGAAGTAGCCCGAGCGCGGGCGCGCCTGCACGCGGCCTTCGCGTTCGAGTTGCAGGCAGGCCTGCACGGCGGTGGCGGTGCTGATGCCGTGGTTGGCGGCCAGTTGCCGGATCGAGGGCAGGCGCTCGCCGGCACGCAGAGTGCCGCCTTCGATCTGCTGCCGCAGCTGCGTGGCCAGCGATTCATACAGCAGCATCCGCGGGCGCCTCCCATCTGTATTGGTCGATTTGCAGCGTATCTGAATCTGTCATGGTCGTGTGGCACGTTGCAGACTGGGCGTGCCCGGTGAGTACGTCGGGTGTGTGTTCCCTTCTGTGAGGTTGGCCGTGCTGCTTGCTGCGTTTGCTGTTGCCCGCTATTTCTGCCCTTCCGATGGCGTTGGCGAGGGGCCGCTCACCCAATCGATCGATGCTGCGCATGCACCACGCTGGGCACAGCGGCTGGTCAGCACGTGGCTCACTGCGCTGCAGGGCCTTGCGCGGGGCGGCCAACTGCAGTGCCGGGTCGTACCGCAGCACGTCTACGTGCGCGGCAGTGCCGTCCAGTATCTGCAGGGAACCATTACGCCATGAGCACGCCCGTGTATGTGCAAGCGGCATCGGCCGGCGCTGGGCGACGTGCGATCTGGCAATTGCTGGTTGCCGAAGTGTTGATCGGATCGGTCGGCGTATTCGTGCACGAAAGCGGGCAGGATCCGGTGACGGCGGTGTTCTATCGCTGCCTGTTCGGCGCGCTGTTTCTCAGCGTATGCGGGGTGATCGGTGGGCAGCTGCGAGGACTGTGGCGCGAGCGTGCGCTGTTGCGTGATGCCACCATCAGCGGCGTGCTGCTGGTGTTGAACTGGGTGGCATTGTTCGCGGGGATGGCGCGCTCGTCGATCGGCGTGGCGACCATGGTCTACCACGTGTTCCCGTTCGTGATGCTGCTCCTGGCCGCATTGTTGCAGGGCGAGCGCACGCGGCGTGCCGATCTGGGCTGGACGCTGCTGGCATTCGTCGGCGTGGCCTGCTCGGCAGATCCGGCACGCTTGTGGCAGGCGGCCGATCGTGGCTACCTGATCGGCATTGCGCTCACGCTGTTGGCAGCGTTACTGTGCGGCGCCTCGTTGCTGATGTCGCGTCGCATCAGCCGTGAACGGCCGCTGGCGGTGGTGACCGTGCAGTGCTGGGTCGGCACGTTCCTGCTGGCCGGGTTTTCCAGCGGCGCGGCATTGCATCCGGGCCTGCATTGGCTGTGGCTGGTGGGCCTGGGCGTGATCCACAGCGGCATCGTCTATGTGCTGTTCTATTCGTCCTATCGCCATCTGCATGTGGCCACGATCGCGGTGCTGGCGTTCGTGTATCCGCTGGTGACGCTATTGCTGGACTATCTGCTCTACGGCCACGCATTGGTGCCGGTGCAGTGGTTGGGCCTGGCGCTGATCGTGGTTGGCACGCTGGCGGTGAATCTGAAATGGCGCTGGCCGCGGCGGGTGGCACACAGTGCACCGACCTGAGCGAAATGCCGCCGCGCTGTACGCACGGCGGCAATAGAGTCAACGCACGTCGCGCAGTTCCCAGTGGTGTCCGGCCAGGGCCTGCATGCGCTGCTTGAGCAGGTCGCCGGGGATGCTGGTGGTGGCGACCAGGTCGATCCGCAGGTCGCCCTGCTTGCCGGTCACCGTCGCCGAGGGATCGGTGACGCCCAGGCTGGGGTCCACCGCATCCGGGTCGGCCTGCAGCAGGCGCCAGCGATCGAACCAGGCCGGATCACGCAAGGCGGCCTGCAACTGTTCGGCAAAGGCCTCGGCACCATGGGCGGTGAAGCTCACGCTCGCATCGCCGCCACGGGCGAGCTTGGGGTCGGGCAGGCTGATCGAGTAGCTGACAGGCATGTGCAAGGACTCTGATGGATGACGCCGGCACGTTAGTGCAGCGGCAGTGAGCGTTCCGTTGACAGGCCGCATATGTGGGAGTCTTCAACTGCGGAGTTGCTGCCTGTTCCGCGAGTGGTAGGGCGCCGCGCCCCCTCGACGCTGTGAGTTTGCTGCAGGGCCCTTGCCAGCCCACCATCGCAGGACACGCCGCAAGTACGTCCATGTAGGCTCTTACACGGCATCCATGCCGTGTAAGGTCCCGCGACGGTGGGCGGGCAAGGACCAGTCCAGATAGTCGGTGTGCATGGCTAAGAGCAGTGCTGGATGCGCCTTGTTCCACCATGAAGCATCGGCTCCAGGTCTGATGCACACCGCACGAGAGACAGCTTTTCAGATGAGCGCCGAGCAACTGCCTAGTGCGGTGTCCTTGCCGGTTGCGGGACCGTGTGGCGGCATGGATGCCGCCACCGAGGCCCCAGGATGGGTTTACGGCGTGTCCCGCAAGCGGTGAGGGCGCCGCGCCCTCGATGCTGCGAGTTTGCTGCGGGGCCCTTGCCCGCCCACCATCGCAGGACACGCCGCAAGTACGTCCATGTAGGCTCTTACGCGGCATCCATGCCGCGTAAGGTCCCGCGACGGTGGGCGGGCAAGGACCTATCGAGTTGGTCGGTGTGCATGGAAGAGCAGTGCTGGATGCGCCTTGTTCGATCATTGAAGCATCGGCTACAGGTCTGATGCACACCGCATGAGAGACAGCTTTTTTAGATGAGCGCCGACCACTTGTCTGGTGCGGTGTCCTTGCCGGTTGCGGGACCGTGTGGCGGCATGGATGCCGCCACCGAGCCCCCAGGGACGGGTTCACGGCGTGTCCCGCAAGCGGTGAGGGCGCCGCGCCCTCGATGCTGCGAGTTTGCTGCGGGGCCCTTGCCCGCCCACCATCGCGGGACACGCCGCAAGTACGTCCCTGTAGGCTCTTACGCGGCATCCATGCCGCGTAAGGTCCCGCGACGATGGGCGGGCAAGGACCTATCGAGTTGGTCGGTGTGCATGGTAGAGCGGTGCTGGATGCGCCTTGTTCGATCATTGAAGCATCGGCTCCGGGTCTGATGCACACCGCACGACAGACAGCTTTTCAGATGAGCGCCGCGCCCTCGACCGGCAGAGCGTTGCTACAGCTTCATAACGCCCCTGACTCAAAAGCTGGTCGTCCTGAGTTGGCGCCGGAGGGTGTGGATGAGCCAGAAGTCGTGGTTGCCTGGAACGGCTGCATGGTCGGGATACCCGACTGCACACCGTCGCTGCGCAGCATTTATGCGGAATTTACGCGAGGGCTGTCGCAGGTCCATAGCGACTTTACGTAGCCGGGGAAGACACTGCGCAGGTTGGCGGAGCGGTTCCGCCCTGGACGATTCCGATGCATCCCTTGACCTGTCTGCTCCATCGCCGCTGCGCGTGCGGTGCGGCAGCGCTTTGCCTCGTCGGCCCGCAGATGCTGCATGCGCCGCCGCACACCGTCTCCATCGCGCCGCGTTGCGCGCGTCTCGGGGAGTAGCCGACATGCCTGCCTGGTTGTCCCTGTTGTGCGGCGTGGCCGTGCTCGTTGCCGCTGCGTACCTGTTGTACGTGGTCCTGCGCCCCGAAGACTTCTGATGCGAGTGCGCTCCAATGATTGAAACTCTCCTTGTCTATGCGCTGGCCATTGTGCTGGCCTGGCCGCTTGGCCGCTATCTGGCGGCGGTGATGCGCGGCGCCCCGATGCGTGGCGATGCGCTGTTCGGCTGGATCGAACGGCCGCTGTATGCACTGCTCGGCACCCGCCCGCAGCAGGGCATGTCGTGGCGCGGCTATGCAGTGGCGTTTTTGCTCAGCAACCTGGTGGTCGGCCTGCTGACCTGGGCGGTGTTCATGACCCAGGCGTGGCTGCCGTTCAACCCGGACGCCGTCCCGAACATGCGCTGGGATACCGCGTTGCACACCATGGTGTCGTTCGTCACCAACACCAACCAGCAGCATTACTCGGGCCAGGCGCAGTTGTCGTATCTGGCGCAGATGACCGGCATCGTCGGCCTGCAGGTGGTGACGCCGATGATGGGCCTGGCGTTGGCGGTGGCGACCTTGCGTGCATTGTTCGGTGGGCGAGGTGCCGCAACGGTGTCCGATGCCTCGCTGCTGCCTCATGCGGCGGCGGGCGCCAAGTCGCTGGCGGCTGGGCCGGACGAGCCGGAGCTGGGCATGCCGCGCCAGGGACGGCAGCCGTCGGGTTCCGGCGTGGAGGACCTGCCGGACGCGGATGTCGGCAATTACTGGGCCGATGTGATCCGCGCCAGCGTGCGCGTCCTGCTGCCGTTGTGCCTGCTGTGGACGGTGCTGCTTGGCTGGCAGGGCGTGCCCTCCACGTTGCAGGGTGCGGCCACTGCCGCACCGCTGGACAGCAGTGCCGGCATGCCCAAGCAGACCATACCGGTCGGGCCGGTTGCGGCGATGGTCGCGGTCAAGCAGCTTGGCACCAATGGCGGCGGCTGGTACGGCCCCAACAGTTCGGTGGCGCTGGAAAATCCCACGCCGCTGAGCAATCTGCTGGAGACGCTGGCGCTGGTGCTGTTGCCGATGAGCGTGGTGTTCATGGTCGGCTACCTGACCGGGCGCAAACGTCTCACCGCCCTGGTATTGGGCACCATGCTGACGATGTCGGCCGCGTCCACCGCACTGTTGCTGTGGTCCGAAGCGCATTCGGCCAGCGCCAGCTCGCCTGCCCTGATGGAAGGCAAGGAGGTGCGCATCGGCGCGGATGCGTCCGCGTTATGGGCGGCGTTGACCACGCAGACCTCCAACGGCTCGGTCAACGCGATGCACGATTCGCTGGCGCCGTTGAGCGGCCTGGTCACGCTGGTGGACATGCTGATCAACGCGATCTGGGGCGGCGTCGGCTGCGGTTTGCAGCAGTTCGTGGTGTATCTGCTGCTGAGCGTGTTTCTGGCCGGTTTGATGACCGGGCGCACGCCGGAGCTGTTCGGCCGCAAGATCGAAGCGCGCGAGGTGCAGCTGCTTGCGCTGCTGATCCTGCTGCAGCCGTTGGTGGTGCTGGGCTTCACCGCGGTGGCACTGGCGGTGCCTGCATTGACGGCCAATTCCAATCCCGGCTTCCACGCGATCAGCCAGGTGTTCTACGAGTACACCTCGGCCTTTGCCAACAATGGCTCCGGTTTCGAGGGGCTGGGCGATGCCACGTACTGGTGGAACCTGAGTTGCTCGGTGGTGCTGGCATTGGGCCGCTACCCCGCGTTGATCCTGCCGCTGATGGTGGCCGCGCGCATGGCGGTGAAGCGGCGTGCGCCCGAATCGGCCGGCAGCCTGCAGGTCGAAACACCGACCTTCGCGCTGACCCTGATGGCGATCGTGCTGGTGCTCACCGTGCTGCAATTCATGCCCGCGCTGGTGCTGGGTCCTATCGCTGAACACCTCGCCCTGGCGGCGTCCTGAGAGTTTGAGCAATGTCTACGATCGATACGACTGAAAAACGCGAGCGCGGTGACGCAGCGTTGTTCGACGCCGCCGTGCTGGTGGCGGCGATGCGCGCAGCCTTCCGCAAGTTGGCGCCGCGGCATCTGCTGCGCAGCCCGGTGATGGCGGTGGTGATGGGCGGCACGGTGCTGGCGGCGGTGATCACCGCCAGCGGGCATGGCAATGCCGGGTTCGGCTGGGCGGTGACGGCGATCCTGTTCGTGACCGTGCTGTTCGGCAACTTTGCCGAGGCCATCGCCGAAGCGCGCGGGCGTGGACAGGCCGCATCGCTGCGCCGTGCGCGCAAGGATCTGGTCGCGCGCCGGGTGGAAACCGCACTCGGCGGCCGCGAGACCCGCGTGCCGGCGGCCGAGCTGCGCCCGGGCGACTACGTGATGGTGTCCGAAGGCGAGTTCGTCCCGGCCGATGGCGAAATCGTGCGCGGTGTTGCAACGATCAACGAAGCGGCGGTGACCGGCGAATCGGCACCGGTGCTGCGCGAGGCCGGCACCGATCGCAGTGGCGTGATCGGCGGTACGCGCGTGCTTTCCGACGAGATCGTGTTCAAGGTCACCGCCGAACCGGGGCAGAGTTTTCTCGATCGCATGATCGCCCTGGTGGAAGGCGCCAACCGGCAGAAGACGCCGAACGAAATCGCGCTTACCTTGTTGCTGGCGGCGATGACGCTGACCTTCCTGATCGTGGTCGCCTCGTTGCCGGCAATTGCCGGTTTCGTCGGGGTCATGCTGGATCCGCTGTTGTTGATCGCGCTGCTGGTATGCCTGATTCCAACCACCATCGGCGGGCTGTTGCCGGCCATCGGCATCGCCGGCATGAACCGCGCGCTGTCGGCCAATGTGCTGGCCAAATCCGGCAAGGCGGTGGAAGTGGCCGGCGACGTGGACGTGCTGTTGCTCGACAAGACCGGCACCATCACCTACGGCGACCGCCAGGCCACCGCGTTCCATCCGCTGGCCGGTATCGACCGTGCGCAACTGCGCGATGCGGCCATGCTCGCCTCGCTGGCCGACCCGACGCCGGAAGGCAAGTCCATCGTCAAGCTGGCGCGCCAGCAGGGTGCCGTGGCTGTCGAGCCGGAGGGCGCGCATTTCATCGCCTTCACCGCGCAAACCCGCATGTCCGGCGTGGATCTGGCCGGGCGCAGCATCCGCAAGGGCGCTGGCGATTCGATCGTGGCGTATGTGCAGGGCATGGGCGCGACGGTGTCACCGGAATTGCAGGGACGTATCGAAGAAGTCGCACGCGGCGGCGCCACACCGCTGGTGGTGGCCGAAGGCCGGCATGTGCTGGGCGTTGTCGAGCTGAGCGACGTGGTCAAGCAAGGCATCAAGGAGAAGTTCGCGCAGCTGCGTGCGATGGGCATCAAGACGGTGATGATCACCGGCGACAACCCGCTCACCGCCGCCGCGATTGCCGCCGAAGCCGGCGTGGACGACTACATCGCCCAGGCGCGCCCGGAAGACAAGCTGGCCCGCATCCGCGCCGAGCAGGCCGGCGGGCGGCTGGTGGCGATGGTGGGCGACGGCACCAACGATGCGCCGGCGCTGGCCCAGGCCGACGTGGGCCTGGCAATGAACTCCGGGACGCAGGCGGCCAAGGAGGCCGGCAACATGGTGGACCTGGATTCGGATCCGGCCAAGCTGCTGGCGGTGGTCGAAGTGGGCAAGCAGCAGCTGATCACGCGCGGTGCGCTGACCACGTTCTCGCTGGCCAACGACGTGTCCAAGTATTTCGCGATCCTGCCGGCGTTGTTTGCCGCGGCGATTCCGTCGATGGCCGCGCTCAACGTGATGCAGTTGTCCAACCCGCGGCATGCGGTGCTGGCGGCCTTGATCTTCAATGCGTTGATCATCCCGGCATTGATCCCGCTGGCCTTGCGCGGCGTGCGCTTTCGTCCATCCAGCGCCACGGCCCTGCTGCGCCGGAACATGCTGATGTACGGCGTGGGCGGCGTGTTGCTGCCGTTTGCCGCCATCAAGCTGATCGACCTGGCGCTTGTCGCCACCCTGGGGAACTGAGTCATGACGATTTCTTCGAAAACCGGTACACCCGCTGCGCTGCCGTTGTGCGACGACGGCGCCCTGCGCGGGGCAGTGATGCTGGCGCTGTTCATCCTGCTGGGTCTGGGCCTGAGCTATTCGCTGGTCGCCACCGGCATCACCGGCGCGCTGTTCCCGGTGCAGGCACACGGCTCGCTGCTGCGCGATGACGCGCGTGTGGTCGGCTCGGCCCTGGTGGCCCAGCCGTTTGCCGATGCGCGCTACTTCCAGCCACGCCCCTCGGCCGCCAAGTACGACCCGACCGCGGCGGCCGGCAGCAACCAGGCGCGTTCCAATCCAGACCTGCAGACCCGCATCGCCGCCACGCGCGCCGAGGTGGCGGCACGCGACCGCATCGCGCCGGAGGCAGTTCCCGGCGAATTGCTGACCCAGTCTGGCAGTGGCCTGGACCCACACCTGAGCCCGGCCGCGGTGCAGGTGCAACTGCGCCGCGTCGCCACCGCGCGCGGCTGGCCGGAGCAACGGGTCGCCGCGCTGGTCCAGGCCGCCACCGAATCGCCACAGTTCGGCCTGCTCGGGCAGCCGCGGGTGAATGTGCTGGCGCTGAACCTGGCGCTGGATCGCGCCGGGAATGGGGAGTCGGGAATCGGGAATGGGTCAAAGCCACAACGCTAGATCTGTCAGCTCGCGGTAGGCTCCACACATCCCCAATCCCGACTCCCCAATCCCGGCCTCCATGATCGACGCCCGCACCCAACAAGCCGACGCGCTGATCGGCGAACTGCAGCGCGAACATGGCGGGCGCCTGACCGTGTTTCTGGGCGCGGCGCCCGGGGTGGGCAAGACCTACGCCATGCTGTCGCGGGCGCGCGAGCGCCTGCGCCAGGGCATGGACGTGGTGGCCGGAGTGGTGGAAACCCATGGCCGCAGCGAAACCGCGGCACTGCTGGATGGCCTGCCGCTGCTGCCGCGCACCCGCATCAACTACCAGGGCCGGCAGCTGGAAGAACTCGACCTGGACGCCTTGCTGGCGCGCAAGCCGAAGCTGGCGCTGATCGACGAGCTGGCCCATCGCAACGTGCCGGGCAGCCGGCACGAGCGGCGCTGGCAGGACATCGTGGAACTGCTCGATGCCGGCATCGATGTCTACACCACGGTCAACATCCAGCATCTGGAAAGCCTCAACGACATTGTGCTGCGCATCACCGGGGTGCGCGTGTCCGAGACCGTGCCCGATGCGGTGTTCGATCGCCTGCGCGACATCGTGCTGGTGGATCTGCCGCCACGCGAACTGATCGAACGCCTGCAGCAGGGCAAGGTGTATCTGCCCGAACAGGCCACGCAGGCCTTGCAGGCGTTCTTCTCGCCCTCCAACCTCACCGCCCTGCGCGAGCTGGCGATGCAGACCGCGGCCGACCGCGTCGACAGCGATCTGCGCGACACCCAGGCCGCGCGCGGCCTGCCCGGCACCGCCGCCTTGCGTCGCCGCGTGGTGGTGGCCATCGATGGGCGTGGCGGCTCGGATTATCTGGTGCGGGTGGCGCGGCGGCTGTCCGAGCGGCGCGATGCGCCGTGGACGGTGGTCACCGTGCAGACACGCACCGTGGCCGATGCCGCCTGGCAGCTGGAGATCGACCGCGCGTTCGCACTGACACGTCGCCTGGGTGGCGATACCGCGCTGCTGCATGGCGCCAACGTCGCGCAGGCATTGCTGGATTTCGCTGCGCAAAACGGCGTGTCCACGCTGGTGCTGGGGCGCACGCGCGAGCGTCCGCTGGCGCGCATGTTCAACCGCACGCTGACCCAGCAACTGCTGCAGCGTGGCGCGCATTACGAACTGGTCATCGTCAGCTCCGCCGATGCGCGCGCACGCGCGCGCCAGCGTTGGCGCAATCCGCGCCAGTGGCTGCAGCGCTACGACCTGGCCTTCGCGGCGATCGCCGCCGCTGCGGCGGTCGCGGTGGCGTGGGTGATCCAGCGCTGGACCGACATCGACGACCTGTCGATGGTGTTCATCGTCGCGGTGGTGCTGGTGGCCTCGCGCACACGCATGGCCGCCGCGGTGATCGCCGCGCTGCTGAGTTTTGTCGCCTACAACTTCTTCTTCATCGAACCGCGCTTCACCCTGCACATCAGCGCGCGCCAGGGCGTGGTGACGGTATGCCTGTTCCTGATCGCCGCGCTGGTCGCCGGCCGCCTGGCCTCGCGCCTGCGCAGCCAGGTGCTGGCCCTGCGCGCCGCCAACGCGCATGCCAATGCACTGCAGGCGCTGGCCCGCGAGCTCAGCACCGCCGCCGACCTGGGGCAGGTGCTGGAAGCCGGCCGCCGTGCGCTGGCCACTGCACTGGATGCCGAGGCCTGGTTGCGGCTGGAGCAACGCGAAAGCGATGCGCCGGCCAGCTTCGGCGCACTCGATCGCAGCGCGGCGGAGTGGACCCAGCGCCACGGGCAGCCGGCCGGCCACTTCACCGATACGCTGGCCGGCGCGCAGTGGTGGTGCCTGCCGGTGCGGCACGAACGTGGCAGCCTGGGCGTGGCCGCGTTGCGCTTTCGTCAGAGCGTGCAGCGGCCCGGCCTGGAGCAACGTCGGCTGGCCGAAGCGATGGTGGAGGACATCGGCCAGGCGGCGCTGCGCACGCGCCTGGTCGCCGATCTGGAGGGCGCGCGCGTCAGTGGCGAAACCGAGCGCCTGCGCTCGGCATTGCTGTCCTCGGTCTCGCACGATCTGCGCTCGCCGCTGGCCTCGATGATCGGCTCGGCTAGCAGCCTGGCCAGCTACGGCGATGCGATGGACGCGCAGGACCGCCACAGCCTGCTGGACACCATCCAGCTGGAAGGCGAGCGGCTGGATCGCTACATCCAGAACCTGCTCGACATGACCCGGCTCGGCCATACCGGGCTGACCTTGAAGCGCGACTGGATCGGCGTGGACGAGTTGATCGGCTCGGCCACGCGGCGGCTGCAGCGCTACCAGCCGGCAGTACGGCTGCAACTGGAGCTGGCCGCCGACCTGCCGGCGATCTGGGTGCACCCGGCACTGGTGGAGCAGGCCATCTTCAACGTGCTGGAGAATGCGGCGAAATTCTCGCCAGCCGGCGTGGCCGTCACCGTGCAGGCGCGGCTGCAGGCCGGCGCCCTGCAGATCGATATCGGCGACCAGGGCCCCGGCATTCCCGAGGACGAGCGCGCACGCATCTTCGACATGTTCTACAGCGTGGAGCGTGGCGACCGCGGCCGCCATGGCACCGGGCTGGGCCTGACCATCTGCCAGGGCATGATCGGCGCGCATGGCGGCAGCGTGGAGGCGCTGGCCGGCGCCGATGGTCACGGCACCACGATCCGCATTACGCTGCCGTTGCTCGTTCCCGCCGCGCCACCTCGCCCCGATGCCGACTGACCCCACTGCCATCCCGCCTGCCCGCGTGCTGATCGTCGACGACGAGCCGCAGATCCGCCGTTTTCTCGACATCAGCCTGCGCGCACAGGGGTATCGCGTGCTGCAGGCCGGCACCGCCGAGGAAGGCCTGGCCATGCTGGCCGGGCAGGGCGCCGAACTGGTGGTGCTGGACATCGGCCTGCCCGATCGCGACGGCCACGAGGTGCTGCGCGAGATCCGCCAGTGGTCCAGCGTGCCGGTGATCATGCTCACCGTGCGCGCCGGCGAAACCGAAAAGGTCGCCGCGCTCGATGCCGGCGCCAACGACTACGTCACCAAGCCGTTCGGCGTGCAGGAACTGATGGCGCGCATCCGCGCGTTGCTGCGCCAGGCCGGCACCGGCAGCACGGTGGAGGAGAGCGTGTTCGACGACGGCCGCCTGCACATCCATCTGGGCCTGCGCGAGGTCACCCTCGATGGCGAGGCGGTGCCCTTGAGTCGCAAGGAATACGCCCTGCTCGCGCTGCTGTTCAAGCATGCCGGCCGCGTGGTCACCCAGCCGCAGCTGCTACGCGAGGTGTGGGGCCCCACCCATGAAGACGACACCCATTACCTGCGCATCCTGGTCGGCAAGCTGCGCCAGAAGCTGCACGACGATGCCGCCGCCCCGCATTACATCGTCACCGAACCGGGGGTGGGGCTGCGCTTCATCGGGGTGACGCGCTGAGGCGGCAGCGTCACTCGAGCGGTGGCAACACCTTGCCCGGATTCAGGATCCCGTCCGGATCCAGCGCGGCCTTGATCGCGCGCATCGCCGCCAGCGTCGGTGCGCTGAAGGCCTGGGCCATGAAATCGCGCTTGGCCACGCCGATGCCGTGCTCGCCGGAGAGCGTGCCTTCCAGCGCCAGCACCAGCGCAAACAGGCGCGGCAATGCGGCATGGGCGCGTGCGTCTTCGTCGGCATCGGCCGGGTCGTACATGATGTTGACGTGCAGGTTGCCATTGCCGGCATGGCCGAAAGCGACGATGGGCAAGGCGAATTCGGCCGCAAGCGCTTCCACGCCGGCCACCAGCTCGGGGATGCGCGAGACCGGCACCACCACGTCTTCGTTGATCTTGCCGGGCTTGATCGTGCGCAGCGCCGGCGACAGTGCGCGGCGTGCCGCCCACAGCTTGTCGCGCGCGCTGCCATCGGCGGCCACGTCCAGGCTCAACGCGCCCTCGCCCTCGGCCGCAGCGTGCAAGGCCTGCAGCGCGTAGGGCAGGGTGTCGTGATCGCCATCGGCTTCGATCAGCAGCATCGCGCCGGCCTCGGGGACATCGCTGCCGTTGCGGCGCAATAGCGCAATCGCACTGGCATCCATGAATTCCAGCATTGTCGGCGTGGTCGGTTGCGCCATGATGCGCGACACCGCTGCCGCGGCGCTGGCCGCGTCGCGATACAGCGCGCGCAAACCGGCTTGTGCGATCGCACGCGGTGTCAGCTTCAAGGTCGCCTCGACGATGATCGCCAGGGTGCCTTCGCTGCCGACCAGCAGATGCGTCAGGTCGTAACCGGTGGAATTCTTCGTGTATGCACCGCCGCAGCGGATCACCTCGCCGGTGCCGGTCACAGCGACCAGGCCGAGCACATTGTCGCGGGTGGCGCCGTATTTCACCGCGCGCGGGCCGCCGGCATTGGTGGCCAGGTTGCCGCCGACGCTGCAGATGTCCGCGCTGGACGGATCCGGTGGCCAGAACAGGCCGTGCGGCTGCAGGGCCTGCTGCAGTTCGCCGTTGAGCAGGCCCGGTTGCACCACGGCGCAGCGGTCTTCCGGGCGCAAGGCCACGATGCGATTCATGCGCGCCATCGACACCACCACGCCGCCGGAAAACGGCACTGCCGCACCGGTGGTGCCGGTGCCCGCGCCACGCGCCACGATCGGCACGCCATGGGCGCGACAGGCCTGCACGATCGCCACCACCTCCTCGGTATCGCGCGGCAGGGCGACGGCGGCGGGCAAGGCCCAGCTGCGCGAATCGTCTTCGCCATGGCGGCGCCGCGCGTCGGCGCCGGTCAGCCAGCCATCGGGGCCAAGCCGCGCGGCCAGCAAGTCGGCCAGGGCAGTGGGAAGCACATCGGTCATGACAGGTGATCCTGTGGTGCCGCGCGCTGGATGCATCTCCATCCCAGCGCGGCGGCGGTGAGCGGCAGCCAGACCCAGCGCAGCTCGGAGAGCAGCGTGGCCAGGCCGCGCGCATTGAAGAAACCATTGACCAAGGGCGACACGCGGATCGGCCGCCACGGTGCGAACCAGCGTGCCTCGCTCCATGGCCAGGCCAGCGCAACGCCCAATCCGCCGGAGGTCATCGCATCCAGCAGCGGATGCGAGGCGGCACAGACGAACAAGAACGTTGCTGCCTGCAGCGCGTCCGCACGCAACAGGCGATGCGCAACACCGCCCAGCAGCGCAATCAGCACGGCGAACAGCAACGAGTGGCTGGCGCCGCGATGGCCGAACGCATCGGCGTACGGAACATGCAACGCGAACGCCAGCACATCGGCGTCCGGCAACATCGCCGCGACGATGCCGGCAGCGAGCAGGCGTGGCGACAGGCGGCCGCGTTCACTGGCGCACCAGAGCGCCAGCGGCACGGCGGCGTGGGTGATGATGGTGGGCATCGCGCGTGGGCCGTTGTCAGCAGTCGTCGGCGCGGAAGGCGTCGCGGATCCAGTTCAGCACCGGCGGCTCGCCGCTGGCTTCGACCACGTCGAAGCGGCACGGCAGTGTCGCCAGTGCCGGGTGATAGGCAAGGAACAGTTGCGCGGCCAGCACCAGCTTGCGGCGCTTGCGCGCATCCACCGATGCCGCGCCACCGCCGAAGCGGTTGTCGCGGCGATAACGCACCTCCACGAACACCAGCGCCTGTCCGTCGCGCATCACCAGATCCAGTTCGCCGCCGCGGTAGCTGGCATTGCCCACCACCAGCCGCAGCCCGGCTTGCTCCAGCAGTGCGCGGGCGGCCGCTTCCACCGCCGCACCACGTTGCTGACGCGCTGCCGGCATGGCGTCAGCGGCCGTCGGCGATCGGCACCGGGCGGCCACCGTTGAAGGTGGACCAGGCCGGGGTGCGCAGCACGTTGCCGAAGCCGTCCAGATGCAGGGTGCCGGTGGCGCCGCGCAGGCCGCCATCGGTGCCGGTGGCGAGCTTTTCCAGATACGCGCTGATCTTCCAGGCGTCGTAGCCGAACGCGAACAGGCGCGCACCCGGTCCGCGTGCGCTGGGCAACGTGCTGGCGACCTGGGTGGAGGCCGGCAGCCCGGACACGCCCAGGGCGGTCCAGGTCTCGCTCGGGTAGACGATGCCGTCCAGGGCCAGGTCGTCTTCGACCTTGCCGGTGCCGGCCACCAGCTGCGAGGTTCCCACGCGCGACTTGCCGGCGAACCCGCTCAAGGCCAGTTGCGGCGCCAGCGCGCGCGCGGTGTTGCCACGCACTGCCAGGAACACCGCATCGGCGGTGCCGTAGTTGCGCAGCTGCGCACCGATGTCGCCCGGCACCTCGGCCACGCTGATGCTGCCGGCGATGGTGCCGCCGCGTTCGCTGAAGCGGTCGCGGAAGGCCTTGATGGTGCGCTTGCCGTTGTCGTCGCTGGTGCCGACGATCAGCACATTGCGGCGCTCGCGCGCGAGCAGGTATTCGGCGGCCATGATGCCGTCGTCTTCCGGCGCCAGCGAGAAGCCGGCGCTGCCGCTGGGCGGTGCCTTGTTGTCGGTGGGGCGGTTGAGCGCCAGCACCGGCACCGCCAGCTGGCCGCGTGCGAACACGGCGCTAACTTCGTCGCGCCCCAGCGGGCCGACCACGTAATCCACCCCGGCGCTCACTGCCTTGTCGTAGGCGGCATTGGCGCCGGCGGCAGTGCCGGCGGTGTCGAAGAAGCGCAGTTCCGGGCGGCGGCGGGTTTCGGCGTAGTAGCCGGCCAGCAGACCGTCGCGCACCGGCGCCGAGGCGGTGGCCAGGTTGCCGCTGAGCGGCAGCAGCACGCCCAGCTTGATCGGCGGGCGATAGCCATCGCGTTCGGCCGGCGGGCGCTTGCTGGTGTCAAAGCCCCATTGCGCGTCGCGGTCGAACGCGCGCGGCAGCGCCAGGCCGCGGCTGATCAGGGCGCGGCCGGCGAAGTTGTACAGCGGATCGCCCGCCGGCAGCGCCGCGGTGCGGCCCTTCAGCGTGGCGTCGTCGAGTGCGGCCAGCAGGCGCACGATCGCGCGCTGGTTCTCGCTGCGCGGGGTGCCGGTCAGGCTGGCATCGGCGCGTGCGCGGTCGGCGGCAGCGCCGAACAGGTCGCCGGTGCCTTCCAGTGCGGCGGCGCGTGCCAGCAGCCAGCGGGTCTGCAGCGGCTGGGGCAGGCCTTGCGGGCTGTCGCCCAGGGCCTGCAGCGCCTGCGCGGCCTGCTTGTCGATCACCGCCAGCTCGCCGGTCAGCAGCGCGAAGCGGGCGCGGTCTTCGCCGCCGAGATGCCGCGCGGTGACCTGCGCCAGCAGCGTGCGCGCACGTGCGTCATCGCCGGCGTCATGCCAGCCGAACGCGGACGCGGCCAGCAGGCGGCTGCGCTGCGCACCGCTGGCGCCGACGGCCTCGGCTTCCAGTTGCTGCGCCGCCTCGCGCGGCTTGCCCTGGTCCAGCAACGCCAGCGCCGCGCTCTGGGTCGGCGAGGCGGTCTGGGTGACGCTGCTGGTGGCGCAACCGGCGGCCAGCATCACCATCAGCGACAGGGCGGAGATCCTTGCAACACGCTTGTTCATTTCAGATCCATTGGACGGGGCCCGCCGGGGCGGACCGTTAAAAACGCTACGATTCTACCCTTTGCCCTACGGAATACCGTCGATGACCTCCCCTGGAACCCTGCACGTGGTCGCCACGCCGATCGGCAACCTGGCCGACCTGTCGCCGCGTGCGCAGGAGGTGCTGCGTGGCGTGGCCGCGATCTGCGCCGAAGACACCCGCCACACCCGCCAGCTGCTCGGCCACTTCGGCATCGACCGTCCGCTGCTGGCCCTGCACGACCACAACGAAGACGCCATGTCCGAGCGTATCGTCGCGCGCCTGCGCGAGGGCGAGTCGCTGGCCATCGTCAGCGATGCCGGCACCCCGCTGGTCAGCGACCCCGGCTTCAAGCTGGTGCGCGCCGCCCGCGCGGCCGGGATCCGGGTCAGCCCGGTTCCCGGCGCCTGCGCGGCGATCGCCGCGCTCAGCGTGGCCGGCCTGCCCAGCGACCGCTTCGGCTTCGAGGGCTTTTTGCCGGCCAAGAGCGCCGCGCGTCGCGAGCGCCTGGCGCACCTGGCCGGCGAAACCCGCACCCTGGTGTTTTACGAGTCCTCGCACCGCATCGTCGAATCGCTGGCCGACCTGCGCCTGGCCTTCGGCGACGAGCGCCCGGCGGTGATTGCGCGCGAGCTGACCAAGCTGTTCGAAACCGTACTCGACGGCACCCTGGCGCAGTTGCAGGGCAAGGTCGAAGCCGACGACAACCAGCGCAAGGGCGAGTTCGTGGTGATGGTGCAGGGCGCCGCCGATGCCGCCGAAGGCCTGCTGGCCGAAGGTCGCCGCGTCTACGCCAAGCTTGCCGAGCACCTGCCGCCGTCCACGGCCGCCAAGCTGGCGGCCGAGCTGACCGGCGCGCCGCGCAAGGCCTTGTATGGTGGCTAGGTGTGCTGTTGCAGAAGCGAGTTTGTGTGCACTGGGATTTTTCTCGGTAAGGCCTCTCGCGCCCGGGTGCGCTCCTACGGGCAATTGCGGGCCTACCGGCGCTGGCGGGGGGAAGTCGCGGCGCCGTTGTGCACGGTGGCGATAGCGTATAGTGCGCCCCGGCGGAGTCGGCCAGACAGTCGCGTCACTCGCAAGAGTGCCGAGGAAAGTCCGGGCTCCATAGGGCAAGGTGCCAGGTAACGCCTGGGCGGCGCGAGCCGACGGAAAGTGCAACAGAAAGATACCGCCTACGTCCCTCGTCACCCCTCTGCAGCCACTGACGCGTGTCGGCGATGCGCAGCATCGCCAAGTGCGTTTAAAGGCTGCAGAGGGGTGGCGAGGGGCCGGTAAGGGTGAAATGGTGCGGTAAGAGCGCACCGCGAGTCCGGTAACGGACCGGCACGGCAAACCCCACCTGGAGCAAGACCAAATAGGGATCCATTGGCGTGGCCCGCGCTGGATCCGGGTAGGTTGCTTGAGCGCTGCGGTGACGTAGCGCCTAGACGAATGACTGTCCACGACAGAACCCGGCTTACCGGCCGGCTCCGCCACCTTCGTTCGGCGTTCGCCCTTCTCGAAGGTGCCCACGCTTTGTACCGCCGTTGGCGGTACAAAACGCGGGTCCCGCTCCGGGCATTCCAAATCCCTGCGGCTGTTCGCTGCCTTCTTCGGGCGTTCGCCCAAAGAAGACACCCACGCTTCGTACCGCCGGTGGCGGTACGAACCGCGGGCCCCGCTCCGGGCATGCCACACCCCTGCGGCTGTCGCTGCCTTCTTCGGGCGTTCGCCCAAAGAAGACACCCACGCTTCATACCGCCGGTGGCGGTACAAACCGCGGGCCCCGCTCCGGGCATGCCACACCCCCGCGGCTGTCGCCGCGCCCCCTTGACTCAAGGGGGCTTGCACTCGGGTGCAATGCTGGAGCGTCGGGTCGTCCGCCATCGATGGAACTGCTGTCGATGGAATTGCTTGGTAATGACTGCTGCTTTCTGCTCCGGCTTGCGGAGGGGAATGGCGGGTCCAGACCTTTTTGCCTTCCACCGCTTGCGGGGGAAGGTGCCCGAAGGGCGGATGGGGGCGCCGTGGGGACGGGGTGCCCATTCCCTCATCCGGCGCTGCGCGCCCCCTTCTCCCGCAGGCGGGGAGAAGGGGGGCTGGGCGATCTGCATTTGCCCGGCCTACGGGAGCGATGCGTGGGCCAGGCCCTTTGTTTCTCGCCTTATCGTCCCGCCACGCAGTACCGGTGTCTCTAAATCTCCAGCCGCGTCTCGCCCTGAAAGATGCCGTTCGGGCCGAAGCGCCGTTCGTGGATGAAGCCGTTGCCGTGGTGGTCCACTGCGACGATGGTGCTGGCGCGGGTGCCGTAGCTGGCGCCGCTGATGAAGGCGGCCGACAGCAGGCGTTCGGTGGGCAGGTCCACGCCGGTGTGGGGCAGGGCGTGGTCCGGCGCGATGGCGGGGTTGCCCAGGGCGGTCCACAGCGGTTGCAGGTCGTCGCTGCCTGCGGCGCACCAGTCGTGCAAGGCCGCGGTCAATGCAGCGGTCTTGGGCCAGTGCGCGTCCAGCGGGCCGTTGGACATGCCGTGGATGCCAGGCGCCAGCGTGCGTGCCAGTGGCGGGTGATTGCTGAGGTGTTCGCAGCGCTCGGCGTCGCACACCACCAGATTGAACGGCGGGAACTCGTGCGCGGCGGCCGCCAGGTCGCCGGCGTAGACGGCCGCGTCCAGGCTACCGGCCAGGTAATCGGCAATCAGGTGACCGCGCGAGCGGCCGGACGCGCTGGCGAGCGGGTCACGCACGTTGGTCACCACCGCGGCGCGGCCGTCACTGCCCAGGCCCACCCAGCTGCCGCCCGAGC
Source organism: Xanthomonas sp. BRIP62418 (assembly GCF_003993495.1). Lineage (NCBI taxonomy): Bacteria > Pseudomonadati > Pseudomonadota > Gammaproteobacteria > Lysobacterales > Lysobacteraceae > Xanthomonas > Xanthomonas sp. BRIP62418. The sequence goes on from NZ_QEZG01000047.1 coordinate 44,924, forward strand.
GCAGGTCGCGGCCCGCCAGCACCCCGTCGGCGGGTGCTGGCCAGCGCGCCAGCGCAGCGGTCGGGCGCTCGTGGAATTCATCGCGGTTGCCCACCAGCAGCAGGCGCCAGCGCGGGTGGGTTTTCCAGGCAAGAGCGACCAGGCACATGCCGCCGATTGTCGCCTGTTTGCGCATTAACCATGTGCAGCTGGCGCAGTGTGAAGTGAGACTGCGGTCGGGTTTACATGGCCTTCACGCCCCTGAATTTTTGTTCAATCTCAAAATCTGAGATGAAACAGCAACTTGTGGATAACCTTTGAACAAGTCTCTAAAGAGTGCCGCAACTCATTGATGCGACTGGCGATTTGTGGCCCTCAAAGTTGTTGACAACCTTTGACGCGCTGCTAAGGTGGGCAACGGAGGGAAAACCAGGTGTTTTGTGGTTTTTCGTGGTTCAATGATCCCCCAGCGGGTATTCGAGGTTGTATTCGGTGTTTCAGGGCGAGACTGCCATCACGGTGGACGACAAGGGGCGTATGGCGGTGCCAACCGCGTACCGCGACCTGGTCACGCGCGTGAGCGGCAATCGCCTGGTGCTCACCTACAACCCGTTCGAAGCCGGCTGCCTGTGGCTGTATGCGGAAAAGGAGTGGGAGCGGGTGCGTGACGATGTGATGTCCAAGCCCAACACCCAGCGCGTGGTCCGCACGCTGCAGCAGAAACTGGTGGGTTCTTCCGCAGTGCTGGAGCTGGACGCCAATGGCCGTCTGAGCATCCCGGCCAGCCACCGCAACGCGGTCGGCATCGAGAAGAAGGCCGTGCTGCTGGGCATGGGCGACAAATTCGAACTCTGGAGCGAGCAGGCACATCGCGCACTGATCCAGCAGACATTGTCTGACGGGGATCTGGGCGATGAATTGCTCGATCTCAGGTTGTGAGCCGGGGTGCCCGGATGCGCGGTGAAGCGCAGCCCGGTCACCCGGTGTCGCAGCCGCCGGCGGCCCACGTGCCGGTGCTGTACACGCAGGTTCTGGACGGCCTGCAGGTGATCGAAAACGGAACTTATCTCGATGGCACGTTCGGACGTGGCGGACACGCCCGTGGCGTGCTGCAACACCTTGGCCCGGGAGGTCGACTGCTGGTGATGGACAAGGACCCCGACGCGATCGCCGTGGCCGAACAGTCGTTCGGTGGCGATGCGCGCGTGTCCATCCATCGCGGTAGCTTTGCCGGCCTCGGCCAGGTGGTCGCTGCGGCAACCGTCGACGGCATCCTGCTGGATCTGGGCGTGTCCTCGCCGCAGCTGGATGTGGCCGGGCGCGGTTTCAGTTTTGGCAAGGACGGCCCGTTGGACATGCGCATGGACCCGGATGCCGGCCAGAGCGCGGCCGAGTGGCTGGCGCAGGCCAGCGAGCGCGACATCGCCGACGTGCTGTGGACCTATGGCGAAGAGCGCCAGAGCCGCCGCATCGCGCGCGCCGTCGTGGCGCGCCGCGCCGAACAGCCGCTGCTGCGCACCGCGCAGCTGGCCGAGCTGATCGCCTCGGTGATGCCGCGCGGCGACAGCAAGACCCATCCGGCCACGCGCAGCTTTCAGGCGATCCGCATCTATATCAACCGCGAGCTGGACGACCTGGAAGCCGGCCTGGATGCCGCCCTGGGCGCGCTCAAGCCCGGCGGCCGCCTGGCGGTGATCAGCTTCCACTCGCTGGAAGACCGCATCGTCAAGCAGTTCATGGCCCGCTACGCCAAGGCGCCGCCGAGCAACCGCCGCCTGCCCGAAGCCCAGCCTTTCGTGCCGACGCTGCAGCTGATCAGCGGCGCCATCAAGGCCGACGACGCCGAACTGAGCGTCAATCCGCGCGCCCGTAGCGCGGTATTGCGGGTGGCTGAGAAGCTGGGATTGGGGATTCGGAATTCGGGATTGGAAAAGCGCTCTGAGCGAATCTCGAATCCCCAATCCCCAATCCCGGCGTCTCAAGGAGACGCCGCATGAGCCGCCTGCTGCTCATCGTACTGCTGGCCTGCAGCATCGCCTCGGCGATCGGGGTCGTGTACATGCGCCACATGCATCGCAAGCTGTTCGTGCAGTTGTCCAAGCTCGAACACACGCGCGATGAATTGAATATCGAATTCGGCCGGCTGCAGCTGGAGCAGGCTACCTGGGCGGAGAGCAACCGCGTGGATCAGGTCGCGCGTGCGCGCATCGGGATGAAGTTCCCGGAGACCAACGACATCGTGGTGGTGCGCCCATGACGGTGCGGCAGGACAACCGTTTTGCACGGCGAAGCCGCCCGCAGGGTGGCGCACTGGGTGGCGCACACGGAGGTGCGCCATGAAGGCCGGCCGCAACCGCGCGCGCAGCAACTTCAACCTGCGTGGCCGCCTGACGCTGGTCGGCATCGCGCTGGGCCTGTGCTCGGTGACGCTGATCGGCCGGGCGGCGTTCGTGCAGCTGGTCAACCGTGACTTCTACCAGCGCCAGGGCGAAGCGCGCTACCTGCGCGAGCTGCCGATCGCCACCTCGCGCGGCATGATCACCGACCGCAACGGCGAGCCGCTGGCGGTGTCCACGCCGGTGGAATCGATCTGGGTCAATCCGCAGGAGCTGTTGCGCAATCCGGACCGCATTCCCGAGCTGGCCAAGGCGCTCGGCCAGCCGCTGGACGAATTGAACGCCAAGCTGGCGCAGAAGGCCGGCAAGGAATTCATGTACCTGCAGCGCCGGATCAACCCGGACAAGGCGCATGCGATTGTCGATCTGAAGATTCCCGGCGTGTTCTCGCAGCGCGAGTTCCGGCGCTTCTATCCGCAAGGCGAGGCGATGGCCCACGTGCTGGGCTTCACCAATATCGACGACCGCGGCCAGGAAGGCCTGGAGCTGGCCTTCGACGAATGGCTGCGCGGCAAGCCGGGCTCCAAGAAGGTGGTGCGCGATGCGCGCGGCGCGATCGTGGAGAGCGTGGATCTGGTGCGTCCGGCGCAGCCGGGCAAGGACCTGACGCTGAGCATCGATCGCCGCATCCAGTTCCTGGCCTACAAGGAGCTGCGTAACGCGCTGGTCGAAAACAACGCTGCCGGCGGCTCGATGGTGGTGATGGATGTGGCCACCGGCGAAGTGCTGGCGATGGTCAACCTGCCCACCTACAACCCCAACGCGGTCACCGGCATCAACCCGTCGGCGCGCCGCAACCGTGCGGTCACCGATCTGGTCGAGCCGGGCTCGACGATGAAGCCGCTGACCGTGGCCACCGCGCTGACCGCCGGCGTGGTGACCAAGGACACCGTCATCGACACCAACCCCGGCTACATGTCGGTGGGGCGCTTCACCATCCGCGATGTGCCGCGCAACAACGGCGTGCTCAACGTCACCGGCGTGATCACGCGCAGCTCCAACATCGGCGCGGCCAAGATCGCGGCCAAGGTGCCGGACCAGACCTTCTATCAGTCGATCCGCAACTTCGGTTACGGCGCTGCGCCGCATAGCGGGTTTCCCGGCGAATCGGCCGGTGTGGTGCTGCAGCCGGCGCGCTGGAGCGGCCCGTCCAAGACCACGATGTCGTACGGCTACGGCCTGTCGGTGACGCCGCTGCAGATCGCGCAGGCGTACGCCACGCTGGGCAATGGCGGCAAGCTGACCCCGCCGACCTTCGTGCGCGGCCAGCACAACGAAACCCGCCAGGTGGTCACCCCCGAAGTGGCGCGCCAGGTCATCGACATGATGGAAACCGTGGTCACCCAGGGTGGCGCCAAGGGCGCGGCGATCCTGGGCTACCACGTGGCCGGCAAGACCGGTACCGCGCGCAAGAACGGCGCCAACGGATACGAGCGCGGGCATTACAACGCGCTGTTCGCCGGCCTGGTGCCGGCCACGCGTCCGCGCTTTGCCACCGTCATCGTGATCAACGATCCGCAGGGCAAGGTGTATTACGGCGGCCTGGTGTCGGCACCGGTGTTCCATCGGGTGATGGAAGGCGCGCTGCGGCTGATGGACGTGCCGCCGGACGACATCCAGTCGTGGCTGGCCGCGCAGGCTGCCGGCAAGACCGGGCAGCCGGTGGTCAAGCCGCAGCCGGCCGACCTGGACCCGGCATTGGTGCCGGATCCGGTGGACGAAGTGTCCGCCGGCATCCCGACCGCGATCGCACCGCCGGCCGCGCCCACCACCGCCCAGCCCGCGCCGTTGCAGGAGAGCCGCCAGTGAGCCGCGCCATGCCGCTGTCGCAGCTGTTGCCGGACGTGCGGCTTGCGCACGACGTGCAGGTGTCGGGCCTGGTGATGGACAGCCGTGTGGTGCGTGCAGGCGATGCCTTCGTGGCGATCGCCGGTTTCGGCGCGCACGGCCTGGGCTTTGTCGACCAGGCGCGCGCCAATGGCGCAGTGGCGGTGTTGTTCGAGCCGCCGGCGCCGGCCGATCTGCCGGTACCGGTCGATGCGATCGCCGTGCCCGGTTTGCGTGCGCGCCTGGGCGCGATGGCCGATCAGTTCCACGGCCAGCCTTCGCAGGCGATGCGCATGGTCGGCGTCACCGGCACCAACGGCAAGACCTCGACGGTGCAATTGCTGGCACAGGCCCTGACACTGCTCGGCACGCCCGCCGGCACGCTCGGTACCCTGGGCGTGGGCCTGTACGGCAGCGCCGTGCCGACCGGGTTCACCACACCGCTGGTGCTGCAGACGCATGCCTTGCTGGCGCAACTGCGCGACGAGGGCGCGCAGGCCGTGGCGATGGAAGTCAGCTCGCATGCGCTGGACCAGGGCCGCGTGGATGCGGTGCATTTCGACGTGGCGGTGTTCACCAATCTCACCCGCGACCATCTCGATTACCACGGCGACATGGCGCAGTACGGCGCCGCCAAGGCCAGGCTGTTCGCGCGCGCCGGATTGAAGGCCGCTGTGGTCAACCTGGACGATGACTTCGGCCGCACGCTGCTGGCCTCGCTCGATCCCGCGCTGCGCGCGATCGGCGTGAGTTCGCGCGCGCAGGCCCAGGCAAGCGTGCGTGCACAGGCGCTGCAGCTGGATCACAACGGGATCAATTTCGCGCTGCACATCGACGGTCACGTGCATCCGGTGCACTCGCCGCTGCTGGGCCGTTTCAACGTGGACAACCTGCTGGCCGTGGCCGGCGCGTTGTCTGCGCTGGACATCGCGCCGGCACGGATCGCCGAGGTGCTCGGTCGGCTGCAGCCGATCCACGGGCGCATGAACCGCCTCGGTGGTGCGCATGGCGCACCGTTGGTGGTCGTCGACTACGCACACACGCCCGACGCGCTGCAACAGGCACTGGCCAGCTTGCGCGCGCATGCGCAGGACCGGTTGATCTGCGTGTTCGGTTGCGGTGGCGAGCGCGATACCGGCAAGCGCCCGCAGATGGCGGCCATTGCCGAGGTCAACGCCGACGTGGCGATCGTCACCGACGACAACCCGCGGGGCGAAGATGGCGATGTGATCGTGGCCGACATCCTGCGCGGCTTCGCGCGTCCGGATGCGGCGATCGTGCAGCGCGACCGCGCCGCGGCGATCCATCAGGCCATCAGCATGGCCGGTGCCTCCGACATCGTGTTGATCGCCGGCAAGGGCCACGAGCCATATCAGGAAGTGGCCGGTGTGCGGCATGCCTTCGACGACGCCATCGTGGCGGCGCAGGCCTTGTTGCCGCGGACCGGGCTGGGAGTGCGCGCATGAAGCTCACTCCATTGTCGTTGATCGCCCACTGGGCCGGTGGCGAGCTGCATGGCGAGGACGCCATGATCGACACCGTCGGCAACGACACTCGCACGCTGGCCAACGGCAGCCTGTATGTGGCACTGCGCGGCGAGCGTTTCGACGGCCACGATTTTGCCGCAGACGCGGTGGCACATGGCGCCAGCGGACTGCTGGTCGATCGGCTGCTGCCGGCGCTGAGCGTGCCGCAGGTGCTGGTGGGCAATACCGAACTGGCGTTGGCGCGTATCGCCGCCGGCATGCAGCGCGACCGCGCCACGCGGGTGATCGCCTTGACCGGCTCCAACGGCAAGACCAGCGTCAAGGCCCTGCTGCTGGCCATCCTGAGCGAGGCCGGGCGTGTCGACGGCATCACCGTGTACGCCACGCCGGGCAACCGCAACAACGAAATCGGCCTGCCGCTGGCGGTGATCGCCGCCCCGGACGATGCGGATCTGGCGATCTACGAAATGGGCGCCGGCAAGCCGGGCGATATCGCCTATCTCACCGAGATCGCGCAGCCGCACGTGGCCCTGGTCAACAACATCGCACCCGCGCATCTGGAACGCCTGGGCAGCCTGCTCGGCGTCGCCCGCACCAAGGGCGCCATCTACGCCGCATTGCCGGCCGATGGCGTGGCGGTGATCAATGCCGACGATGCCTTCGGTGCCTGGTTCGAGCAGCAACTGCAGGCGCAGCCGGTGCAGGGCCGCCGCGTGTTGCGTTACGGCCTGCAGGCCAGTGCCGAGATCACCGCGCATGGCCTGCGGCTGCAGGCGGGCGGGGCGCAGTTCACGCTGGTGACCCCGCAGGGCCAGGCACAGATTGCGCTGCCGTTGCCGGGCCGCCACAACGTGCTCAACGCGCTGGCTGCGGCCGGCCTGGCGTTGGGTGCGGGCATCGCCCTGCCGATCATCGCCGCCGGTCTGGCGCAGGTGCGCCCGGTGGCCGGTCGTCAGATCACCCACACCCTGCCCGGCGGCGCGGTGTTGATCGACGACAGCTACAACGCCAATCCCGGTTCGCTGGACGCGGCCATCGACACGCTGGCCGCGGCATCTGGCCAGGGCTGGCTGGTACTCGGCGACATGCGTGAACTCGGCCCGGAAGGCGCAGCCTTGCATGCGGCCGCCGGCCGTCGCGCGCGCGCGGCCAAGCTGCAGCGCCTGTACGCGCTGGGCGAGCTCAGTGCCGCCGCCGCGCAGGCGTTCGGCGAGGGCGGCCGCGTGTTCGCCACCCATGCCGCATTGATCGCGGCCTTGCAGGCGGATCTGGCGCAGCTCGCCGTTTCGCCGACTCAAACGCAGGAATCTTCTTCGATGTACGAACACACCGGTGCGGCGGCGCAGACTGCCGCCACCACGGCGCACACCCCGCCCACGCTGCTGGTGAAAGGCTCCCGTGGCAGCGCCATGGACCGCATCGTCGCCGCGCTGCTGGCCCCGGCGGAGGACGCATCCCATGCTGCTTGAGCTGGCGCGTTGGCTGCAGCAACTGGAGAGCCTGTTCGGGCTGTTCAACTATCTGACCTTCCGCGGCATCCTGGCGGCGTTGACCGCGCTGTTCCTGTCGTTGTGGATGGGCCCGGCGGTGATCCGCAAGCTGGCCCAGTTCAAGGGTGGCCAGCCGATCCGCCAGGACGGCCCGCAGACGCATTTCTCCAAGGCCGGCACGCCCACCATGGGCGGCTCGCTGATCCTGCTGACGGTGACCCTGTCGGTGCTGCTGTGGGGCGACCTGCGCAACCGCTACGTGTGGCTGGTGCTGGCGGTGATGATCTGTTTCGGCGCGATCGGCTGGTACGACGACTGGATCAAGATCGTGCGCCGCGATCCCAACGGCCTGAAGTCGCGCTGGAAGTACCTGCTGCAGTCGATCTTCGGCCTGGCAGCGGGCCTGTTCCTGTACTACACCGCCGACGTGCCGGCCGCGATCACCTTCTACATTCCGATGTTCAAGTCGATCGCGCTGCCGTTGGCCGGCGTGAGCTTTGTGGTGATCGCCTATTTCTGGATCGTCGGCTTCTCCAATGCGGTGAACCTCACCGATGGCCTGGACGGCCTGGCGATCATGCCGACCGTGCTGGTGGCCTGCGCGCTTGGCGTATTCGCCTATGCCTCGGGCAATGTGGTGTTTGCCGAATACCTGAAAATCCCGCTGATTCCGGGGGCTGGCGAGCTGATCATCATCTGCTCGGCGATCGCCGGCGCAGGCCTGGGCTTTCTGTGGTTCAACACCTATCCGGCCATGGTGTTCATGGGCGACATCGGCGCGCTGTCGCTGGGCGCGGTGCTCGGCACCATCGCGGTGATCGTGCGGCAGGAGCTGGTGCTGGTGATCATGGGCGGCGTGTTCGTGATCGAGACGCTGTCGGTGATGATCCAGGTCGCCAGCTTCAAGCTGACCGGCAAGCGCGTGTTCCGCATGGCGCCGATCCATCACCACTTCGAACTCAAGGGCTGGCCGGAGCCGCGCGTGATCGTGCGCTTCTGGATCATTTCGGTGGTGCTGGTGCTGATCGGCCTTGCCACGTTGAAGGTGCGCTGATGAACGACATGTCCCGCCAGGCCACGCGACTGGACGCCATCGGCGGCCGCTACGACCCGTGGCTGCTCGGGGCCGCGGCCACGCTCGCCTCGCTGGGCGTGGTGATGGTGGCGTCCAGCTCGATCGAGCTGTCCGACAACCCGTTCTATTACCTGACCCGCCACCTGCTGTTCCTGGGCATCGGCGTGGGCCTGGCGTTCTGGGCGATGCGTACCGAGCTCAAGACCATCGAGCAGTACAACCAGGTGCTGCTGCTGGCCTGCTTCGGCCTGCTGATGGTGGTGTTCGTGCCCGGCCTGGGCAGCAGCGTCAACGGCGCCAAACGCTGGATCAACCTGGGCGTGTCGAAGTTCCAGACCGTCGAAGCGGTCAAGGTGCTCTACATCGTGTGGCTGTCCAGCTATCTGGTGCGCTTTCGCGACGAGGTCAACGCGACCTGGCCGGCGATGCTCAAGCCGCTGGGCGTGGCGATCGCCCTGGTCGGCCTGCTGCTGATGCAGCCGGACTTCGGCTCGTCCACGCTGCTGCTGGCGATCACCGCCGGCATGCTGGTGCTGGGCGGGGTGAACCTGCCGCGCATGTCGATGCCGATCGTGTTCGGCCTGCCGGTGTTCGCCTTCATCGCGATCCTGGAGCCGTACCGGCTGCGCCGCATCACCTCGTTCCTGGACCCGTGGGCCGACCAGCTCGGCTCCGGCTACCAGCTGTCCAACGCCTTGATGGCGGTGGGCCGCGGCCAGTGGACCGGCGTGGGTCTGGGCGCCTCGGTGCAGAAGCTCAACTACCTGCCCGAAGCGCACACCGACTTCATCTTCTCGGTCATTGCCGAAGAACTCGGCTTTGTCGGCGTGTGCGGGGTGATCGCGCTGTACGCGCTGCTGGTCGGCCGCGCGTTCTGGCTGGGCATGCGCTGCGTGGAAATGAAGCGTCACTTCTCCGGCTACATCGCCTTCGGCATCGGCTTGTGGATCAGCCTGCAGAGCTTCGTCTCGGTGGGCGTGAACCTGGGCATCCTGCCGACCAAGGGCCTGACCCTGCCGCTGATTTCCTCTGGCGGTTCGTCGGTGCTGATGACCTGCGTGGCGATGGGCCTGCTGCTGCGCGTGTCCTACGAGATGGATCGTGCCGAGCGCCTGCGCAGCAAATTGTCGCCGCAGGGCGCGGGCGCGCCATCGGCCGAGCCGGCCGAACCGGTGGTCGAATCGGTCGCGCCAGCCTATACGCCGGCGCACAAGCCGCAGCGTGACCCGGTTGCCGCCGCACCAGCCGCACCGGTCGCTGCCGCATCGGTGGCACCGGCGTCGGCCATCCTGCGCGGCACCAGCCGCATGCAGCCGCGTGTGGAACCGACCTTCGGGAGGATTGCATGAGTGCCCATGCGAATCCCTCGCAAGCGCCCGCACATCCAGGTGCGGGGAGTCGACCAGTGATGATTCTGGCTGGCGGCACCGGCGGGCACATCTTCCCCGGTCTGGCCGTGGCCAAGGTGCTGCGCGCGCGTGGCGTGCCGGTGACCTGGCTGGGCGCCGATGGCGCGATGGAAACCCGGCTGGTGCCGCAGCACGCCATTCCACTGGACACGCTGGCCATCAGCGGCCTGCGCGGCAAGGGGCTGGTGAAATTGCTCGGTGCACCGGTGCGGGTGATGCGCGCGGTGCGCGCCGCCGGTTTCGTGCTGCGCAAGCGCCAGCCGCGTGCGGTGATCAGTTTCGGCGGCTTCGCGGCCGGCCCGGGTGGCCTGGCAGCGCGGCTGCTCGGCGTGCCGTTGCTGGTGCACGAACAGAACCGCGCTCCTGGCATGACCAACAAGGTGTTGTCGCGGTTTGCGCGCCGCGTGCTGACCGGTTTCCCGGGCAGCTTCACTGGCGAGGAGGCGGTGGGCAATCCGGTGCGCGCGGAAATCGCAGCGCTTCCCGCGCCGGCCACGCGTCTGGTCGGCCGTGGCGGTGCCGTGCGTGTGCTGGTGCTCGGTGGCAGCCAGGGCGCGCGCGCATTGAATCAGGCCGTGCCGGCCGCCCTGGCCGCGCTCGGCCACCCGGATGTGGACGTGCGCCACCAGTGCGGTGAAAAGCTGCGCGCCGAAGCCGAGGCGGCGTACGCGCAGGCGGGCGTCAACGCCAGCGTCGAACCGTTCATCGCCGACATGGCCGCCGCTTACGCCTGGGCCGACCTGGTCGTGTGCCGCGCCGGTGCATCGACGCTGGCCGAACTGTGCGCCGCCGGTATCGGCAGCGTGCTGGTGCCCTTTGCCGCAGCGGTGGACGACCACCAGACCCGCAATGCCGAATACCTGGTCGGCGCCGACGCCGCCGTGCTGCTCAAGCAGGACGACACCCTGGCCGTGCGCCTGCAGCAGGTCTTGCAGACCCTGCTCGCCGACCCCGCACGTCGCCTGTCGATGGCACAGGCCGCCCGCACCCTGGCCAAACCGGATGCGGCCGAACGCATCGCCGACATCATTCTGCAGGAAGCCGGGAGTGGGGATTCGGGATTGGGGATTCGTAAAGAGCAACAGCACAAGCAGGAAAGCATGCAGAAATCCGTTAATGGTCAATTTTCGGCGCGATCGATCGCCGCCGTTGCCAATCTCCAATCCCTAATCTCCAATCCCGGCACCTCCGCCGGAGGTGCCCAGTGATCCGCCGCCTGCAGGACAGTGGCGATCTGGTGCGTGCATTCCCGCGCGTGCATTTCGTCGGTATCGGCGGCACCGGCATGAGCGGCATTGCCGAAGTGATGCTGACGCTGGGCTACGAAGTCTCCGGTTCGGACAACTCCGATAACGTGGCGACGCGGCGGCTGGCCAAGCTGGGCGCGCGGGTGATGCGCGGGCATTCGGCGGCCAACGTGCTCGGCACCGATTGCGTGGTGGTGTCCAGTGCGATCCGCGAAGACAACCCCGAGCTGATGGAAGCGCGCAGCCAGCGCATTCCGATCATGCCGCGTGCGGCGATGCTGGCCGAGCTGATGCGGTTCCGTCGCGGCATCGCGGTGGCCGGCACGCATGGCAAGACCACCACCACCAGCCTGGCGGCGGCCGTGCTGAGCGAAGGCGGGCTGGATCCGACCTTCGTCATCGGCGGGCAGTTGCTGGCCGCCGGTGCCAACGCCAAGCTCGGCGGTGGCCAATGGCTGGTGGCCGAGGCCGACGAGAGCGATGGCAGCTTCCTGCGCCTGAATCCGTTGATGGCGGTGATCACCAACATCGATGCCGATCACCTGGAAAACTACGGCAACGATTTCGCACGCATCCAGGCCGCATTCGCCGAGTTCCTGCAGCGCCTGCCGTTCTACGGGCTGGCGTTGCTGTGCATCGACGACCCGGAAGTGGCCGCGCTGGCTGGCAAGACACCGCGCCACGTGATGAGCTACGGCATGAGCGAGAACGCCGACGTGCGCGCCGAGGACGTGGTGCAGGACGGCCCGCGCATGCGCTTCACGCTGCGCCTGCCCGAAGGCACCACCACGCCGGTGACGCTGGCATTGCCGGGCCGTCACAACGTGCTCAACGCACTGGCCGCTGCCGCGATCGGCTGGCAGCTGGGCGTGGCACCGGAGACCATTGCGCGTGCGCTGGAAAACTTCGCCGGCATCGGCCGCCGCTTCAACGACCTGGGCGAAGTCACCACCAGCACCGGTGCGCGCGTGCGTGTGGTCGACGACTACGGCCACCATCCGCGCGAGCTGGAAGCGGTGTTCGCCGCCGCCCGCGGTGGCTGGCCGGACAAGCGCCTGGTGGTGGCGTTCCAGCCGCATCGCTACAGCCGTACCCGCGATCAGTTCGACGCCTTTGCCGCGGTGCTGAGCACCGTCGATGCGCTGGTATTGAGCGAGGTCTATCCGGCCGGTGAAGCGCCGATTCCGGGTGCCGATGCGCGCGCGCTGGCGCGTGCCATCCGTGCGCGCGGCCGCAGCGAACCGGTGGTGGTCGGGCAGATTTCCGGCCTGGCCGAAGTGTTGCCGGACGTGCTGCAGGATGGCGATCTATTGCTGATGATGGGGGCCGGCGATATCGGCTATGTCGCACAGCACATCATCAACAACGGTTTCACCGGAGCCACGGCATGAGCGCGGTTATTCCCAATGCACGCATCAGCGATCCGGCCGCGTTCGGCCGCGTCGCCGTGTTGCTCGGCGGTACCTCGTCCGAGCGCGAGGTGTCGTTGAACTCCGGCAGCAACGTGCTCGAGGCATTGCGCACGCGCGGCGTCGATGCGCAGCCGGTCGACGGCATTCCGGCCTTGGCGCAGGCCCTGGTCGAGCAGCGTTTCGATCGCGTCTTCAATGTGCTGCACGGCCATAACGGCGGCGGCGAAGACGGCATCGTGCAAGGCCTGATGGAAGCCTTCAAGGTGCCGTACACCGGCTCCAACGTGCTGGGCTCGGCGTTGAGCATGGACAAGATCCGTACCAAGCAGGTGTGGCTGTCGCTGGGCCTGCCCACGCCGCGCTATGCGCGCCTGGCTGCCGGTGCCCATGCCGATGACATCCATGCTGCCGCACGGCAGATCGGCCTGCCGGTCATCGTCAAGCCGGCCAACGAAGGCTCCAGCGTCGGCATCAGCCGCGTGTTCGACCAGGCCCAGCTCGAAGAGGCGGTGGTGCTGGCGGCGCGCTACGACGGCGCGCTGCTGATGGAGCAACTGATCGAAGGCGACGAACTCACCGTGGCCGTGCTCGGCGAGGTCGCGTTGCCGTCGATCCGCATCGTGCCCAAGGGCCAGTGGTACGACTACGACGCCAAGTACGTGGCCGACGACACTCAGTACCTGTGCCCGGGCCTGGACGGCGCTGACGAGACGCAACTGCGCCAGCTCGCGCTCGATGCCTTCCGCGCCGCCGGCGCGCGCGGCTGGGGCCGCGTCGACGTGATGCGCGACCGCGCCAGCGGCCAGTTGTATCTGCTGGAAGTCAACACGGCCCCGGGCATGACCAGTCACTCGCTGGTGCCCAAGGCCGCGCGCCAGCTCGGCATCGATTTCGAAGAACTGGTCTGGCGCGTGCTGGAGCAGACGCTATGACGCTGGGATTGGGGATTCGGGATTCGGGATTGGCTAACAGCGACGCCATGCGCGCCGTTGCCGTTGCTGTGGCGAATCCCCAATCCCGAATCTCCAATCCCGCGAGCGCAGCGCGCGCCGTTGCGAATCCCCAATCCCCAATGCCGAATCCCGTGTGCGGAGCACACCAATGAACGCCACCCTGCGCATCCTGGCGTGGTTGCTCGCGGTGGCGCTGGTCGCGTTGCCGGTGGTGGCCGTGCTCAATGGCTGGGTCGGTGCCGAGCGCTGGCCGTTGGCGCGGCTGCGGGTGTCGGGCGATTTCAAGCGCGTGCCGGCCGAGCAGTTGCGTGCGGTGGTCCTGCCGTATGCGCGCGCGGGCTTTTTCGCGGTGAAGTTGCAGAACGCGCAGGACGCCATCGCGCGCCTGCCGTGGGTGGAAAGTGCGCAGGTGCGCAAGCGCTGGCCGGACGTGCTGGAAGTGCGCGTCACCGAGCACAAGCCGTTCGCGCGCTGGGGCACCGACCGCATGTTGTCCGAGCAGGGCCGGTTGTTCCGCACCCCGCCGTTGTTGAAGGACTTCAAGCTGCCGCAGCTCGGCGGCCCGGATAGCAAGACCCAGGACGTGGTGGCGCTCTACAACGAGTCGCGCGCGCTGTTCGCGCCGACCGGGCTGGATGTGGAACGTCTGGAAATGGATGCGCGCGGCAGCTGGTCGCTGGGCCTGAGCAACGGCGTGCAGATCGTGATCGGCCGCGACGACGCCCACGCCCGCCTGCAACGCTTCGCCCACGTGCTGCCGCAACTGGCCGACCCGCAACGCCCGATCGCCCGCGCGGACCTGCGCTACACCAACGGCTTCACGGTGGAACGGCGAATGGAGAATGGGGAGTCGGGAATGGGCAAAAAGCCAAAGCCAGTGTCGCCCGCTGCGCCGCACACGCTTGTCCTGAACTCTCCCCGCATCCGTGCACCGCTGTTGACCATTCCCCATTCGCTATTCCCTATTCCCGGCTTTAAGACATGAACCGCAAAGGCGACAAATCCCTCATCGTTGGACTGGACATCGGCACCTCCAAGGTCGTCGCGCTGGTCGGCGAGTACTCGCCCGGCAATCCGATCGAAGTGATCGGCATCGGTTCGCATGAATCGCGCGGTCTCAAGCGCGGCGTGGTGGTGGACATCGAATCCACCGTGCAGTCGATCCAGCGCGCGGTCGAAGAGGCCGAGCTGATGGCCGGCTGCGAGATCCGTTCGGTGTATGCGTCGATTTCCGGCAACCACGTGCAGTGCAAGAACTCGCCCGGCATCGTGCCGATCCGCGACGGCGAAGTGACCTGGAGCGACCTGGAGCGCGTACTGGATGCGGCCAAGGCCGTGGCCATTCCCGCCGACCAGCGCATCCTGCATGCGATCCCGCGCGAATACGTGCTGGACGATTCGCAGGAAGGCATCCGCAATCCGGTCGGCATGACCGGCGTGCGCCTGGAGGTGCACGCGCACCTGGTGGTGTGCGCGCAGTCGGCCGCAGCCAACATCACCAAGTGCGTGCAGAAGTGCGGCCTGCAGGTGGACGACCTGGTACTGTCGTCGCTGGCTTCCAGCGTGGCGGTATTGACCGCCGACGAGCGGGAACTGGGCGTGGTGCTGGTGGATATCGGCGCCGGCACCACCGACCTGGCGGTCTACGTGCAGGGCGCGATCTGCCACACCGCCTCGCTGCCGATCGCTGGCGACCACGTCACCAACGACATCGCGCACATGTTGCGCACGCCGACCCCGGAAGCCGAGCAGATCAAGGTGCGCTACGCCTGCGCGCTGGCGCAGCTGGCTACCGCCGAGGAAAGCATCCAGGTGCCGTCGGTGGGTGATCGCCCGCCGCGCCGCATGCCGCGGCATGCGCTGGCGCAGGCGGTGCAGGGCCGTTACGAGGAAATCTTCGAGATGGTGCAGGCCGAATTGCGCCGCTCCGGTTTCGAGGAAATGGTGCGCGCCGGCATGGTGCTCACCGGTGGCGCCTCGAAGATGGAAGGCGTGGTCGAACTGGCCGAAGAAATGTTGCAGATGCCGGTGCGCGTGGGCATTCCCCAGCACGTCACCGGCCTGGGCGAAGTCGTCGGCAACCCGGTGCACGCCTCCGGCGTGGGCCTGTTGCTGATGGGCAGCCAGATCGAACACCCGCGCCGCCCGTCGATCCCGACCGGACGGGCCGGCAGTTTGTTCAAGAAATTGAAGAATTGGTATCGCGGGGAATTCTGAGGAGCCGGGATTTGGAATTCGGGATTTGGAATTGGCAAGAGCGAAAGAAAAGCAGGGCGGCAGCGAAGATAAGTAGAGAGCGGCGAGCGGGTAGGCGGTAAAATTTTTTGCAGGCATTGCGTCGAGGAGTAGGTGAGGTGAGTCGTAGAACGCATCGCGGATCTACGGCCCCGGCACACGAATCCCGACTTTCAAACAACAACACTCGCCGTGGTGCGGAGTGGGGCAGGGACCAGCGCTGTTGCGACTCCCCAATCCCGACTCCCCAATCCCGGCTCAAGAGGACACTGACATGGCACATTTCGAACTGATTGAAAAAATGGCTCCCAACGCGGTCATCAAGGTCGTTGGCGTGGGCGGCGGCGGCGGCAACGCGGTCGCGCACATGGTCAACACCAATGTCGATGGCGTGGAGTTCATCACCGCCAACACCGACTCGCAGGCGATCAAGAACTGCGGCGCCAAGCTGCAGCTGCAGCTCGGCACCAACGTGACCAAGGGCCTGGGCGCCGGCGCCAATCCGGAAGTCGGCCGTCAGGCCGCGCTGGAAGATCGCGAGCGCATCATGGACGCGCTGCAGGGGGCGGACATGGTGTTCATCACCGCCGGCATGGGCGGCGGCACCGGCACCGGCGCGGCGCCAGTCGTTGCACAGCTGGCCAAGGAAATGGGCATCCTCACCGTTGCCGTGGTCACCAAGCCGTTCCCGTTCGAAGGCCGTCGCCGCATGCAGGTCGCGCTGAAGGGCATCGAGGAACTGAGCCAGCATTGCGACTCGCTGATCACCATCCCCAATGAAAAGCTGATCACCGTGCTCGGCCGCAACGCCACCATGATCCAGGCCTTCCGCGCTGCAAACGACGTGCTGCAGGGCGCCGTGCAGGGCATCGCCGACCTGATCGTGCGTCCGGGCCTGATCAACGTCGACTTCGCCGACGTGCGTACCGTGATGTCGGAAATGGGCCTGGCCATGATGGGTACCGGTTCGGCACGCGGCGACGATCGCGCGCAGGCCGCTGCCGAAGCCGCCATCCAGAACCCGCTGCTGGACGACGTCAACCTGGCCGGTGCCAACGGCATCCTGGTCAACATCACCGCCGGCCCGGACTTCACCATGTCCGAGTTCGACGAGATCGGCCGCACCATCGAGGCGTTCGCCTCGGAAGATGCGACCGTGGTCGTCGGCACCGTGCTTGACCCGGACATGCAGGACGAAGTGCGCGTCACCGTGGTGGCCACTGGCCTGAACCGTGCGGTTGCCCGCCAGACCCAGCGTCCGGACCAGCGCGCGCCGATCAAGCTGGTACGCAACGCCACCACCGGCCAGCCGGAGTTCGGCGATTTCGACACCAGCGGCGGCGATGCGGTGTCCAAGGCCGTCGGCGGCAGCATGGGCCTGGGCCTGCGTCGTCCGAGCAGCGACTCGGTCGGCAGCAGCAGCGGTAGCAACAACGGCGGCGGTTCCGCTGCGCCGGCTGCAGACCTGCCCAACGACTACCTGGATATCCCGGCGTTCCTGCGCCGCCAGGCCGACTGAGGAGCGTCGGCCGCGTCGCTACGGCGGCGCGGTCCGTCCCGCCCGGGGTTCGCCCCGGGGATGCTGTGCCATGTCCTTTCTGCCGGATCGGCCACGATCCGGCAGCTTTTGCAGTTGCGTGACCCGGGAATTACAGTTCCCGTCACGCGCGACTTGTTAAAATTCGGATAATCTCTACGGATTAGACAGCCGGTTCAGCGTCTGTCTGCATTGTTCATCCAGACTTCGCATATGACCCAGCAACGCACTCTCAAGAACACCATTCGCGCCACCGGCGTCGGCCTGCACAGTGGCGACAAGGTGTACATGACGCTGCGACCGGCCCCGGTCGATCATGGCGTGGTGTTCCGGCGTGTGGACCTGGAGCCGATCGTCGAAGTTCCTGCCGATGCCGAACTGGTCACCGAGACCACGCTGTGCACCGGCCTGACCTGCAATGGCGCCAAGATCCAGACTGTCGAGCACCTGATGTCGGCGCTGGCCGGCCTGGGTGTGGACAACGTCATCGTCGAACTGTCCTCGGCCGAGTTGCCGATCATGGACGGTTCGTCCGGCCCGTTCGTGTTCCTGCTGCAATCGGCAGGCATCGTCGAGCAGAACAAGGCCAAGCGCTTCATCCGCATCAAGCAGACGGTGGAAGTGCGCGAGGGCGACAAGGTCGCGCGCTTCGAGCCGTACGAAGGCTACAAACTCGGCTTCACCATCGAATTCAATCACCCGATGATCCCGGCCAAGCAGTCGCGCCAGGAAATCGAGTTCTCCACCTCGGCCTACGTCAAGGAAATCTCGCGCGCCCGGACCTTCGGTTTCATGCGTGATCTCGAGTACATGCGCGAGCGCAATCTGGGCCTGGGCGGGTCGATGGACAATGCCATCGTGCTGGACGAGTTCCGCGTGCTCAACGAGGACGGCCTGCGCTACACCAACGAATTCGTGCGGCACAAGATCCTGGACGCGATCGGCGACCTGTATCTGGCCGGCGGCGCCATCCTGGGCGCCTACGAAGGCTTCAAATCCGGCCACGCGCTCAACAACAAGCTGGTGCGCGCGCTGCTGGCGGATCAGGCCGCCTGGGAATGGGTCAGCTTCCCCGAGGGCAGCGTGCAGCCACCGGTCACCTACGCCAGCCCCGTCTACGCCTGATGTCGGGGAATGCCGTAATCGGCGTTCGAAGTGTGAACTGCGTCGGATTTACGGCCCGTTCTTAACTTTTATTTAAGACTTCTCTAACTCCTGCGCGGCCCAGGCCCGCTAGGATGCGTCGGGTCGTGCGCGGCCTTCGCAACTCTTTCACGCCGCGATGGCCGTCGCGTAACAGGCGGCACCGACTCACCGTTTGGTGGGTGGAACGTCCTGCAGGGAAGCCAGCGCATCGCGCAGACCTCGGTGCGTGGCCTCCGACACAGGACGTGGACGCTCGCGATTCTGCTGCGTTGGGGAATGCAGCGGGGTGGTGGTGGTCTTGATGGTCACTGCGGTGGCCTTCAGTCCGATGGATCGGGCGGCATCCAGTAATTGGGTCTCGGCAAGTCGCAACTTGGCATGCCAGACAGGTGAATCAACCAGAAAAACCAGCTGTTCGTCTCTGACATTGGCCAGCCGGCAACGGGTGGCCAGATGAGGCGGTAACAGGGGGCGCAACTGCCGGTCCAGCGCATCGAGCCACAAGGCGCGGCGCAAGGGGTCGCCAGCCTTTTCACCCAACGCGGCCTCGATGGCAGGTTGTGGGACGGAAGGGTTGCGTGCGTTGGACTTGGGCTTGGACATGACACTCATATGGCGTTGAAGAAAGTTGTAATCAAATCTCGCGAAACCCGGGCGCAACGGTTGGCCCGGCAGTTCCAGGGCTTCGCTGCGGATCGACCGATGGTAGTCCTCGGTGCCGTGCTTGGGCTGGGCATGTTGATCGGCATCGGTGCCAGCACCGCCACCGGCATGGTGACCAATTCCGCGTTGCAGGCCAAGGTTGCCCGGCAGCAGGCCGAGCTGGCCCAGGCGCAGCGCGCCTCGCAGGCGCAGGTCAACGCACTGGCCGCGCGCATGGGCGAGCTGCAGGCGCAGGCCACCCGTCTCAATGCATTGGGCGAGCGGCTGACCGAAATGGGCAAGCTGAAGGACGGCGAGTTCGACTTCGACGCGCCGGTCGGCGTCGGTGGCGGCGATGAGCCGGTCAGCGACATGCCGGTCGAATCGCTCAAGCAGACGCTAGTGCAGGTCGAACAGCAGTTCTCCGCCTCCGGCCAGCAACTGAACGTGCTGGCCACGCTGATGTTCGATCATCAGCTCGAACAGAATTCGGTGCCCTCGCGGATGCCGATCCGCAACACCTACATCACCTCCGGCTTCGGCGGTCGCGCCGATCCGTTCGACGGCGGCTCGGCCTTCCACAAGGGGGTGGACTTCCACGCCAACGTGGGCGACCCGGTGATGTCGGTCGCCGATGGCGTGGTCAGCTACGCCGGCGTGCGCGGCGGCTACGGCAACGTGGTGGAAGTGGACCACGGCAACGGCTACGTGACCCGCTATGCACACAACTCGCGCCTGGTGGTGAAGGTGGGCGATCTGGTCCGCGCCGGCCAGCAGGTGGCCAGGGCCGGATCCAGTGGCCGCTCCACCGGCGCGCACGTGCATTTCGAAGTGTGGGCGGACGGGCGGGTGGTCAATCCGCGCAAGTTCCTCGGCGATACCAATACGCCGGTGGGCCGCCGCGGGCGCGGTTGACGACGGCGCGGGTGGTGCTTGATTCGTGAAGGCCCGCCCCAAGCTACAATAGGGTGTTGCCATCGACAGGGCGCAGTGCGCCCTGTTTCGTTTACGGCGGCCGGGTCTTGGGGACCGGCGTCGGTCAAACCGTTCCTTTTCAACCGGTTTCTTCAATGATCAACAGTCTGCTTACCCGTGTCTTTGGCAGTCGTAACGAACGCCAGCTGCGCCAGCTCAACCGCCTCGTCACCCAGATCAATGCGCTGGAGCCGACGATCGAGAAGCTCTCCGACGCCGAGCTGCAAGCCAAGACCCCGGAGTTCAAGCAGCGACTTGCCGCCGGCGAGTCCCTGGACAAGATTCTTCCCGAAGCCTTTGCGGTGTGCCGCGAGGCCAGCCGCCGCGTGCTCGGCATGCGCCATTACGACGTGCAGCTGATCGGCGGCATGGTGCTGCACCTGGGCAAGATCGCCGAGATGCGCACCGGTGAAGGCAAGACCCTGGTGGCCACGCTGCCGGTGTACCTCAACGCGCTGCAGGGCGAGGGCGTGCATGTGGTCACGGTCAATGACTACCTGGCCCGACGCGACGCCGCGCAGATGGGCAAGTTGTACAACTGGCTGGGCCTGAGCGTGGGCGTGGTGTATCCGGGCATGCCGCACAGCGACAAGCGCGAGGCCTATGGCAGCGACATCACCTACGGCACCAACAACGAGTTCGGCTTCGATTACCTGCGCGACAACATGGCGCTGTCCAGGGCCGACCGCTACCAGCGCAACCTGCATTACGCGATCGTCGACGAAGTCGACTCGATCCTGATCGATGAGGCGCGCACCCCGCTGATCATCTCCGGGCCGGCCGACGAATCGCCGGAGCTGTACATCCGCGTCAACCGCATCGTGCCGCAGCTGACCCGGCAGGAAAGCGAAGAGGGCGAGGGCGATTACTGGATCGACGAGAAGGGCAAGCAGGTGCATCTGTCCGAGGCAGGCATGGGCCACGCCGAAGAATTGCTGATGCAGGCCGGCATTCTCGAGAATGCCGAGGACGGCCTGTATGCCGCGCAGAACCTGAGCGTGGTGCATCACCTCAATGCCGCGCTGCGCGCGCATGCGATCTACCAGCGCGACGTGGACTACATCGTGCGCGATGGCGAAGTGGTCATCGTCGACGAATTCACCGGCCGCACCCTGTCCGGGCGTCGCTGGTCCGACGGCCTGCATCAGGCGGTCGAGGCCAAGGAAGGCGTGCCGGTGCAGCGCGAGAACCAGACGCTGGCCAGCATCACCTTCCAGAACCTGTTCCGCATGTACAAGAAGCTGTCCGGCATGACCGGTACGGCCGACACCGAAGCCTATGAATTCCAGAGCATCTACGGCCTGGAAGTGGTGGTGATCCCGACCAACCGCCCGACCGTGCGCAAGGACCATCCGGACCAGGTGTTCCTCAACCGCAAGGGCAAGTTCAACGCGGTGCTGGCCGATATCGAAGACTGCGCCAAGCGTGGCCAGCCGGTGCTGGTGGGTACCACCTCGATCGAGACCTCGGAGATGCTGTCCGAGCACCTGCGCAAGGCCGGGGTCAAGCACGAAGTGCTCAACGCCAAGCAGCACGAGCGCGAAGCCACCATCGTGGCCAACGCCGGCCAGCCGGGCGCGGTGACCATTGCCACCAACATGGCCGGTCGCGGTACCGACATCGTGCTGGGCGGTTCGCTGGAAACCGAACTGCATGCCATGGGCGAGGACATCAGCGACGAGCAGCGCCTTGCGGCCAAGGCCGAATGGCAGCGTCGTCACGACGCGGTCAAGGCGGCCGGCGGCCTGCACATCATCGGTACCGAGCGGCACGAGTCGCGGCGTATCGACAACCAGCTGCGCGGCCGTGCCGGTCGTCAGGGCGACCCGGGTTCCTCGCGCTTCTACCTGTCGCTGGAAGACAACCTGATGCGCATCTTCGCCTCGGACTGGGTCCAGAAGGCGATGCGCATGATGGGCATGAAGGAAGACGACGTCATCGAAGACCGCCTGGTCAGCCGGCAGATCGAAAAGGCCCAGCGCAAGGTGGAGGCGCACAACTTCGACATCCGCAAGAACCTGCTGGATTTCGACGACGTCAACAACGATCAGCGCAAGGTGATCTACGCCCAGCGCGATGAATTGCTGGATGCCGAATCGGTCAAGGACAACGTCGACGGCATCCGTGGCGATGTGATCTACGACCTGGTCGCGCGCTTCGTGCCGCCCAATTCGGTCGACGAGCAGTGGGACCTGAAGGGGCTGGAAGCCACGCTGGAATCGGAGCTGGGCATGCCGCTGGCGTTGAGCGAGATGGCACGCACGCAGGAAGAACTGGACGCCGAGCAGATTGCGGCCAAGGTGCAGGCGGCGGTGGATGCGCACTTTGCCGAGAAGGAAGTGGCGGTGGGCAGCGACACCATGCGCGCCTTGGAGAAGCACGTGATGCTGACCGTGCTGGACCAGGGCTGGAAGGAGCATCTGGCCAAGATGGATTACCTGCGCCAGGGCATCTATCTGCGCGGGTATGCGCAGAAGCAGCCCAAGCAGGAATACAAGAAGGAAGCCTTCGAGTTGTTCTCCGAGATGCTGGAGAACGTCAAGCGCGAAGTGATCAACCTGCTGGCGCGCGTGCGCATCCGCAGCGAGGAGGAAGTGGCCGAGCTGGAAGAGCAGGAACGCCTGCAGGCGCAGGCGCGGCTGATGGCCTCGCAGTTCCAGCATCAGGACGCCGGCGGCTACGGTGCCGACGAGGAAGTGGAACAGATGCAGGGCGGCAACGCCCCGGTGCCGGTGTCGCAGGTGACCCGCGACGAGCCCAAGGTGGGCCGTAACGATCCATGCCCCTGCGGCAGTGGCAAGAAGTACAAGCACTGCCACGGTCAACTCAGCTGAGCTGAGTTGACCGTGGCGCAGCCCGCCTGGCGGGCTGCACACCAGGCGTCCGCGTCGCGGACGCCTGGTGCACGGTCCTTGCTTCCGATCCCCGCGCCTTTGGCGCGCCCCCTTACCAAGGGGGCTCTGCTGACGGAGGGATTCGTTGGAGCTGCTGATACTCAGGCGTGGAATGTGGGTGGCGGGGTGCAATGACCCCACTGAATCTCACGCTTTTTCCAACTCTCCGCCTAGTCCCTGCCAACGGCTTGGCTTGCGTGGTTGCCAGGCACGGTCTGCAACCCGTGGCATAGACGCCAGGAGCGTTCGACCAGCTCGATGGGCGCTGTCTTGGTGAGCCTGGGCTTGGCGCGGTTCGCCCCACGCTTGTCCATCGCGCGCCGGTGGCAACCATGCCTGCTGCACGCAGGCTTTTCCGCCTGCGACACTGCGGGGCGTATGCTCGATCCACGTCCTGCGGGGGAGTGCGTCATGTCGCAGCTGTCGAGCCAGCAACTGAAGGTGTTCGTGCCTGCGCGCGACTACGCGCTGTCGCAGCGGTTCTATCGCGCGCTGGGCTTCGTGCAGGAGGACGAGGTGGGCAACGTGACCTGCTTCCGGCATGGCACGCATTGCGCATTCCTGCTGCAGGATTTCTACCTGCGCGAGCTGGCCGAGAACCTGATGCTGCACCTGTGGGTGGACGATGCCGACAGCTGGTGGCAGCACGTGCACGATACCGGCCTGGACGCGCAGTTCGCAGTGACCTGCAGCGTGCCGGAAGACCGTCCATGGGGCGCACGCGATTTCACCCTGCACGATCCCAGCGGAGTGCTCTGGCGCATCGGGCATCCGCTGTAGGCCGGGATTGGAGATTCGGGATTCGGGATTGGCAGAAGCACACGTGCTGCGCTTTGACCAATCTCGAATCCCCAATCCCCAATCCCCGCCGCCAAGCGATTGCGCTGAACCGCTCACTCGCGGCACTCTTGTGCCCATGCCCGATTCCCTGAGATCCATCCACGTCGTTGCCGGCGTGATCACCGACGCCCGCGGCCGCATCCTGCTGACCCGCCGCACCGAAACCCGCGACATGCCCGGCCTGTGGGAATTTCCGGGCGGCAAGCGCGAACCCGGCGAAACCTCCGAACAGGCCCTGGTGCGCGAACTCAACGAAGAGCTCGGTATCGAGGCGCAGGTCGGCGAGTGGTTGATGGACGTGCCGCAGCTGTACCCGGACAAGCGGCTGCGCCTGGAAGTGCGCCACATCACCGCCTGGAAGGGCAGCCCGCGCGGCCGCGAAGGCCAGGCAATGACCTGGGTGGCCGCGGACAAGCTGACCCGGTATTCGATGCCGCCGGCCGACGTGCCGGTGGTCGGCGTGCTGCGCCAGCCCGACCGCTATCTGATCACGCCCGAGCCGGACGATGACGCGTTGTGGCTGGAAGGCCTGGAGCGTGCGCTGCAGGACGGCATCACGCGCATCCAGCTACGTGCGCGGCAGGCCGAACCGGCACGCTGGCAGGCCTTGCTGCAACAGGTGCTGCGCCTGCGCGGCCGTACACGCGCGCAGCTGCTGCTCAACCGCGACATCGCACTGGCCGGCGAACTCGGCATCGGCGTGCACCTGGGCGCGGAGCAGTTGGCCAGCCTGCAGGAGCGCCCGTTGCCGGCCGAACAGCCGGTTGCCGCCTCGTGTCATGGGTTGGAGGATCTGCGCCACGCCCAGCGTCTGGGCTGCGATTTCGCGGTGCTGGGGCCGGTGCAGGCGACCGCATCGCATCCGGGTGCGACACCCCTGGGATGGGAGGGGTTCGAACGCTTGCGCGAGCAGGTCTCCTTGCCGATCTACGCACTCGGGGGCATGCAGGTCGACGACCTGCGCGCGGCACGTGCGCATGGCGCGCAGGGCATCGCGGCGATTCGCGCGCTGTGGCCGCAGTGACTGCGCCGTCAGCGACCTTGGTGGTGTTGGGCGGATTGCCCGGTGTCGGCAAGAGTTCCATTGCTCAGGCGCTGCTGACGCACTGCACTGCGTTTTATTTGCGTATCGATACGATCGAGCAGTCACTGCGCGAAAGTGGTGCACTCGCCAACGACGTCGGACCAGCCGGCTACATGACCGCCTATGCGCTTGCCGCGGCCAATCTGCACCAGGGTCACGTGGTGGTCGCCGATTGCGTGAACCCACTGCCGGTCACCCGTGAGGCGTGGCGTGATGTGGCGCGCCGCACACGCAGCCGCCTGTTGGAGATCGAAGTAGTGTGCAGCGATCGCAAGATGCATCGGCAGCGCGTGGAATCGCGGCAGAGCGAGGTGCCCGGATTGCGCATGCCGGATTGGTCCTCCGTGCTCGCGCATGACTACGTGGCGTGGACCGAGCCGCATTGGATGATCGACAGCGCCGCGCTGAATCCGCAGCAGGCGGCTAGGCAGATCATGGACCGGCTCGCCGCGTAGCCTGCGGGCCTCACCTCCTGAGGCATGGGGTCCAACGGACTCTCGGAGCCGATACGCTCTACCGACGCAGGTACTTCGCCACTGCAATCCGCCGGCGTCCGTCAAGACGGGCGTTGCGCTAGAACGTCACCCAGAAGCAGTTGTACTGCCGACGCAGCCGCAATACGCTGCGCGCGGGTGTGCCGCTGGCGAGATTCTGCTCCAGGCGCAGGCCCCAGGGGCGTGGGCGGCCCGGGGGTGCCGGGAGTGGGGTGTCGGTCGCACTGCCGTCCAGTGATGGAGCCGCCGCCGACGTGTTCGCATCGGCTTGCCAGGTCGGCGGATCGCGTTGCGGGTACATCGGGACGATATCCAGCAACGGACGTTGCACGATGGCTTCCAGCCGGCTCAGTACCTGGCTGGCGGCCGCGTCGGACTGGCCGCTCCACAGGTACAGGCTGGAGAGTCGGTTGACGTCGCGGCTGTCCACCGCCAGTTGCAGCAACGACACCAGTTCGCTCAGCCGGCGCGGGCAGCCGTAGCCAGACAGGCCGGTAGTGCCCTGCGTGCGCGTGGCCGGCGGCGGGCGCGCCGCGGCGCCGACATCTTCGCAGCGGCGGTCGGTGAACATGGTCTGCCCGTCCGCTGTCACGCAGCGGCGGATCTCCTGCGCCTGCCCGCGCATGGCCGGGCAAAGGCAGGACAGCAGCAGCAACGGCAGCAGGAGGCGGGGCATCGACGCAGCGTAACGGGCCGTGCGTGAGCCGGCGCGCAACGCGCCGAGACCGCGGTAGCCTGTACGGCGCTTGCGCATCACGCGCGTCTGCCGGTGTCGTGCCCGCACAGACAGCCAGCAACGGCATGGCATCGCTGGCGTGGCTCAGCGCCCGAGCAGCTGCAGCACCTGCGTGGTCGGCTTGGCCAGGTTGAGCGTGTAGAAGTGCAGCGCAGGCGCGCCACCGGCGATCAGGCGCTCGCAGACGGTGGCCACCACTTCCGCACCGAAGGCGCGCACCGCCTCGGCATCGTCGCCGAAGGACTGCATCTTCTTGCCGATCCAGCGCGGAATTTCCGCGCCGCATTGCTCGGAAAAACGCCGCAGCTGCGAGAAATTGGAGATCGGCATGATGCCGGGGATGATCGGGATCTCCACGCCCATGCGCTGCACCGCGTCGCGGAAATGAAAGTACGCATCGGCGTTGTAGAAATACTGGGTGATTGCGGCATCGGCGCCGGCATCCACCTTGGCCTTGAAGTAACGCAGATCGCTCAGTGCGTCGGTCGCCTGCGGATGGGTTTCCGGATACGCACCGACCTCGATCCGGAACGCATCGCCATGCTCGGCGCGGATGAAGGCGATCAGGTCTGAGGCATAGCGCAGGTCGCCCGGATGGCCCATGCCCGAGGGCAGGTCGCCGCGCAGGGCGACGATGCGGGTGCAGCCGATCGCGCGATACAGCTTGAGCAGCTCGCGGATCTCCTGGCGGCTGCCGCCGACGCAGGACAGGTGCGGGGCGGCCTCGAAACCGTGCTTCTGCTTGAGGTGGCGCACCGTCTCGGAGGTGTAGCTGAGCGTGGAGCCGCCGGCGCCGAAGGTGCAGGAGACGTACTCCGGCGCGTAGCCCTTCAACCTGGCCGCCGTGCGGTCCAGCTGTGCGCGCTGGTCGTCGGTCTTGGGCGGGTAGAACTCGAAACTGAGAGGCGTCATCGCGGCGGGTCCGGCGGATCGTGCTGGCATAATATCGCTTCATCGCGATGAATGCATATTTGGTTGTGGGTGTCCTGGATGCGGCTGCCTCGGGGGAACTCGTGCATGCCTGCGCAATGTGCGACAGGGTTGGGGCCGCTTCGGGCGCCAGTCTCGGGGTGCGGCGTACACGGTAAGCTCCAGTCCCCAGGCCACTTGATCGGAGCGCGACATGCAAGAGCAGGAAATGGATGTCATCGCCGAATCGCTGGGCCGCATCTGGGTTGCGTTGGCACGCAGCGTCGGTGATCTGGCACTTGCCCTGGCCGAGCAACCCGGCGTGGATGGCGACAAGTTGCTGAGGGACTTCGCCGCCCGCCTGCCGTCGGATCAGGATGACGGCACCTCCAAGGTGTTCGAGGCGATTCGCCAGTACATCGACCAGGACGCCGCGCCCAGCGCGGAGTGATGCGTTGCCACGTGCGTCTGCAATGCAGGCGCGCGTGCTGATGCGGTGTGGTCTTGCGATGCGCTTGCCGGCAACGGAATGACGGCCCGGTCTGCGGGCCTGCGGGCGATCGCCGCATAGTGGTGCGCCTGGACTGGCATCAGTGCGGTGGCGTGCGTCCGTTGCAGCACCGCTTCAACGCGTGCGCCGGCCATCGTGTAGTCGCTCGCCCCGCGTTGGTTGAGAGTGGGGTCACGCCGTGCGTGGGTGAGGTGTGGCGACCGGGCGTGCGCCATGCCTTGACGCAGGGATCCCTACACTGGGCGCACTTTCTACGGAGTGCTGCGCATGAGCGATACCACGATGACCGCAATCGCCATCCGCGATGGCAAGGGCGATGCGGATGCGCTCTACCCCGACGAGCAGCCGCGTCCCCGCCCCGCGCCGGGGCAGGTGCTGATCCGCGTGCATGCGGCCGGCATCAATCGTCCCGATCTGCTCCAGCGTGCCGGCCACTATCCGCCGCCGCCCGGCGCACCGCAGACGCTCGGGCTGGAAATCGCCGGGGAGATCGTGGAGCCGGCCGGCCGCTGGAAGGTGGGTGATCGGGTATGTGCACTGCTGGGCGGTGGCGGTTACGCGCAATACGCAGCGGTCGATGCGCGGCATGTGCTGCCGATTCCGGCCGGCATGGAGATGGCGCATGCCGCGGCGCTGCCGGAAACCGTCTTTACCGCGTACGCCAACCTGTTCGAGCATGGCCGGCTTGCCGCCGGAGAATGGCTGCTGCTGCACGGCGCCACCTCCGGGATCGGGGTGACGGCGATCCAGATGGCAAAGGCCGCCGGTGCGCATGTGCTGGCCACCGCGCGTTCGGCGGGCAAGGCGGCGCAGGCACGCGAGCTGGGCGCCGATGTGGCGATCGACTCCACCACCGAATCCTTTGTCACCGTGGCCAAGGCGCACGGCGGGGTGGATGTGTCGCTGGACATGGTGGGCGCTGCAGTATTCGCCGACACCCTGGAGGCGCTCAATCCGCGCGGACGTATCGTCTACATCGCCTCGCAGGCCGGCTCGACCATCGAGGTACCGATTCCGTTACTGATGCGCAAGCAGGCCATCCTCACCGGCTCGACGCTGCGCCCGCGCAGTGCCGACGAGAAGGCGCGCCTGGCTGCGGAAGTGGAGCGCGTGGTGTGGCCGTGGATCGCGCAGGGCAAGCTGCGCGTGCTGCTCGACAAGCGCTTCCCGCTCAGCGAAGCCGCTGCAGCGCACCGCTATCTGGAGCAGGGCAGCCACCTGGGCAAGGTCGTGCTGGAGATGTGAGTGCATGCGGCGGCCTGCCTGACAGGCGCGTGCGTGTCGGGCAGGTGGCGCGGACCGTCGCAGCGTGATGTTGCCGGCCAGCGCATCGCAATGCGTATCCAGGCAGCTGTCTGCAGTCGACGTGGCTGCCACGGCAGGTCATGCAGGCGTGTCGACCACCGCTTCGAGGTGGTGCCCATCCGGATCGATGACGAACGCGGCGTAGTAATCGTCGCCGTAACCCGGTCGCAGGCCGGGTGCGCAGTTGCAGCTTCGCTTGTTGCCGCAATGGCCGCCCTTGCACGGCCGCCGGGTGCCGCAGGTATAGCAAAACAAGCAGGAGCGATGTCTCGCAGCGAACCGCGGCCTGACCGTACACTGCGCCGTTGCGTGCGCTTGTGCATCGCGCCGCTGCTGCAGTGTCCGTGTACAAGCGCCTGAAACGGGCGATCGCGGGTCCCGCCACTTCACCATCAGCCCGAAGGTTTCGATGAAGCATCCAGACGCATTGCGCATTGCCCTTGTCGGCATCGGCAAGATCGCCCGCGACCAGCACGTGCCCACCATCGCCGCGCGCGCCGATGTGCAGCTGGTGGCCACCGTGAGCCGGCATGGCACGGTCGACGGCGTGCCGGCCTATCACACCCTGGAAGAGGCCTTCGCGGCGCATCCGCAGATTGAAGCGGTCGCGCTGTGCACGCCACCGGTGGGGCGGCATACGCAGGCACAGGCCGCGCTGGCTGCCGGGCGCCATGTGTTCCTGGAAAAACCCCCGGCCGCCACCCTGGCCGAGATCGACGACCTGCGCGCATTGGCGCAGCGCGCGCAACGCAGCCTGTTCACCAGCTGGCATTCGCGCTGCGCCGCCGCAGTGGCGCCTGCGCGGGCGTGGCTGGCCGACAAGCAGATCCTGCGCGCGCATATCACCTGGAAGGAAGACATCCGCCATTGGCATCCGGGCCAGGACTGGATCCTGGAGCCGGGTGGCATGGGCGTGTTCGATCCCGGCATCAACGCGCTGTCCATCGTCACGCATCTGTTGCCGCGCCCCTTCGCGCTGCGCGAGGCGGAGCTGCACACACCGGAGAACCGTCAGGCACCGCTGTACGCCAGGCTCGGCTTTGTCGATACCGCCGGTGTGCCGGTGACGGCAGAATTCGACTTCCTGCAGACCGGCCATCAGCGCTGGGATATCGAAGTGGACACCACCGATGGCCTGCTCATGCTCAGCGAGGGCGGTGCCAGGCTGAGCATCAATGGTCAGCCGCAGCCAGTGGAGGCAGCCGGCGAGTACGACGGTTTGTACCGCCGTTTCGTACAGTTGGTGCGTGCCGGCGAGTCGGAGGTGGACGTCACCCCGTTCGTGCATGTGGCCGATGCGTTCATGCTCGGCGCGCGCAAGGTCACCGCGCCATTTGCCTGGTAAATCGGCGCGGTATCGCTCGCGTTCCAGCATGGCGTGGAATGGAAGTGCGCTGTGCGCAACACCCCGACTGAGGTCTCGACGACCCGGGCAATGACACGGCACCAGGCGCATGCAGCGATGTGCCTGGTGCCTGCGCTCCTACCTGCTGTCCAGCGCCACGGTGCCAGCTGCCACGCCGCTCGCATCCAGCGGCCTGGCGCGCGTCGCAGTGCGCGCAGCGTGCTGGTGCAGCGCGGGAGTGATCTGCGCACGGAAGCGCCGTACCACCCATGTCTCGTCCAGTAGCGCAAAGGCGAAAAAGCCCAGCAACGTGCCGGCAACCAGCGTGGGTGCATGTGCGAACGTGCCGGGCAGCAACAGGCTCAGCCACAGGAAGATGTTCGGCGAGGTCTGCAGCAGGTGGATGTCCGAGGCGATCGCCGCGGACACGGCCTTGCCCGTCACGCGCTGGTAGGCGGACAGATACGCTGCGCTGCCCAGGCGGCAGGCCAGCAGCAGCGCAAACGGCAGCAGCAAGGCGGCCCATGCCTGCCAACCCCCATGCCCCAGGGCGTCTGCCAACGGCCTGCCACCCGCTTGCAGCCCCACCAGCAAGGCCAGCGGCACCATCGTCAGCGAGCCCGCCCAGCCCCAGTTGGTGGCCAGTTTGCCGGCTGCGATCGGCCGCGCACGTCGCCAGCCCTGTGCCAGCAGGGATGGCACCGCCAGCGCGATCAGCAACACCACGAAGAAGCGCTCCAGTGCATGCGCACTGCCCAGCACCTCGTGGTGATCCAGGAACAGCAACAGCAATGCAGCCGGCAGCACGATCGACAGCACCAGGGTGTAGCGCGCCGCAAAGAAGTAATCGCCGCCGCGCGCAAGCGAGAAGGTGGGCACCGACAGCGCTGGTGGCACGATCAGCAGCAAGCCGAGGACATGCACCCACTCGTTATGCGACTGCGTGAGCAGCACCATGGCCAGCCCGGCGCGTGCAAGACTGACCACGCTCAATGCGAGGTTCTCCGGTCCTCTGGTCAGGCGCAATGCACCCGGTTCGATACGGACCGACAGGAAGAACGCATTCACCGCCAGCAGCGCCACGATGGCGGTGGAGGTGAGCCCGTGCGGCACTGCGAGGCCCACGCACGACAACGCAAAGCCGGCCACGGCGGCGATCAGCATCCATTGCAGCAAATGGATTTCGGTCTGCTCGCCCAGGTAGTTCAGACCTGAGGAACTGCGCGCGGTCATGCGCTTGAGCTCCTCCCACGACAACGGGCGCGAATTGGGCAGGCGGAAGTCGATGTACTCGGCGGGCGGCAGGCCCGAGGCGATCAATGCGAACACTTCGACGATGTACTTGTGCGCCACCACCAGCACCTGCTTGCCCTGGCGGTCCAGCGGTGCCAGCACCGTGTCGTAGTAGTGCTTGCAACGCGCGTACATGTCCATCCAGTGCTCGCCGTCAGGCGGTGCACCATCGGCATCATGAAAACAGGCATCGAAGAGGCCATGGCCGATCGACTTCTTGATCAGCGTCTTGTTCTTGCCGGCGAAAATGCCGAAGTCGCGCTCCTTCAGCGCGTCGCTGTACAGCACCTGCGGAGCATCAGGGGCGCCTTCCAGGATGATCGCCGCGGTGGCCTGGGCGCGTTCGAGCGTCGAGACATGCACCTGGTCGAAACGCAGCCCGCGTTGTCGAACGAAGTCGGCTGCCTGCCGGGCCTGTCGGCGGCCCAGTGGCGTCAGCGGCGAATCCTGCGCACCGGCAAAATAGTTCTGCTCGTTGGCGAGCGACTCGCCGTGGCGGACGAAGTAAAGAGGCATCGGCTTGCTCCGGTTGCTCGATTGTTCGGCGGTCGAGAACGTTGTCCGATGACCGGGCAACGCCCTTCGCTGCACTCGGCACGCCTGCCTGCAGACGACAACGGCGTGCATCGGGCTGCCACATAGGTCCGGGGCGCAGCAGGATTCGTTGCACCAACAGATTCTCCGTGTCGATTTGGTTCAGCGCCTGTCCAAGTTTGTGTTGATGGCCACTGGATACAAAGGCGGCAGCCGCGGCACGACTGCCCGCCATGGCCGCATGCGGGTGCCTGAAAGCACGCAGCCTGCGCGCGCATGCTGCGGCGCAGGCCGCGTATCGAGCGGCTGGTGACGCGGTGCTGCACAGGTGTGCGAATGCTTACCTGCC
Organism: Xanthomonas sp. BRIP62418; assembly: GCF_003993495.1. Lineage (NCBI taxonomy): Bacteria > Pseudomonadati > Pseudomonadota > Gammaproteobacteria > Lysobacterales > Lysobacteraceae > Xanthomonas > Xanthomonas sp. BRIP62418. Next base: position 77,028 of record NZ_QEZG01000047.1, read on the forward strand.
CGGTCAACGGTCACTTGCGTGCGGCCGATTCAACGACCGTGGCGATCGCTCAGCGACGCCACATGCGCGCGCCACGCGCCGGCAGCGTAAAGGTGTGGGAGCTGCCGGTGATGCGGACCACGCTGCCGGAGCCCAGCGCATCGGTGTAGTCGGCATTCCAGTACAACACGCTGTTGTTCATGCCCACCGTGGTGGTGACCGGAGTGCCGCACTTGTTGATGCCAACGATGCCCAGGCTGCCACGACGGAACAGGATATGGCAGGCGCTGGACGACAGCACCTGCATGTCGGTGCCCTGCATGCCGTTGTGGAAGCCGATCATGCGACGCAGATCCTCGCGTTGATAGGCGTTGACCCAGCGGTTGTCGCCGCTTTCGTTGTTGTCGGTGTAGATCATCGGCATGCCACCGTTGCGGCCGATCAGATACGCGTATGCCAGCGTCTCATCGACCGGGTCGAGGATGGCGTAACGGAAGCCGGCATTGTTGGGGATGTCGTGGGTGACGGCGAAGGTCACTGCGCGATTGCCTGGCAAGGCCTGCCCGGTGGATGCCGGATCCACCAGCTGCTGCAGGCTCGCGCCAATGGCGAATGCATTGCGGACCGCGTTGAACAGCGGGAAGTCGTAGGCCGCATGCGGTGTGGATTGCAGATACGGTGCCAGGAATTGATCGTAATCGCCGTTACCGGTGCCGCCGCCGGTGATGACTTCGCCGAACACATACACGCCGGAGCGGATGCCGGCATCGAACACGCGGTTGAGGTGGTCGAAGGACATATGCTTGGCCGCGTCGACCCGGAAGCCGGTAACGCCCAGGCCCTTGAGTGCCTGCAGATATGCGCGCTGTTGTTGCACCACCCAGTCGTTGCCGAGCAGATCCGGCAGGCCCGGATCGCTGCCGCCGCCGCAGATACGATAGGTGCGCACCTGATAGACGTCGTTGTAGTTGGTGATGCACTGCGCCGGGCCGAAATCGCTGGCGCTCAGGAAGTTCGATTGCAGGGTGCCGAACAGGCGCAACGTATCGTAACGGCCCGGATCTGCAGCATATTGCGCGAGCACGGCGCTGCCGGGGTAATTGAGGTCCGAGCGTGTTGCCGCCTCGTTGGCCATGTGGTTGAGCACGACATCGGCGTAGGTTTCCACGCCGTTGCTGGCCAAGGCCTGCACCATGCGCCTGAAGGCGATGGTGTCGCCGAGCGGATTGTCGATCAGGCGGATGTCCTGCGGCTGGTAGCGCGCCCACCAGGCGCTGCCTTCGGAGCGGTACGCCGGCGCAACCAGGACCTTGCGATAGCCGGCATCGGCAATCTGCCTGGCGCGCGCTTCCACGGTGGCGTAGGGCCAGTTGAACGCATGCAGGATGACATCGGCCTGGACGTTGGCTGTCACCAGCAGCAAGGCCAGCGCGGTGAGCAATGCGCGGGCGCCGCGCTGCAGGGCCGAGGTTGGAGAGTGGGCAGGTGTGGTGCGCATTGGGTGGTTCTCCAGTGGTAGGCGCAGGTCGGCGTGTGCATCACGCTGCCCGCGGCAAGGCCTCCGGCCCCTGTTCCGGAGAGCGCGCGCACGGCGTGCAGCGCGCGGTGATGCTAAGCATGCATCGCGACGCAACATCGGTGTTGTGCATACGTATTCAATGCAATGGGCCGCTGAACTGCGCACGGCGTTCGGCGGCAACAGGGTGGCCGGTCGCACAATGCAGCGCAGGGGCGAGCGGCGCCGCGCTTGGTTTCGGCCGGGGGCTCGCGGAAGCCGGGTGCCGGGCGCGCTAAACTAGCGGCCAGTTCATTGCCGATCCTTCCCATGCGTAATCCATTGCAAGAACAACTGCTCAAGGCCGGGCTGGTCAAGAAGGCCCAGGTGGACAAGGTGGCGCGTGAGCAGGTCAAGCAACGTCATGCCAAGGGCGGGGCGGCATTGCCCGCAGATGCCGACAAGGTGGATGCAGCGCGCCTGCAGGCCGAGCGCGCCGAGCGTGATCGCGCACTGGCCGAGGAGCGCAAGGTGCAGCTGCGGCGGCAGGAACTGCTGGCCCAGGTCCGGCAGATCGTGGAGACCAACAAGATCAAGCGTGAGGGGGAGATCGACTACCGCTTCAACGACGGCAGCGTCATCCGCAGCGTGCTGGTCAACACTGCGCTCCGCAGCCAGCTGGCCAGCGGCGCGCTGGTGATCGTGCGGCATGGCGATGGCTTTGAGCTGATTCCGCGCGCCGCCGCCGACAAGGTCTACAGCCGCGATGCCGACAGCGTGGTGCTGGACCATGGCCGTAGCAGCACGCCAGCGGCGCCGGATAGCGACGACGACTATTACAGCCAGTTCAAGGTGCCGGACGATCTGATCTGGTAAGTGGTCGCGCCGCAGGGCGGCAGGCTACCCTGGCGTCCTTCGCCATCCGACCACGCTCATGTCCATCGTTCTCACACCGTTCGCCCGCACCCGACTGTTTCCCCGCGATGGTCGTCGCAACGCCATCCAGGATTGCACACCCGAGCAGTTCATCCAGCGGCTCAACGAAGAAACGCCGGTGCGCGTGATCGCAGGCTATGCGCCGTTCTGTCAGCTACATGTGCACCGCAACTGGACCTCGACGCGCTGCCTCACTGCGCCGATCACTGACGAAAACCGCCACCAGCTGCGCTCCGGCTACGAGGCACGCAGCACGCAGGAGTTGCCGGTGCTGGTGCGTTGGTTCGAAGGGGTGGAGCCGCCGGTGGCGACGTACTTGCTGCCGATCCTCTACAGCCGCGATCAACTGGCCAGGGAAGGCGCGCCGATCGACGCCGATTGGGGTGTGGTCGGTTGCCTCTACACCACCGAGCCGGAAGAAATTCCGATGGCGCCCATCACCATGCTGCGCAACGCACTGGGCGTGGACGAGGGCGGCTCCGGTGTGGCACTGGACCGCGATGCGTACCGGCGCAGCGTTGCGTTCTGGGAACGCAATGCGAACTGGCGGCCGTAGCGGGCGGATAGCCACGGCGTGTCGTGCAATTCTTCCGCGCGGCGGGGAACGCAGCGCTGCTCTTGAACTCAGGCGTGGCGGTGCGGTGCCGCTCGCCACTGCGGGCGCTTGCTTTGGTCGAGCATAAACGTAGCTGCAGGTGCGACTGCAGGGCCGAGCTGCGTCTGCAGTTTTCGGACTTGCCGCATCGCGACATTGCGTGGATTGCACCGGATCAGCTGCCGGCAACCCTGGCGCAGATGCGTGCTAGCCGACGCCGAGCACGGGCATGTCCGGGGCAACCCATGCGACAGTATTGATTGCGCCTTGCACCAGTCCCTGATCCCTGAGCTGCGCGAAGACGGCTGCAGGCGGCCAGCCCGCAGGTGTGTCGGCAAAGGGAATCTGCACTGATTGCAGCAGGCTGAGGATTTCGGCAAGCTCTTCAGAGCCCTTGAAGCTCAGACTGATGCGGTCTTGCATCGAACTGTCGCGCATCTGCAATGTCTGGCGCATGGCACTGTCGCAGATCACATGGACATGTTGATCCAGGACAGCGGAAACATGGTTCATGCGTTGCAGCCGCTGCTCAGATCTCGCTGAGGATATGGCTGCGGCGCTGTTGGTACTCCGCATCCGTGATCAACTGCTGCGACCTCAGCGTGTCCAGCTCCAGCAGTCTGGCTTGAGCGCTCTTTGGCGCTGCTGACCCTGTCGTTGCCCCAGTCGATTTGCGCGACGCGCGCTTTGCGACCCAGACGATCAGGCTGATGACCGCAGCGATACTGCAAAAAAAGAAAAGAATGATGATCCAGTGCCAGATGCTGAAGCCGCCCATGTTGGTTCCTTTTGACGATGGGTGTTACGTAGTGGTTGACCAGTCTTGCTGCCACGCAGGTAAGCCGCAAGCCTTGGCCGAGTATCGCATACGGCAACGGCTGGCACGCCGACGGCAAGGCTGCCCGGCGTGCTGGATTCCATGGTGTCTTGCTCGAGACGTTGCATCCATGCGATGCATGTGGATGCCCCATGGCGCGAACGCAGATTGGTCGCCATGTTGGGCTGCTTGCACGCGGGGCCATCCAGCATCCTGCAAAGAAAACGGGCGCCTTGCGGCGCCCGTCCTGTTCAAGCGGTGACATCCGGGCAATCAACCGCTCGGCTGATCAGTAGCGGTAATGATCCGGCTTGTACGGGCCGGCCACGTCCACGCCGAGATACTCGGCCTGGTCCTTGGTCAGGGTGGTCAGCTTGACGCCGATCTTTTCCAGGTGCAGACGCGCGACTTCCTCGTCCAGGTGCTTGGGCAGGATGTAGACCTTCTTCTCGTAGCTGTCGCGCTTTTCCCACAGGTCGATCTGCGCCAGGGTCTGGTTGGCGAACGAGTTGGACATCACAAAGCTCGGGTGGCCGGTGGCGCAGCCCAGGTTCACTAGGCGGCCGTCGGCCAGCAGGAAGATCGCGTTGCCGTTGGCGAACACGTACTTGTCGACCTGCGGCTTGATGTTGATCTTCTCCACGCCCTTCAACGCATTCAGCGCATCGACCTGGATCTCGTTGTCGAAGTGGCCGATGTTGCAGACGATGGCCTGGTCCTTCATCGCCTGCAGGTGCTCGACGGTGATGATGTCCTTGTTGCCGGTGGTGGTGACATAGATGTCGCCGCGGCCCAGGGTGGATTCGATGGTGTTGACCTCGAAGCCTTCCATCGACGCCTGCAGGGCGCAGATCGGGTCGATCTCGGTGACGATCACGCGGGCACCGTAGGCGCGCAGCGAGGCGGCACTGCCCTTGCCGACGTCGCCATAGCCGCAGACCACCGCAACCTTGCCGGCCAGCATCACGTCCATCGCGCGCTTGAGGCCATCGGCCAGCGACTCGCGGCAGCCGTAGAGGTTGTCGAACTTGCTCTTGGTGACCGAGTCGTTGACGTTGATGGCCGGGATCAGCAGCTTGCCGGCTTCGGCGATTTGGTACAGACGGTGCACGCCGGTGGTGGTCTCTTCGGAGACGCCCTTCCAGTCCTTGACCACGCGGGTCCAGTAACCCGGACGCTCGACGGCCACGCGCTTGAGCAGCGCCTTGATCACGCCTTCCTCGTGCGAGGAGGCCGGCTCGTCGACCCAGGTGCTGCCGTTTTCGAGCTCATAGCCCTTGTGAATCAGCAGGGTGACGTCGCCGCCGTCGTCCACCACCAGCTCCGGGCCGGTCTGGGTGCCGTCGGGCAGGGTGAAGGTCAGCGCGTCCAGGGTGCAGTCCCAGTACTCTTCCAGCGTCTCGCCTTTCCAGGCGAACACCGGCGTGCCGGAGGCGGCGATCGCGGCGGCCGCGTGGTCCTGGGTGGAGAAGATGTTGCACGAGGCCCAGCGCACGTTGGCGCCGATGTCCTTGAGCGTTTCGATCAGCACCGCGGTCTGGATGGTCATGTGCAGCGAGCCGGTGATGCGGACATCCTTCAGCGGCTTGGTCTGCGCATGCTTGCGGCGGATCGACATCAGGCCCGGCATCTCGTGCTCGGCGATGTCCAGTTCCTTGCGGCCCCAATCGGCCAGGGAAAGATCGGCGATCTTGTAGTCCGTCTGCGCGACGGTTTTTGCGACAGCGTTCATGCAATAGCTCCGGTAGGCAAACAAATGTCTGCAGTTCCGGGCGCCGTTGAACGATGAATGCTGGTCGAGCCTGGCCGTAGTTTCCTGCACCTGTGGTGCAGTAGGCAGATCAGTCCGCCATACCGGTCGCAGCGCCCCTCGACGAGAGCATCGATTATATCGGCAGCACCCCCCTCCGGCATGAATTGGTGTGCACCCAACCAACGGCAGGGGGAGCGGTGCGCGGGCGGCTGCTATGGTCCGGAGTCGATCGACACTGGGGACGGACAATGCAGGCGATACCCGATGCACGGCACGGCAGGCGGCGGCAGCGATGGGTCCTGGCAGGCGCGCTGGCGCTGAGCGCAACACCACTGGCTGCAGCGGCAGCCGTCGCACCGGCCGCCCAGCCCGCCGCGGCGGCAAGCACCGGCTACCAGCTGCCCTCCAAGGCGCTGCAGGCGGTGGTGGATGCCCCGCGCGCACCGCTGCTGCACCTGTCTCCCAAACGCGACCTGGGCGCGATGGTGCAGTTGCCTGCATTGCCGGACATCGCCGAGGTGGCCCAGCCCGAGCTCAAGCTGGCCGGCCTGCGCATCCATCCCAAGACGGTTGCCAGCAGCCGGTTTGCCTTTGCCGACAAGCTGTGGCTGCTGTCGGTGGCCGATGGCAGCGAGCGGCAGATCACCGGGCTGCCGACGCCGTTGGCGCTGGCCACGTTGAGCTGGTCGCCGGATCAGCGTTATCTGGCGTTCCGCCGCGAGGACGCGGCCAACGGGGCCAACGAACTGTGGCTGGTGGACGTGGCGGCCGGGCAGGCCAGGCGCCTGGTCGCCGGCTTGAACACCAGCGTCGACGACGCCTTGCACTGGTTGCCCGATGGCAGCGGCCTGTTGCTGCAACAGCAGGTGGCCGGGCAGGGCACGCCACCGGCGCGCGACGCGACCCCGGACGGCCCGGCGATCCAGCAGACCAGTGCCGCGGCCGGCGTGCGCTCGCTGCCGACCTACCAGGACCTGCTGCGCAACGAGGCCGACGCGCGCGTGTTCGAGTACTACGCCACCGGCCAGCCGATCATCGTCGGCGTGACCGGGCAGGTGCGCCCGATCGCCACGCCCGGCATCTATCTCAACCTGTCGGTATCGCCAGATGGCCGCTACCTCCTGAGCGAACGCGCCGAACGGCCGTTTTCATATGTGGTGCCGGTGGACAACTTCGCCCGCCGCATCGAGGTGCTGGACCTGCAGGGCAAGCTGGTGCGGCAGATCGCCCAGCTGCCGTTGGTCGAAGGCCTGCCGACCGGCAACGACGCCGTGCCCACCGGCGTGCGCGACATCGCCTGGCGCGCCGATGCGCCGGCCACGCTGGTCTGGGCCGAGGCGCAGGACGGTGGTGATCCGGCCCGCGTGAGCACGGTCCGCGATGCGGTGCTGATGCAGGCCGCGCCGTTCGCGCGCGCGCCGGTGACGCTGGCGCGGTTGGGTAGCCGGTATGAAGGCATCCAGTGGGGCCGCGGCGATCTGGCCATCCTCAGCGAAAGCTGGTGGAAGACCCGCCGCACCAAACAGTGGCGCATCGCACCGGACCAGCCACAGCGCGCACCCGAATTGCTCTGGGACCGCTCCTCGCAGGACCGCTACAACGATCCCGGCACGCCGGCGACCGTGGCCGACGGCAAGGGCCGCACGCTGCTGCAGACCGGCGCCGACGGCAACAGCCTGTTCCTGCTCGGCAAGGGCGCTTCGCCGGAAGGTGATCGCCCGTTCGTGGATCGCTTCGATCTGCGCAGCAAGCGTGCCACGCGTCTGTTCCATTCGCAGGCGCCGAGCTATTCCGCGCCGCTGGCGTTGCTGGACGCGCAGGGCACGCAGTTGCTGCTCAGCCGCGAATCGCCCGAGGAGCCAGCCAACTACGTCGTGCAGGCATTGGGCGATGCAGCGCCTGCACCGCGTGCGTTGACGCATTTCGCCCACCCGCTGCCGCAGTTGCGCGGCGTGCAGAAGGAGCAGATCCGCTACAAGCGCGCCGATGGCGTGGACCTCACCGCCACGCTGCTGCTGCCGCCCGGTTACGACCCCAAGCGCGATGGCCCGCGGCCGCTGCTGATGTGGGCCTACCCGGGCGAGTTCAAGAGTGCCGATACCGCCAGCCAGGTCACCGACTCGCCGTACCGTTTCAACGCGATCAGCTACTGGGGCCCGCAGGCGTTCCTGGCGATCGGCTATGTGGTGCTCAACAACCCGACCATGCCGATCGTCGGCGAGGGCGATGCCGAGCCCAACGACACCTACGTGCCGCAGCTGGTCGCCGATGCGCAGGCCGCGGTGGACGAAGTGGTGCGGCGCGGGGTCACCGACCGCGAACACATCGCCATCGGCGGGCATTCCTATGGCGCCTTCATGACCGCCAACCTGCTTGCGCACACGCGGCTGTTCAAGGCCGGCATCGCGCGCAGCGGCGCCTACAACCGCTCGCTGACGCCGTTCGGCTTCCAGGCCGAGGAGCGCAACTACTGGCAGGCGCAATCGGTGTACCAGGCGATGTCGCCGTTCAACTATGCCGACAGGATCAAGGACCCGCTGCTGCTGATCCACGGCCAGGACGACAACAACACCGGCACCTTCCCGATCCAGAGCGAGCGCATGTTCGCCGCGATCAAGGGCCTGGGCGGCACGGCGCGGCTGGTGCTGCTGCCCAACGAATCGCATGCGTATCGCGCACGGCAGTCGATCCTGCAGATGCTGGCCGAGAGCGAGCAGTGGTTGAAGACCCATCTCGGCGAACCGGTGAAGGAGACCGGCGCGACGCGTACGCGTTGATCGATGGTGGGCCGGCACCGGCAGGAGCGCGCTTGCGCGCGATGCGGGGTTACCGGTGAAGCGTCGTCGCGCCCGGGTGCGCTCCTACGTGGATGCGGCCTGCGCGTCCCGGGACGAATCGCTGCGCCGCCCACGCGATTGCCGCGATCACCCGTAGGAGCGCACCCGGGCGCGACGGGGCATGACCAGGACAACCCCGCCCCGCAGGCGCGGCTTGTCCGCGATGGGCGTTACCCGGACAACCCCACCCCGCAGGAGCGGGCTTGCCCGCGATGGGCATGACCAGGCCAGCCCCACCTCGTAGGCGCGGCTTGCCCGACCTGCAAACTCTCGTCGCGCGCCAGCGCGCTCCTACGGAGTCGTCGGTAGGCGCACACGATGGTTGATGATGAAACCGTCATGCCGGTCGCGATCATCTAATCCTTTTGGGTTAGTCTTCGACGACTTTGCGCTTGAGAGGGTGTGCGTTTCCGATGAACGAGTACCGCAGCAGTCTTGTGTTCGCTACCCCCGACCTGCCCTTGCGCGACGACGTGCGTCGGCTCGGCGCCCTGGTCGGTGACCTGCTCGCCGAGCAGGTCTCTGCGGAATTCCTCGAGGAAGTCGAACGCGTTCGCACCACCGCGATTGCGCGGCGCGAGGGCGATGCGCCGCCGTCCACGCTGAGCGCGCAACTGGCCGGGCGTGAACCGCGCCAGGCCGAGGCGCTGGTGCGTGCCTTCAGTACCTATTTCCAGGTGGTCAACATCGCCGAGCGCGTGCACCGCATCCGCCGCCGCCGCGAATACCAGCGCAGCGGCACCGACACGCCGCAGCCCGATGGCCTGCACGATGCATTGCGTCGGCTCAAGGCACAGGGCGTGAGCCTGGACGAACTCAGCGCGTGGTTGCCGCGCATCGACGTGGAGCCTGTGTTCACCGCCCATCCCACCGAAGCGGTGCGCCGCGCGCTGCTGGAAAAAGAACAGCTGATGGTCGCCAGCCTGGTCGACAACCTGGACGGCATGCGCACACCCAACGAGCGCGCCACCGACGCGGCGCGCTTCCGCATGGCCCTGACCGCCTCCTGGCAGACCGCCGACTCCTCGCCGGTGCGTCCCACCGTGGAGGACGAGCGCGAGCATGTGGGGTTCTACCTCACCCAGGTGCTCTATCGCGTGGTGCCGGTGATGTACGAAACCCTCGAACACGCCATCGAAGAGACCTACGGCAGCGTGCCGACCCTGCCGCGGCTGCTGCGCTTCGGCACCTGGGTCGGCGGCGACATGGACGGCAACCCCAATGTGGATGCCACCACCATTGCCGGAACGCTGGATGCGCAACGGCGTGCGGTGCTGGACCGGTATCAGAAGGAACTCTGGCAACTGGCCAGCCTGCTCAGCCAGTCGACCACGCTGGTGGCGGTGAGCCCGGCGTTGAGCGAGCAACTGCAGCGCTACCGCGCGTTGTTGCCGGAAGACGCCGCACGCTCGCGTCCGCGCCATGGCGACATGCCGTACCGGCTGCTCAACGATCTGATGCGCGCGCGCCTGCAGGCCACGCTGGACGATGCCGAGGGCGCCTACACCAGTCCGTCCGAGCTGGAGCACGATCTGCAATTGATCCTGGACAGCCTGCAGGCCAACAAGGGCCTGCACGCCGGTTGGTTCGCGGTGCGCCGCCTGCTGTGGCGCGTGCGCAGCTTCGGCTTCCACCTGGCGCGTCTGGACGTGCGCCAGGAATCGAGCGTGCATGCGCGCGCGGTGGCCGACGCATTGGGTCAGGCGGACTGGGACGAACAGGACGCCACCCAGCGCGCCGCATTGCTCGGTCCGTATGCCTCCGGCGAACAGGCATTGCCGCGCGTGGATGACGAAGGCAATGCGCGGCTGGATGCGGTGTTCGCCGCGCTTGCCGATGCGCGCAGCCGCCATGGCGCCGATGCGTTGGGCAGCTACATCATCTCGATGGCGCACAACCGCGCCGACGTGCTGACCGTGCTGGCGCTGGCGCGCCGCGGCGGTCTGGTCGACGACGCCGGCACGGTGCCGCTGGATATCGTGCCGCTGTTCGAAACCGTGGACGATCTCCGCGGCGGCACCGGCACCGTGCAGGATCTGCTCGCCGACCCGGTCTACCGCCAGCACCTGGCTGCGCGCGGCGATATGCAGATGGTGATGCTGGGGTATTCGGACAGCGGCAAGGACGGCGGCATCACCGCCTCGCGGTGGGGGCTGCAACGCGCGCAGGTCGAACTGCTGGAGGCTGCCGCCGAACTCGGCGTGCGGCTGACCTTCTTCCACGGCCGCGGTGGTTCGATCGCGCGTGGCGGCGGCAAGACCAGCCGCGCGCTGGATGCCGCGCCGCGCGGCAGTGTCGATGGCCGGCTGCGCGTGACCGAGCAAGGCGAGGTGATCCATCGCAAGTACGGCATCCGTGCCCTGGCGCTGCGCTCGCTGGAACAGATGACCGGCGCGGTGCTGCTGTCCAGCCTGCGTCCGCGGGCGCCGGAGCCGCGCGAGGAGCGCTGGCGCCCGGTGATGGATCTGGTCGCCGAGCGCAGCACCGTGGCGTATCGCGCCTTCGTTGGCGCGCCGGATTTCATGCAGTACTTCCGCCTGGCCACGCCGATCGATGTGATCGAACGCATGACGCTGGGCTCGCGTCCGTCGCGCCGGCTCGGCCAGGACGCGGCCTTGTCCAACCTGCGCGCGATTCCGTGGGTGTTCGCCTGGAGCCAGGCGCGTGCGGTGATCCCGGGCTGGTACGGCGTGGGCAGCGGCCTGCAGGCAGCAGTGGATGCGGGGCACGAGGAGACCTTGCGCGAGATGGCGCAGGACTGGCCATTCTTCCGCACCTTCCTCGACGACGTGGCGATGGTGCTGTCCAAGGGCGACCTCACCATCGCCGAGCTGTTTTCGCGTTTGTCGGGCGTCCTGCATGCGCGGTTCTTCCCGGGCATCGGCGCCGAGCTGGCGCTGACCAAGGGCTGGGTGAAGGCGTTGACCGGCCAGCAGTCGCTGCTGCAGCACGACCCGCGGCTGGCCTTGTCGATCCGCCTGCGCAACCCCTACATCGACCCGATCAGTGTGCTGCAGGTGGACCTGCTGCAGCGCTGGCGCGCCACCGATGGCGAAGACGACGAATTGCTGCGCGCGCTGGTGGCCTGCGTCAACGGTGTCTCGCAAGGCGTGCAGAACACCGGCTGATCCGTTCGCTGCTCCGGCCGTCGGAGGCGCTGCCGGAGCAGACTGCCGGAGCAGACCGTTGGTCGGAGAGGGCGCAGATTGGTGAAGCGGACTCTGGTGTTACCGGACAAATCTGTCCGATAATGCCGCGATGACGACTTCCCGCCCTGATGCCGCGCTGCGCCGCCGGCAGATACTCGATGCTGCCGACGAAGTGTTCAGCGAACACGGCGTCAACGCCCCGCTGGAACTGGTGGTCGAGCGTGCCGGCCTTGGCCGCGCCACGCTGTACCGCAATTTCCCCGACCGGCTCGCGCTGATGACAGCGCTGATGACCCGTGGCCTGGATGGCCTGGAACGGCTGGCCGCCGATCTGGCCGAGCGCCCGGACGGGCTGGCCGTGCTGCTGCACGATGTGGCCGAGCACATCGCCCAGTCCGCGCCGCTGGTGGATTTCTGGCGTTCGATCGAGCGCGCGCACCCGGCCGTGGACGCGGCCGACCGGCGTGTGGTGCGCATCTTCCTGCCGTTCGTGCATCGCGCCCGCGACGCCGGCCTGTGCCGTGCCGATGTCGATGACGAGCAACTGCTGCTGGTGATCGACATGCTGGGCAGCTGCCTGCGCGGCAACGACGAATCCGAACGCAAACGGCTTGCCCATCGCTCGGCCGACCTGTTGATGCACGCACTGGGCATGCAGGTGCCGGAAGGCGGCACCCGATGAAACCGGCCACGCGTTCGCGCATCGGGCGCTGGGCGCTGCGGGGGGCGCTGGTGCTGGCCGCGCTCTGGGGCGGCCTGGCGATCTACTTCGCGCTGACCGGCAATGCGTTCGTGCGCGCGGCGTGGGTGGGTTCGTGGTGCGCGATGGCAATCGCGGCGTTGTGGGGGTTGCGGCGTGGCCGCGAGAACTGGGCCTTGGTGGGCATCTTCAGTGCCGCCTTCGCGGTGCTGGCGCTGTCGTGGTGGATGATGCAGCCCAGCCAGGACCGCGACTGGGCCGACGATGTCGCCCAGCGCCTGCAGCCGGAGGTGCACGGCAACATCGTCACGCTGCACAACGTGCGCAATTTCGACTGGCATGGCGAAACCGACTACCAGCCGCGCTGGGAAACCCGCCAGTACGACCTGGATCGCCTGGTCAGCGCCGATCTGGCGCTGTCGTACTGGATGGGCCCGGCGATCGCGCACACGTTGGTGTCGTTCGGTTTCGACGACGGCTCGCACGTGGTGTTCTCGCTGGAAATCCGCAAGGAGCGTGGCGAATCGTTCTCGGCATTGGGCGGGTTCTTCCGCAGCTTCGAAGAAACCCTGGTGGCCGCCGACGAGCGCGACATCCTGCGCGTGCGCACCAACGTGCGCGGCGAGGACATGTACTTGTACCGGCTGGCGCTTCCCAAGGCCGGGCTGCGCCGCATGTTCATGGGCTACGTGGGCCTGGCCAACGACCTGAATCGCGCGCCGGCGTTTTACAACACGCTCACCAGCAACTGCACCACGATCGTGTTTGCGTTGGCGCGCCAATTGCAGCCTACCTTGCCGCTGGATCATCGCCTGTTGCTGTCCGGCTACGTCGACGAATACGCCTACGATCACGATGGGCTGATGCCCGGCTACGACTTCGCCACCCTGAAGCAGCGCGGGCATTTCACCGCACGTGCGATCGCCGCCGACAAGGCCGCGGATTTCTCCGAGCGCATCCGTGCCGGCATGCCGCAGGCGCCAGCACCAGCACCAGCCCGGAGCGCAGTGCGATGACGCCGCGCCTGCGTGGATGCCGCGCCGCTGCCGTGCTGGCAGGACTGCTGGCGAGCCTGTGGCTGAGCGGCTGCGCGATGGTCACGGTGCAATCGCACAGCAGCGGCGACTACATCGCGCGCACGCGCGGCGATGTGCTCAGTACCGGCGCATTGAGCCAGGCCAGCAGCGAGACGGTGCAGGTGGCCGGTCTGCAGCCCAAGGCCTGCCGCAGCGACCCGCTGCCCTGCCTGCAGCAGCTCACCACCCTCGCAGGCATCGGCAACGAGCGCCGGCTGGCGACGCAGGCCGAGCTCTGGACGGCGCAGGCGATTGCCCTGGGCGGGCGCGACCCGGCAACGATGAGCGATGCGGCAGTCGACGCCTGGCTGGAAGTGGCGCGGCATGCCTACGCCTACCTGTTCTTCACCGATCGGGCGCCCAGTGCGCGTGCGTTCGAGAATCGCCAGACGCAGGTACGCGACTACTACAACTATGCCGTGCAGCAGGTGATCGAACGCCTGTTCGCGCGCGCGCAGCAGACCGGCCAGACCGAGCGCGAACCCACCACACTTGGTCGCTGGCAGGTCAGGATCGACATGTCTGCGTATCGCTTGCCGGGCGGTGGCAACACGCCGCGCGCGATCTTCGCCGCCTCGGCGTTGCGCTTCGATGGACTGCGCAGCACGTATCGACGCGACGGCTTCGGGGCCGAACTGGTGGCCGAGGTGGACCCGCAAGTGGTCGGCGACCCAGCCGGGCTGGCCTTGCAACCGGCCGCCGCCGCCGCAGCGCCGGAGCGTCCGCTGCCGACCTTCAGCGAGATGCCGTACGCACCGGCAACGCTGCTGCTGCGTTTCGATGGACAGACGCTGGATGCGGTGCTGCGTGGCCATGCCGCCACCGTGGTGCCCTACGATCCGTATCGCCAGAACGAGGTGGTGCTGCATGGCCAGCGCGTGCCGCTGGCGGCCAATTTCACCGCCGCCTATGGGCTGTGGCTAGCCAGGTCCGGGTTTGCCGCGCAGTCGCTGCGGTCGATGCTGGGCCGCGCGCGCGGCATCGACCGCCCGCATCTGTATCTGATGCAGCCCTACGACCCGGACCGGCGCGTGCTGCTGATGCTGCACGGGCTGGCCAGCAGCCCGGAAGCCTGGGTCAATGTCGCCAACGAAGTGATGGGCGATGAAGCGCTGCGCCAGCGCTACCAGATCTGGCAGGTGTACTACCCCACCAATGCGCCGGTGGCGGTCAACCGCGCCGAAATCCAGGCCCTGGTGGAGCGCAGCCTGCAGCACTTCGATCCGGCCGGCACGGCGATCGCGTCGCAGGACATGGTGTTGATCGGCCACAGCATGGGCGGGGTGATCGGCCGCCTGCTGGTGTCCTCGTCGGGCGAGCGCCTGTGGAATTCCCTGCTGGAAAACTACCGGCTGGACGGCGAGCGCGGTGCACGCATCCGCGCGAAGTTGTCGCCGCTGCTGCATTTTTCGCCAATGCCGCAGATCGACCGCGCCATCTTCATCGCCGCGCCGCATCGCGGCACGCCCCTGGCCGAGGGTGGGCTGGGGCGTTTCGTCGGCCGCCTGGTGCGTTTGCCGATCGCCTTGCTGGATCGCTTCGGCGATGTGTTTCAGGACCTGGCCAGCAGCGAGCGTGGCGGGCAGGGGGGCGACCCGCGCCGCAAGCGGCGCCTGCTGCCGCCGACCAGCATCGACAACCTGCGCGATACCGATCCGTTCGTGCGCGCCAGCATGGACCTGCCGATTTCCCCGCAGGTGCATTACCACACCATTGTCGGGCGCGAGAAACCGCAGGTGCCGCTGGCCGACTCCGACGATGGCCTGGTGCCGTATCGCAGCGCGCACCTGGACGGTGCCGAGTCCGAACTGGTGGTGACCTCCTGGCACAGCGTGCAGGAAACGCCGCAGGCAATTCTGGAGATCCGCCGCATCCTGCACGAGCAATTGCGCTCCGAGGCGGTGGGCGCAACGGATGCGCAGGGCAAGCCAGCGGCCGCAACGCCCGCGACATTCTGATCGCGCTGCAGCGCACTTGCGGGAAGGCGTGGCTTACAGGGCACGCACTCCCATCGCAAGTCATCGTGCTGCGGCCCTGTGCAGGGCGTCCTGACGGCCGGTGCGAAGGCTATCCACGCAAGGTGGCGCACCGTGCGGCGCGGTGCGGTTCGTAAGGGCGCCTGCCGCGCCCGTCACCGCGGCCGCGCGGCTGATGCGCAGCATCATCGTCGCGTGGTGCCTGCTCGGACATGTTCGCGAAGTTCCGCCGGATGTCGTCTGCCTTGCATATTGGCAACGTAGATTCCGCCATGACCAACGGGATGACTACCAAGCATGTGTTCTGGGCACGCGATGACAACGGGGCAGGGTAGTGACCCGACGCCTGCAGGCGATGACGGCAGCGACGCGATTTGGCTTGCGTTGTTGCCATCCTGCAGAGGCGTCGCGCCGTTGCGCGCAGGTATCAGGCCGGCATCGACGACAGCGTCTTGGCTGCGATGGCTGGTGCCGGCGCTCAGCTTCGGCGCGCTGTTGCTGATCGGCTGCACGCCGCGTCCGCCCGGACCGCCCGCAGTCGCAAAGACCGCGCAGGCCGCGCAACTGGAACGCGTGGTGGTTGTCTTTCGGCACGGCGTGCGCGCACCACTGCAGGGCGAAGCCGCTGCGGCGCACTACGCCGACGCGCCATGGCCGCAATGGTCCACAGCGGCCAGCCTGCTGACGCCGCGTGGGCGCATCGGCGTGCACTTGAGCGGCGACTATTTGCGCCAATGGCTGGTGCAGCAGGGCGTGTTGCCACCGAGCGGGTGCCCGGTACCAGGCAGCGTGTCGGTCTGGGCCAATACCGACCAGCGCACCATCGACAGCGGCGCCTTGCTGGCCGCGGCGCTGGCACCGGGCTGCGGGATCGTCGCCGGGCATCGCCAGGCCGGCAGCAACGATCCGTTGTTCCGACCGATCGAAGCCGGCGCAGTGCCGTTCGATGGCGCGGCGGCAGTTGCGGCGATCGAGAGAGAAACCGGTGGCCCAGCCGCCGTGTTGCGAGGGCACGCGGCCGAGCTGCAGGCGATGCAGCAGATTCTGGGCTGCACGCGCACACCCTGCGACTTTGCGCAGATGCCGTCCACGCTGACGCCGTCGGCCAACGGGCGCGGCCTGGCGCTGGGTGGGCCGATCGATCTGACCTCCGGCACCGGCGAGGTGCTGCTGCTGCAATACGCCGAAGGCCTGCCGCTGTCGCAGGTGGGCTGGGGCCGCGCCACACCCGAGCGGCTGGCGCAGGTCTCGCGCCTGCATGCCTTGTTGTTCGACATCTACGCGCGTCCGCATTACATGGCCTCACGTTCGGGCGCACCGCTGGCGCGCGAAGTGCTGCAGCGCTTCGGCGATATGCAGGCGCCAAAGGTCTCGGTCTTCGTTGGCAGCGACACGCATATCGCTGCGTTGAGCGGTTTGCTGGGCGTGCACTTTCATCTCCCCGGCTACGGCGCCGACGATCCGCCGCCGGGTGGTGCATTGCTGCTGGAGCTATGGCGCGAACCGAATGGGCAGCAGGTGGTGCGTGCGCGGTATCTGGCGCAATCGCTGGATCAACTGCGGACGCTGGCGCCATTGGATCTGGCGCACCCGCCGTTGCAGCAGACATTGGCGCTTGGTATTTGCACAGCAGGGCAACGCATGGCGTGCCCGTTGCCGGAGTTTATGCGCGCGCTTGAGAAACAGCTGCAGCTCGATCGGTAACCGTGCAGCAGCAATCCTGATCTGGAAAAGGCGACCACCGGTTGTTCCTTCTCCCAACGGAAGAAGGTGCCCCGCAGGAGCGGATGAGGGTACGTGCGACGCCTGGTGTCATCGAATATGCAAAGAGGCTCCGCCCCGTACCTCACCCCAACCCCTCTCCCGCAGGAGAGGGGCTTTTCTTTTTTCAGCCTCCGACGATGATCGGTGGTGTTTGCGCGCGTGCCGGTGTGGGACCTTGAGCGGCATGGATGCCGCGCCAGGGCCAACATGGATTTACTTGCGGCGTATCCCACACCGGTACGCGCCCAAGCGCCTTAAGCAAACCGAAGCAGTCGCATGGGAACACCAGATGTCGTGCGCAAAGTCGATCGGTGTGCGGAGTTGGTCGGCAGCGCGGCGCCGCATCCAGTGTCGGGACACGCCGTGAATCCATCCCTGGAGGCTCGGTGGCGGCATCCATGCCGCCACACGGTCCCGCCCCCGGACGCGGCACCGCGCTCCCAGCGTTGCCACTGCTGATCGGCAGGCGATTACGCTTGCAAGCGCCTTCAGTGGCCGAAGCCTTCAGTCACAGAGCGTCAGTGACTGGAGCATTCGCACAAACCCACTAGATGTCCAACGCGCAGATTCTTCAGTAAGCGGTGGCCGCATCAAAAATCGGACCGCAGTGAATCCAGCCGTAGGGTTCGGTTGGAAGCATCCATCCCACCAAAACGCACATGGGCCGCATCAGCGGCCCATGTGCAATTCACTGCATCCGCTCCCGCAGGAGCAGTCTGCTTACTTCAGCTTGGCGTCGGCGCGCAGCGCGTCGGCGCGGTCGGTCTTTTCCCACGAGAACGCGGTGGCGTTGTGCTGCTCCCCGGTTGCGTCGGTGTAGGAGAAGTCCTTCGGCTTGCGGCCGAAGTGGCCGTAGGAGGCGGTCTGCTGATACATCGGGTGGATCAGGTCGAGCATCTGGATGATGCCGAACGGACGCAGGTCGAAATGCTTGCGGATCAGCTTTTCGATCTGTTCGTCGGCGATCTTGCCGGTGCCGAAGGTGGTGACCGAAATCGAGGTCGGCTCGGCCACGCCGATGGCGTAGGAAACCTGCACTTCGCAGCGGTCGGCCAGGCCGGCAGCCACCACGTTCTTGGCCACGTAGCGCGCGGCGTAGGCTGCCGAGCGATCGACCTTGGACGGATCCTTGCCGGAGAACGCACCGCCACCGTGGCGCGCCCAGCCGCCGTAGGTGTCGACGATGATCTTGCGGCCGGTCAGGCCGCAATCGCCCACCGGCCCGCCGATCACGAACTTGCCGGTCGGGTTGATGTGGAACTTGGTGCCCTTGTGCAGCCACTTGGCCGGCAGCACCGGCTTGAGGATTTCCTCGCGCACGGCCTCGACCAGATCCTTCTGCTTGATGCCCGGATCGTGCTGGGTCGACAACACCACCGCGTCGATCGCGGTCGCGACGCCGTCTTCGTAGCGCAGGGTGACCTGCGACTTGGCGTCCGGACGCAGCCAGGACAGCGCCGAGTTCTTCTTCTTGCGGATCTTGGCCTGCTGCTCGACCAGGCGGTGCGCCAGATGGATCGCGGCCGGCATGTGGCTGTCGGTCTCGTTGGTCGCATAGCCGAACATCAGGCCCTGGTCGCCGGCGCCCTGCTGTTCCGGGTTCTTGCGGTCCACGCCCTGGTTGATGTCCGGCGACTGCTTGCCGATCAGGTTGAGCACGCCACAGGTCTCGCCGTCGAAGCCGACGTCGGAGCTGTTGTAGCCGATGTCCAGAATGACCTTGCGGGTCAGCGCTTCCAGGTCGATCCAGGCACTGGTGGTCACTTCGCCGGCAACGATCGCCACGCCCGTCTTGACCATCGTCTCGCATGCCACGCGGGCGCGCTTGTCCTGGGCCAGGATGGCATCCAGCACTGCGTCGGAGATCTGGTCGGCGATCTTGTCCGGATGGCCTTCGGAGACCGATTCGGAGGTGAACAGGTAGCTGGACATCAGGCTTATATCCCTTGATTCGGATGAAAAGATGGGTGCGGATGATACACCGTCCGACAACCCTGTGCATTGTGCGCCTGAACAGCCCAGTGTGGCGTTAAACCCGTGTCGTGGCACGGGTTTGCACGGTCATCGGGGTGTCGTCAGCTTGCCATGCAGTGGTCGTATCGAGCGGTCAGCATGCGCGCGTACCTGGCGCCTTGGCTGCTTGCGGCCGGGGCGCCGCAGGGGAATCAGCGATGTCGTTGGACAGCGTGCCGGGCGAGGGCGCATGGCTGCCATGGCGACCACGACCCGCGATCCGCGATGCGGTGTCCGAGGCAGCGCGTCGCGGCTTGCGGCGAGGCGCGCATCTGCGTGCGTGCGCTGCCGGCGCCTGCGGGCGGCGCATGCACCCTGCCTGCGCCGCCAGATGGTGGCGCCGAGATTCCTGCCCCGGAGACGCCCGCATGCACTTGTCCACGTTGCATCCACCGGTCCGTGCCTTGTTCCTGTCCGACCTGCACCTGGGCTCGCGGCATTGCCATGCCGCCGAGATCGCCGCCTTCATTGGCCGCCAGCGGTGCCAGAGGCTGTATCTGGTGGGCGACATCATCGACCTGTGGTGGATGGCGCAGCGGCGCGCGGTCTGGGATGCGGCGCATCAACAGGTGATCGCGGCCCTGCATGCGCAGGCCCGGCGTGGCACCGAGATCATCTACGTGCCCGGCAACCACGACCGTGCCATCCGCCGCTTCTGCGGCCTGGTGATGCCGGCCATGCAGGTGCGCCGACGCAGCGTCCACACCTTGCTGGACGGGCGCCGGCTGCTGGTCACCCATGGCGACGACTACGACGCGCAGACCCATTTCGGCGGCCTGCAGGAACGGTTCGGCGACTGGCTCTACTACCGCATCCTTACCGGCAATCAGCTGACCAATCGTCTGCGGCGTCGGCTGGGCATGCGCTACTGGTCGCTGGCCGAGTTTCTCAAGCGACGCAGCGATGCAGCCGAGCGTTACATCGGCCGCTTCGTGGCGGCCGGCCTGGCCGATGTGGTGCGCCGCGATCTGGACGGCATCGTCTGTGGGCATATCCATCGCGCCGCACTGCGCATGCAGGCCGGCCATCTGTACGCCAACACCGGCGACTGGGTGGAGAGCCTGACGGCGCTGCGCGAGACGCAGTGCGGCGCACTGCAACTGGTCAACCATCACGGCGAGGTGCTGGCCGAGCTGGCGC
Organism: Xanthomonas sp. BRIP62418; assembly: GCF_003993495.1. Lineage (NCBI taxonomy): Bacteria > Pseudomonadati > Pseudomonadota > Gammaproteobacteria > Lysobacterales > Lysobacteraceae > Xanthomonas > Xanthomonas sp. BRIP62418. The sequence goes on from NZ_QEZG01000047.1 coordinate 97,258, forward strand.
CGCAGCCCCACGCCGCGCAGCAGCGCGCGGCGTGAGGTCGTCATGCGTAGCGCATGTCGGCAGGCCGCGGCTGCCGGGAGCCGCCATCGGGCTGTAGCGTCCGCCATCCTGGTGCAGGGCATCCAGACGCCGGCAGCGGCCTCGTTTTTTTTGTCAGCTAACCGCAGCGCGATGCGGGCAACGCACCTGCTGGCTGACTGCCCGCCGGTCGTAACGCACGCGATGGCACTGGACGATGCCTGGCCTGCTAGCATCGGCCGATGGATTCATTGACCCAGATCGTTCTCGGCGGCGCCGTCGCCGCTGCCATCGCACCGGCCGGACAGCGCCGTGCGGCCCTGTTGGCCGGCGCCGCACTGGGCACCCTGCCCGATCTCGATGCGCTGGTGTTGCTGCCGCTGACCGACGATCCGGTCACGTTGATGACGGTGCATCGCAGCGCCAGCCATTCGTTGTTGGTGCTGCCGTTGCTGGGCTGGCTGATCTGGTGGCTGTTTCGCCGCTACGGCAACGGCCGTGTGGCCAGTGCGCCCAAGCGCTGGTTCTGGGCGATCCAGCTGGCCTTGATCACCCATCCCTTGCTCGATGCCTTCACCGTCTACGGCACCCAGCTGTGGTGGCCGCTGCAGCCGCATCCGGCGATGTGGTCGAGCGTCTTCATCATCGACCCGGCCTACACGCTATGGCTGTTGCTCGCCTGCGCGGTGGCATGGTTTGCACGCGCGCGGCCCGTCGCGCAGCACGCGCTGGTGATCGGGCTGGCGCTCAGCTCCGCCTATCTGGGTTGGTCGTTGCTGGCCAAGCACCTGGTCGACCAGGAAGCGGACCGTGCGCTGGCCGCACTCGGACTGAAGGATGCGCCGCGCTTCTCTGTGCCGATGCCGCTCAATACCCTGCTGTGGCGCGTGGTGGCGATGACGCCCAACGGCTATGTGATCGGCGAGCGCTCGCTGGTGGCCGACAAGGGCCCGATGCAGTTTCGTGGCTATTCCAGCAACACCCAGGCGCTGGGCGAAGTGGCCCGGTTCGATTCAGTGCGCCGGTTGACCTGGTTCAATCGCGGTTTCATGCGCGCACGCCTGGTCGATGACGAGCTGATGCTCAGCGACCTGCGCATGGGCCTGGAGCCGGACTACAACTTCAATTTCGTGGTGGCCCACCGCGAAGACGGGCAGTGGCAGCCGATCGCGCCGCGACAGATCCAGGCTGCCTACCGCGCGCCGGTGGCGCGCGATCAGATCGGCCAGGTGCTGGCGCAGATGTGGCGCCGCATCTGGCACGAGCCCACCGGGACGGTGCTGACCGGTGATCTGGAACACGCCGCGATGCCTGCACCGGCGGCCAGGTAGGCGTGCCCAGGCGGTTGGCCAGCAATGCGCCTGCCGCAGCTCCGTGCAGCACGCCGGCTCAATACACCGTCGCGCGTGCCTGCACGAACGAGTAGAAGAACACCGCGTCCGGGTCGCTGTGCACCTGTGCCAGTTCGCGGCGCATGCCGTCCACGGTGTCTGCGTTCACCGCACCGGCCGCAAGCAATTGGTCGGCCGCCGACAGAAGCACTTCTTCCCAGAATCCGATCATGGTCTTGCGCCGGCCCGGCTCGCGGTTGTCCAGATGCAGCGTCTTGATCTCGGTATGCACATCGCGAAAGCCGCCGGCCAGCAGCAGGTTGCCCAGCTTGGCGCCGACGAACGGGTCGCCGCCCTGGTCGTACTGGAAATCGTTGAAGGCCATCCAGTAGCGCCATAGGTTGGGCGAATACGGATGCAGCAGGAACGAGGCGTTCATCACCTCGGTGACATACACCGGCGAGCCCGGCAGCAGCACGCGCCGTACCTCGTTGAGCACGCGCGCAGGCGAGGGCACATGCTCGAGCACCCAGCACAGGAATGCCGCATCGAACTGACGCGCCTCGAACGGCAGGTCGCTCGCATCGGCCTGCTGCAGCGTGTAGCGCTCGCGGCACCATGCCAACCGTTCGAGATTGGCGCGTGCCGCGCCCAACTGGGCCTCGCTCAGATCCACGCTGGTGACATGCAGGTCGGGAAAGCGGCGCAGCAGGATTTCGGTCTGCGCGCCCACGCCGCTGCCCACCTCCAGCAGCCGGCGTGCGCCGCTGTAGTCGATCTGGTTGAACAGCGTGGCTTCCAGCAGGCGCGCCTGTTTGAGCAGGCGTGCCTGTTCGGTGGACGAAAATCCATGCAGATAGGTCGGGGTGTCGCTCGGTGCGCTCATCGCTGCAGCTCCAACAACGCAGGAAAACTCAGGCGGCAACCGACAGCGCGGGTGGCACGCCGGCGATCAGGGCATCGAAATACGCGCCGGTCAGTTCCAGCTGCGCTTCCGGTGTTTCGGCGCGATTGACCACCGCGCGGAAGTCGGCGCTTTGCGGGTGATCCTTGGCGTACCAGCCCAGATGCTTGCGCGCGATGCGCACGCCCTGCGGCTGCCCATAGAACGCATGCAAGGCTTCCAGGTGGCCGAGCAGGGTATCGCGCACGAACGCCAACGACGGCGGCGGCAACAGCTCGCCAGTGGCCAGATAGTGCGCCACCTCGCCGAAGATCCACGGACGCCCCTGCGCCGCACGCCCGATCATCACCGCATCCACGCCGGTGGCGTGCAGTACCTGCGCCGCCTTCTGCGGCGAATCGATATCGCCATTGGCGATCACCGGAATCTGCAGCGCGGCCTTGATCTGCGCAATCGTGGCGTACTCGGCAGTGCCGGTGTAGTGCTGGTCGCGGGTGCGCCCGTGCACCGCCAGCGCGGCAATGCCGCAGTCCTGCGCGATGCGCGCGATGGTCGGGCCGTTGCGGTGATCGCAATCCCAGCCGGTACGGATCTTCAAGGTCACCGGCACATCCACTGCCTGCACCACTGCGCGCAGGATGCGGGCCACCAGCTCCTCGTCGCGCATCAGCGCCGAGCCGGCCCAGGCGTTGCAGACCTTCTTGGCCGGGCAGCCCATGTTGATGTCGATCAGCTGCGCACCGTGGTCGACGTTGTAGCGCGCCGCCTCGGCAAGTTGCTGCGGCTCGGTGCCGGCAATCTGCACGCTGACCGGATCCGGCTCGCCGGCATGGTCCATGCGGTGCAGCGATTTGCGCGTGCCCCAGAAACGCGGATCGGAGATGGTCATCTCCGACACCGCCAGCCCGGCGCCCAGCCGCTTGCACAGCAGCCGGAACGGCTTGTCGGTGACGCCGGCCATCGGGGCCAGGATCACCTTGGGGTCGATGGAGTAGGGGCCGATCTGCATGGCGGCATTGTAGCTGGGTGGGGAATCGGGAATCGGGAATTGGGAGTCCCGATTCGGGAGTCGGAAGAGCGTTTTCGGCTTTCGGTCTTGCGCGGTTGCTGCGCGGGTCGCGTGACTGGTAGAGCGAGGGCAGCGGCAAGATTGCTGGTTGACCGTCCCCTCACCCCAACCCCTCTCCCGACGGGAGAGGGGCTTCTATTCCTTCTCCCGCCGGGAGAAGGTGGCGCGTCAGCGCCGGATGAGGGTAGGGCGCCCGACGCTGCATCACGCCTGGTGCCGCCGCCCAGCCTGCTATCAGATGAAGAAGATCGAAGCGCCGGCGCAGCGGGGCTCGCAGCGTCCGTCGATGGACAGGCCTGGACATGCCGGTCGCACATCAAATCAGTCTGATGGGTATAGCGGACGCCCTGAACGCAGAAGGCGACCGCATCGCTGCGGTCGCCTTCGTTGTTTGCCTGAAGCGCGCGGATCACACAGCCGGTTCGGGGGCCATGCGCGGCATCGAGGTGGCGGCGCCTTCCACTTCGGTGGAGCGCGCGGCGTAGCGGGTGGCAAAACGCACGTGGGTGATGAAGCTGGCAGTCGGCGCTTGTGCCAGCGAGGCCACCAGCGCGCCGTTGAAGGCGTCACCGGCGCCGGTGGTGTCCACGGTCTGCGCGCTTTCCGCGCCCACCCGGTAATGCGCGGCCGTGTCGCCGCGTAGCTGTTCTTCGGCGTGCGAGATGAAGGCGCCCACCGATCCCAGCGTTACCACCACGGTACCGCCCGGCAACAGCTTGCGGCACAGCGAATGCAGCGTGTTGCCGTCCAGCGCCGCCACATCGTCGGCATTGATGCGTTCGCCGACGTGGCGGCCGAGCAGGGCGGCAAACTCGGTTTCGTTGGGCGTCAGCACATCCGACAGCTTGAGCAGGCCGATCGAGGTCGGTGCATTGGCCGGTGCGGCGTTGAGCACGGTCAGCACGCCGCACTCGCGTGCCAGTGCCAGCGCCGACTCGATGGTTTCCGCCGGCGATTCCAGCTGCGCCAGCAACACGCTGGACGAGGCCACCAGTGCGCGTTGGTTGTCCACGAATGCAGCGCTCAGCACCGAATTGGCGCCGGCACCGATCACGATGGTGTTGCGGCCGTGCGCGTCGACGTAGATCCCGCCGGTGCCGGTCGGCTCGTTGCTGGGCTCGGCGATCAGTGCGAAGCCGTCGTGCGCCGCCAGCGAGCGCGCCAGCGCACCGCCGGCATCGTCGCCCAGCGCGCACAGAAAGTGCGTCCTGGCGCCGGCACGTGCAGACGCGACCGCCTGGTTGAAGCCCTTGCCCCCCGGGCCGGTGCTGTAGCGACCGGCGATGGTGGCGCCCGGCGCAGGCAGCACGTCGCAGCGCCACACGTGATCGACATTGAAGGACCCGACAACGACGACCGAACTCATAAATACCCTTGACTTGAATGACTGAATGAAACGTGGCGTGCGGCGATTAGACCGTCACACCGATGAACCCGCGCCCCTCAACCGAAATGCGAGAGCACACCGGCAATGGTAGCGGTCATGAACGTGGCGATCGAACCGCCCAGCACCGCGCGCAGCCCGAACTTGGCCAGATCGTGACGGCGTTCCGGTGCCAGCCCGCCGATGCCACCGATCTGGATCGCAATCGAGCTGAAGTTGGCAAAGCCGCACAACGCATACGTGGCAATCAGCCGACCCTCTGCGCTCAGGCCCACGCCCGGCACTTCGCCCTTCACGATACGCGACAGTTCGCTGTAGGCGACGAACTCGTTGATCACCACTTTCTGCCCGATCAGCGAGCCGACCGTGGTCGCGTCCACCCACGGGGTACCGATCACCCAGGCGATCGGCGCCAGCACGTAGCCGAAGATCGTCGACAGGTTGGTCGGCCGGCCCAGCAGCGCGGCAGCGCCGGTGATCTCGCCCAGCCAGGTCAGCGGTGCGTTGATCAGGGCGATCAGCGCAATGAAGGCCAGCAGCATCGCGCCGATGTTCAGCGCCAGCCGCAAGCCATCGCCGGCGCCGGCCGCGGCCGCATCGATGACATTGCTGGTGGTCTTTTCCACTTCCATCTTGACCGTGCCACGCGTCAGCGGGGTACCGGTTTCCGGCACCAGCAGCTTGGCCACCACCAGGGTGGCGGGCGCGGCCATGATGCTGGCGGCCAGCAGATGCTTGGCGTAGAACGCCTGCTGCGCGGGATCGCTGCCACCGAGCATGCCGACGTAGGCGGCCAGCACGCCGCCGGCGATATGCGCCATGCCGCCGATCATCATCGTCAGCAGCTCGGACTGGGTCATCTTGGGGATGTACGGGCGCACCGTCAGCGGCGCCTCGGTCTGGCCGATGAACACGCTGGCGCACACGCTGGTGGTTTCCGCGCCGGACACGCGCATCACCTTGGTGATCGCCCAGGCCATCGCGCGGACCACCACCTGCATCACGCCCAGGTGGTAGAGCACGCCCATCAGCGCCGAGAAGAAGATGATGGTGGGCAGCACCTGGAACGCGAAAATGAAGCCGTAGCTGTCGATGTTCATCAGGTTGCCGAAAATGAAGGTGGACCCTTCATTGACGAAGCTCAGCACCTTGACGAAGCCCTTGCCCAGCGAATCGAACACATCGCGTCCGCCCGGCACCAGCAGCACCAGCGCGGCGAACGAAATCTGCAGCGCCAGACCGGTGGCAACCAGCCTCCAGTCGATCGCGCGGCGGTTGCTCGAAAACAGCCAGGTGATGCCGATGAGCACCGCCAGACCGAACAGGCCGAAACCGATCCTTCCCAAACCTTCGACCATTCCAATCCCCGGGGCTGCTGACGGCAAAACGAGAAGCCTAGAGCAGGGGGTGACCGCGGGCAAGGCGAGCAGCATTCAGGCCCCGCCCGTTGACCCGCAGGCGAGCCAGGGCGGGCGCGGGCAGTTCCCTGCGCGCGGGCGGGCGAGCCGCGCTTGCGCAAGGTCATGGATCGGGGGGCATTGATTCGCTGCCCGTGCGTCGCCCGCAAAGACCGCGCCCCGAAGCGCGATCACCCGACCGGCCGCCGCTTTTCCCCTCAGCCATCGATGAAAACCGGTGGTGCTTGCGCGCATACCGGTGTGGGACCTTGACCGGCATGGATGCCGCGCCAGCGCCTACATGGACGTACTTGCGGCGTGTCCCACGCCGGTACGCGTGCAAGCGCCCGCAGCAGACCGAAGCATTCGCGTGGAACTCTAGATGTGGTGCACAAGATTGATCGGTGTGCGGAGTCGGTCGGCGTCGCGGCGCCGCATCCGGTGTCGGGACACGCCGTAAATCCGTCCCTGGAGGCTCGGTGGCGGCATCCATGCCGCCACACGGCCCCGCCCCCGGGCGCGGCACCACGCTCCCAACATTGCCGCCGCTGATAGGCAAGCAAGGCTTCAAGCACGTGTCGATGCCTGTGGACTCCATGGCCGATGTAGTCGGTAAGCCATCCATCTGCTGTCACGCCGCCAGCAATGGACGCTCGGAAGAACGTGCAGCTCATCTGGCTGTTCGCATTTCTTTCCGCAACCGACAGCAACCGGTGGTGCTTGCGCGCGTGCCGGTGTGGGACCTTGAGCGGCATGGATGCCGCGCCAGAGCCTACATGGACGTACTTGCGGCGTGTCCCACGCCGGTACGCGTGCAAGCGCCCGCCGTAGACCGACGCTTCTACGTAGCACCGGCAGACCTCATGCGCAGGTTGGTCGGTGTGCGGAGTCGGTCGGCGTCGCGGCGTCGCATCCGGTGTCGGGACACGCCATAAATCCGTCCCTGGAGACTCGGTGGCGACATCCATGCCGGCACACGGTCCCGCCCCCCGGACGCGACACCACGCTCCCAACATTGCCGCCGCTGATCGGCAAGCAATGCGTCAAGCAGGTGTTGATGCCCGTGGACTTCGTGGCCGATGTGATCAGTAAGCCATCCATCTACTGTCATGTCGCCAGCGATGGTGACGCTCCCAAAGACTTGCAGACCACCGGCCCCCGGCACTTCTTTCGACCGACAATAACTGGTGGTGTTTGCGCGGGTGTCGGCGTGGGACCTTGAGCGGCATGGATGCCGCGCAACCCTGTCGCGCCGGCAGCACCACGTCCTACACTGCGCACGCCGATCCGGGGCAGGGCGCCGCGGAGGTTGTTGGAGTCTGCCAATGCATTACCGTCGTCTGGGGTCCACCGGGCTGCAGCTGTCGGCCCTGTCGTTCGGGGCCTGGGTCACCTTCGGCAAGCAGATCGGGCGCAGCGAAGCGCGCAACCTGATTGCCGCCGCCTGGGACAACGGCGTCACTTTCTTCGACAACGCCGAGGTCTATGCACGCGGCCGCGCCGAAGAGGTGATGGGCGATGTGATCGCCGACCTGCGCCTGCCGCGCGACGGGTACTGCGTGTCGAGCAAGGTGTTTTTCGGCGCGGTGGACAGCCCGCGCCCGACCCAGCGCGGGCTGTCGCGCAAGCATGTCACCGACGCCTGCCATGCCGCACTCAAGCGCCTGCGGGTGGACTATCTGGACCTGTACTTCTGCCATCGGCCCGATCCGGACACGCCGATCCGGGAGACCGTGCGCAGCATGGATGCCCTGATCCGCCAGGGTAAGGTGCTGTACTGGGGCACCTCCGAGTGGAGCGCCGAGCAGGTGCGCGAGGCCATCACCATCGCCGAGCAGGAACACCTGCACGCTCCGTCGATGGAGCAACCGCAGTACAACCTGCTGCACCGCGACCGGCTGGAACGCGAATACGCGCCGCTGTGCGAGGGCGGGCTGGGCACCACGATCTGGTCGCCGCTGGCCTCGGGCCTGCTGACCGGCAAGTACAACGCCGGTGTAGACGCCGATAGCCGCCTCGGCCAACCGGACAATCACTGGCTGCAGGACGAAGTGCTGGGCGCGCCGGAAGCGCGCCGCCTGGAACGCGCCCGCGCGTTCTGTGCACTGGCCGCCGAGCTGGGCCAGTCGCCCGCACGCCTGGCCATCGCCTGGTGCCTGCGCAACCCGCACGTGTCCACGGTGATCCTGGGGGCCAGCCGGGTGGCCCAGCTGGAAGAAAATCTCGGCGCGCTGGACACCTTGACCCAGGTCGATGCCGCCGGCTGGGCGCAGGTAGAGGCGGTAACGCGCTAAGAGCACGCCACGCACTGGGGGTCGTGCGGCTGCAAGGTTGTCGGCTTTGTCTTGTTAGTCGACCGAGCCGGTGAGGCTGCGTCTTCCCTGTCGTGCACGCCGGCCAGGTCGCTGTGGCGTCAGGCGCTGGCTGCTTCTCGCTCGGCCAGAAATGCATGCCAGAGCGATGTGATCAAGCCCCGATCATCGCGCAGAAGACAGCGCTGGATGGCCTGGCTGGAATATTTCGATAGATTTTGTGAATCAGAAACGTTCAGTCCATGCAAAGATCGTGTGGCGAAGATGAGAATGCCTCTTGATCATTAAATGAGAATGGTTATTATTTGTCTGGCCAATCGACTGGAGATCCAGATCATGACCGCTCATCCCGTGCTGCTCCGCTCCGAACCGGTCAACCTGCGCGACCGCGCTGCTCCGCGTGCCGTCCCAGCAGAAGACCTCATCAGCAGCGAGGCGCTGCTCAAGGGCCGTCGCGAAGTGCTGATCCAGCATGGCGACCGCGTCTATCGCCTGCGCCATACCAGCAACGACAAGCTCATCCTGACCAAGTAAGCGCCTTGCTCCGATCCGCGCCTTGCGCAGGGTCGGACCGTCTGTCGCGGGCGTTGCCGCCGCCGTCCGCGCACCCCACGCTGTTCCCGGGCGGCCGGCCGCGGCCTTGTCTGCAGCACACGCTGCCGGGAACGTCCTTTCAAGGGTTCCCGATGAGTCGCCTGCATCCGCTGGTGGTCGCGCTATCGCTTGCGCTGCCTGCCGTTTCGTCGTGTGCCCACGCTGCCGACCTCGCCGCCAGTGGTGACGCCGCGCGTGGTGTCCACGACTTCGGCCGGTTGCAGGTCACCGCCACCCGTACCCAGCGCGCCCTGGTCGATGTGCCGAGCACGGTGGATGTGATCGACCGCGAGCAACTGGACAATCAACTGGTGCGCGAGCTCAAGGATCTGTTCCGCTACACGCCGGGCGTGTCGGTCACCAGCACCAGCGGCCGCTTCAGCGGCGCCAACGGCATCCGCATCCGCGGGCTGGATGGCAACCGCGTGGCGATCCTGGTCGACAACGTGCCGGTGTCGGACACCTTCAGTTTCGGCAGCTACCTCAACGCCAACCGCAACTTTGTCGATCTGGAAACGCTCAAGCGCGTCGAAGTGGTGCGCGGGCCGGCCAGCTCCCTGTACGGCTCCGACGCCCTGGGCGGCGTCGTGGCCTTCGTCACCAAAGACCCCTCCGATTACCTGGACGCCGACAGGCACAGCTATGTCGGCCTGAAGTTCGGCTACGAAGGCGACTGGAACGGCCTGTTCGCCGGTGCCACCGGTGCGTTCGGCGGCGAACGCTGGAGCGGGATGGTGGCGGTGAGCCATCGCCAGGGCCAGGAAGCACAGAACCAGGGCGACAACCGCAGCCGCGATGTCAGCCGTACCGCGGCCAACCCGCAGCGCATCGATGGCCGCAGCGTGCTCGCCAAGCTGGTGTACGCGCCCAGCGCGCAGCAGCGCTTCAAGCTCACCGTGGAAGGCAACGAAGACTACGGCAGCATCGAGGCATTGACCGGCATCGACCCGCGTGTGACCACCCCATCGTTGCGCATCCTGTCGCAGGACGGGCGCGACCATCAGACCCGTGCGCGCGTTTCGCTGCGGCACGAACTGGATGCGCTGGGCTGGTCGCTGGCCGACGACCTGCAGTGGCAGCTGTATCGCCAGGACAGCGAGAGCCTGCAGCGCACCGACGAACTGCGTGGCAACAACACCCGCCGGCATAACGAACACAACTTCGATCAGCGCGTGTACGGCCTGTTGGTCAACGCACACAAGGCCATCGACACCGGCACGCTCAGTCACGCCATCACCTATGGCCTGGACGGCACCTGGACCGACACCCGCGCCAAGCGCGATGGCTACTCGGTCAATCTGACCAATGGCGCCATCACCAATCGCGTGGGGCAGGATGTGTTTCCGGTGCGCGACTTCCCCAAGAGCCAGACCACCAAGCTCGGGTTGTATGCGCAGGACGAGATCGGCCTGTTCGATGGCAAGCTGTCGCTGACGCCGGGCGTGCGCGTGGATTATTTCCGGCTGTCGCCGCAGGTGGACGACATCTTCCGCGAAGACAATCCCGGCGTTGCCGCCGAGACCATCGACCAGACCCAGGTCTCTCCCAAGTTCGGTGCACTGTGGCGGTTTTCGGACGCCTGGTCGGCCTATGCCAATTACGCGCACGGTTTCCGCGCGCCGCCGTACAACGACGTCAATATCGGCTTCACCAACCTGCAGGCGCGCTACACCGCCATCGCCAATCCGGACCTGAAATCGGAAACCAGCCGCGGTGGCGAGCTGGGGCTGCGCTTCAATGATGCCATCGGCTATCTAGGCGTCAGCGTGTACTACACCGACTACCGCAACTTCATCGAATCCTATGCGCCGGCCGGCTTCAACGCCGACGGGCTGATGCTGTTCCAGTCGCGCAACGTGGACGATGTGGTGATCAAGGGCGCCGAAGCGCGCGGCGGGATCGATCTGGGCGCCCTGGCCGGTTGGCAGGGCTGGTCGCTCAACAGCGCCGTGGCGTACTCGGAAGGCGACAACCTCACCGACGGCACCCCGCTCAACTCGGTCGACCCGCTGCGCGGCACGCTCGGCGTGGCCTTCGACAGCGATGCCTGGGGCGCGGAAGTGATCGGCACCTTCGTCGCACGCAAGCGTCGCCCACAGCTGGACAGCTATTACACCCCTACCGGCTACGCCACGCTGGACCTGATGGGGCATTGGGAGTTCGCGCCCGGTGCCAAGGTCACCGCCGGCATCTTCAATCTCGCCGACCGCCGCTACGTGGACTGGAACGCGCTGCCCAACGGCACGCTGGCCAGCAGCACGGTGCTCGACCGCTTCACCGGCGCCGGGCGTACTGCCTCGGTCAGCCTGGCAGTGAGCTGGTAGCGGCCATGCCCATCGCCCGCCCGCTGCCGTCGTTGTCGCATGCACGTGCCACCCGCGCTGCGTTGCCGCGGCCGCAGCAGCTGGCCGCGCTGGGCACGGTGCTGTGTCTGTATCGGCCTGCCTTGGGCAACGAACTGGACGGCTGGCAGCACGCGGTGGATGCGGCGGCGTGCCGGCAGGTCGACAGCGATGGCGTGCGCGAAAGCATCTGGTTCTTCGATGCCGAAGGGCAGTGCTGCTGGCGGATCTGCCTGTTGCCTGACAGCGACTTCCTGGTCTGGGATCGCCTGGTCTCGCGCCTGCCGCCGCTGCCGGTGGAAACCCATGAGCTGGGCGTCGGGGAGCGGCTGTGGCGTCGCCTGGCCGGACGCATGCGGGGGCAGGCGTGGCGATTGAGCGCGCTGCGGCTGCAGACCGCCGCCACCGGCGAGCAACCGTTTGTCGCCAGCCTGGCGAGCGTGTCGGCGCTGGGCGCCGAGGTTGCCGCACGCCTTGCACGCGAGGAGGGCATCGACGGACGCGTGGCGGTGGACGATTGCTGCTGCGCACGCGCTGCCGCCTTGCGCACGGCCTCCGCCACATCCAGCAACACCAACCCATCCGACATGACGACGGCGCTGGTGCGCCTGCGCCGCTGACGGTCTCCAACCACGACCGAGAGTTCCGAATGAGCCGACTGTTTCCCCGTTGCATCGCAGTGACGCTGAGCCTGTTGCCGTTGATCGCCGCCGCCGACGTCCAGCGCGACCGCCAGAGCATCCTGGCGATGCAGGGCGAATACGCAGTGGACTTTGCCTTCGACGAAACGGTGCTGCTCAAGCCCGGCTACGAGCGTGCGTCGGCCATGCGCAGCGGCGCCAGCGAAGTGGTGATCGTGGTGGAGGACTCACCGCGCAAGCTGGTGCTGCAGCATTTGCTGGTGGATGAAAAAAGCAAACACGTGACCAAGCACTGGCGGCAGGACTGGATCTACGAAGCGCCGCAGCGGTTCGAATTCACCGCCGATCAGACCTGGACGGTGCATGCGCTGCCGCCGGCAGTGACCACCGGCGCCTGGACGCAGTGCGTCTACGAGGTCAGCGACGCGCCGCGCTATTGCGGCACCGGTCGCTGGGACTATGCCGACGGCCATCCCACCTGGACCAGCGATCCGAGCTGGCGCCCGTTGCCGCGCCGCGAGTACACCAAGCGCAGCGACTACAACGCGCTCGCGGTGATCAATCGCCATACGCTCACGCCCAACGGCTGGACCCACGAACAGTTCAACACCAAGGTGCTGCGCAAGCCCGACGGCAGCCAGGAAGCGATCGCGCGCGAGTTCGGCTTCAACGATTACCGCAAGACCACCGAGGTCGACTTCGCCCCGGCCTATGCCTACTGGAAGGGCACCCAGGGCTACTGGGCCAAGGTGCGCACGCGCTGGGCCAGGTTCCTCGACACGCCGCCAGGCGTGCATCTGAAGACCAAGCCGGACGGCATGGCGATGATCATGCCGATGTTCCAGCAGGCCGAGGCGGTGCAGGACGGCAAGCGGGTCAAGGACGCGCAGCTGGACGCGGTGTTCGCGCAGTGGGTCGAACCCGCGAACTAGCCACCCCGGTTGTAGGAGCGCACCAGGGCGCGACGTGGCACTCCCGAGAAGGCCCGTCGCGCCGCAGGACGCTCTTGCGAGGTCGCGCCCGGGTGCGCTCCTACCAGCGAGACGGCTGGAAGGGCGCCCAGAGCGATGGGGCCAAGGTGCGCACGCGCTGGGCCAGGTTCCTCGACACGCCGCCCGGCGTGCATCTGAAGACCAAGCCGGACGGCATGGCGATGATCATGCCGATGTTCCAGCAGGCCGAGGCGGTGCAGGACGGCAAGCGGGTCAAGGACGCGCAGCTGGACGCGGTGTTCGCGCAGTGGGTCGAGCCCGCGAACTAGCCACCTCGGTTGTAGGAGCGCACCAGGGCGCGACGTGGCATTCCCGACACGCCCGACATGTCCCAACATGCCCATCGTGCCCGACACGCCCATCACGCCCATCACGCCGCGCCCCGGGACGCTGCTGCAAGGTCGCGCCCTGGTGCGCTCCTACGGGTAAGACGGCGGTTAGCCCTTCAAAGGGCGGTTATTCCTTGAACATCAAAAACGCCGCGACCAGGATCAAGCCGAACGCGGCCCAGTGATTCCACTTCAACGACTGGCCCAGGTAGAACGTCGAGAAACCCGCGAACACCAGCAGCGTGATCACCTCCTGCATGCCCTTGAGCTGTGGCGCCGAATACACCGCGCTGCCCAGCCGGTTGCCCGGCACCTGCAGGCAGTATTCGAAGAACGCAATGCCCCAGCTGACCAGGATGGCGATCATCAGCGGCGTGCTCTTGTACTTCAGGTGCCCGTACCAGGCGAAGGTCATGAACACATTGCTGGCGATCAGCAACAGCACCGGATACAGATAGGCAGTGAAAGGAGCGGTAGGCATGACGGCAGGCGGCAGGAAAGGGGCCGGCAGCATAAGCCAGGCCCGTTAAGCGCACGCGACCGTGCCGATGAGCCCGGCACGCGGGCTCAGGCCGTTGGTGGCCGGCGCGACACGTTCATCTGCAGCGTGGCCAGGCAAAGCGCCTGCCCACGCGGCGCCCCGGGCTCCCGCGGTCATCCCGCTAGCGCTGCATGCCCCAGCGGCGCACGGTCAGCCGCTCGATGGCCTGAAACACCACGCCCTCCACCAGCAGGCCCAGCACGATCACCATCGCCAGGCCGGCGAACACCCGGTCGGTATACAGCTCGTTGCGGTTCTGGAAGATGTACCACCCCAGGCCGCCCTGGCCGGAGGTGGCGCCGAACACCAGCTCGGCCGCGATCAGGGTGCGCCAGGCGAAGGCCCAGCCGATCTTCAGCCCGGACAGGATCGCCGGCAGCGCGGCGGGAATTAGCAGTTGCGCCACGTAGCGCGGCCCGCGCAGCCCGTAATTGCGCCCGGCCATGCGCAGGGTTTCCGGCACCGCCTGGAAGCCGGCGTAGGTGGTCAGCGCCAGCGGCCACAGCACCGAATGCACCAGCACGAACACCAGGCTGCCGGTGCCCAGCCCGAACCACAGCAGGGCTAGCGGCAGCAGCGCGATGGCCGGCAGCGGATTGAACATGGCTGTCAGCGTGCCGAGCACGTCGCGGCCCCAGCGCGTGGAGGCGGCCAGCGCGGTCAGCACGAAGGCCAGCACCACGCCCAGCGCGTAGCCCTGCGCCAGCACGCGCAGCGAGGCGCCCACGCGGCGCAACAACTCGCCCGACAGCAGCCCGTCGTAGAACGCGCGTGCGGTCTGCAGCGCGCTGGGCAGCATCAGATCGTCGCCAACCACGCGTGCGGCGATCTCCCACACCGCGATCAGCACCACCAGCACCAGCGCCTTGCGCAGCCACGGTGGTGCCTGCCAGCGCGTCGGCGCAGCGGCTGCAACCAATGCGGGATCCAGCGGCTGCAGGGCCACTTCGTACTCGGCCCGCACCGGTGGCAATGGCGGCAGCGCGGTGGCGTTGCCGCCGCTCATGGCAGCACCTCGCGCTGGCGCTCGGCAGGGCGACGCAATGGCGCCACCTTGGCATCGTCCAGGGTGTCGTCGGGCAGGTCGAACAGTAGCCGATGGATCCGCTGCGCGGTCTGCTGGAACGCCACGCTGCCGGCGCTGTGCGGGCCGAACGCATGCGCGTTGAGCTCGGCGCGTACCTGGCCCGGATGTGGCGACAACAACAGCACGCGGTTACCGACCACCAACGCCTCCTCGATCGAGTGGGTGACGAACAACAGGGTGAAGCGCGATTGCTCCCACAGCTCCAGCACCTGCTCCTGCATGCGCGAACGCGTCAACGCATCGAGCGCGGCGAACGGCTCGTCCATCAACAACACGCGCGGCCGCATCGCCAACGCGCGCGCAATCGCCACGCGTTGCTTCATGCCGCCGGACAAGGTGTGCGGATACGCCTGCGCAAACGCGCTCAGCCCGACCTGCGCCAGGCTGTCGTCGGCACGTTCACGCGCTTCGGCACGCGACAGCTTGCGGGCGGCGCGCAAGCCGAACACCACGTTCTCGCGCACGGTCTTCCAGGGCGCCAGCTGGTCGAATTCCTGGAACACCACCACCCGGTCCGGTCCGGGCCCGGTGACCGCGTTGCCATCCAGGCGGATCTGCCCCTCACGCGGGGCGACGAAGCCGGCCACCGCCTTGAGCAAGGTGGATTTGCCGCAACCCGACGGCCCCAGCAGCACGAAGCGATCGGCTTCATGCACGTCGAAACGCACGCGGTGGGTGGCACGCACCACGCGCTGCGCGGAGGCGTATTCCAGGCTGACGTGGTCGACCTGCAGCAATGGTGTGGGCGTGGCCATCGCTCAGCTCCCGCCCGCGATCAGCGGATCGTCGAAGAAGTAGTCGCCCAGCTTGCCCGGCGTCTGCTTGATCGCGCCGCTGTGCTGCATGAACTTGCCCAGTCCCAGCGTGTTCTGCGGCACCACGGTGAACTGTACTTTCGGGTCCTTGAGGATCTGCAGCACCAGCGCGCGATCGATGCTCGAGCCATTGCGACGCAGGAAGATATCCGCCGCCTGCTCCGGATGGGCGGTGACAAAGCGCGCAGCCTGATCCAGCGCCGCGACGAAGGCGCGGTAGGTCTTGGGATTGTCGCGGCGGAATTTCTCGGTGGCATACAGCACGGTGGCCGACGAGGGGCCGCCTTCGATCTCGTAGGAGCTGGTCACGATGTGCGCGGCCGGATTGCGGGCCAGCTCCTGCTCCTGGAATGGCGGGCTGGCGAAGTGGGCGGTGATCTCGGTGCGGCCGCGGATGATCGCTGCGGCCGCGTCCGGATGCGGCAAGGCGACCTGCAGCGGGTCCAGCTGGTGGGTGCCCTTGTCGCCCCAGCGCTGTTGCGAGGCATGCTGCAGGAAGCGCGACTGCACCGACACGCCGGTGGCTGGCACCGCAATGCGGTCCTGCGGGGTGAAATCGCCGATGGACCTGATGCGCGGATTGTTGCTGATCAGGTAATACGGAAAGTTGCCCAGCGACGCCACGCCGCGCACGTTCTGGCGGCCATGGGTGCGGTCCCAGATGGTGAACAACGGCCCGACGCCGGCACCGGCGATATCGATCGAACCGGTCAGCAGTGCATCATTGACGGCTGCGCCACCGGACAGCTGCAGGAACTGCACGTCGATGTCCACGCCGGCCGCCTTGCCCTGCTGTTCGATCAGCTTCTGATCCTGCGCCACGTCCAGCAGCAGGTAGACGATGCCGAACTGCTTGGCGATGCGCAGCTTTCCTTCGGCCTGCGCCTGTGCGCTGTGCAGCAACGGCAATGCGGCCAGGAGCAGCAGCGCAATACGCCGGGAAACGCGTCGGCGCTGCGGACGCGCGTGAGAGGTGACGGTCAAACGCATGCGGCGCTCCAGTCGGGAGGGGGAGGGGATGGCGCGTTTCACAGCGCATCACGCGCTGTAAACCGTGCGGGAGGCGGCACCTTGCTAGAACGGCGCATCGCCTTCGATGGTGGTGCGGTTGAGGCGGCGCCGCAGGTGATCGGGCGTGCCGGCGGCCAGATGCATGACCGAGCGGTTGTCCCAGAACACCATGTCGTGCGGCTGCCAGCGATGCCGGTACACCAAGGCATCGCGGGTGCTGTGGTCGAACAGGGCCTGCAGCAGCGCGGCACTCTCGTCGTCGGGCAGGCCGACGATGCGGGTGGTGAAATGCTCGCTGACAAACAGCGCTTTCCGGCCGGTTTCCGGGTGCGTGCGCACGACCGGATGCTGCACCGGTTTCACTTCGGCGATCTGTTCCGGCGTCAGCGCCGGGCGCCACGGATTGCGCGCACGCAGTTCCTCGTACTTGGCCAGGTAGCTGTGCTCGGCACGCAGGTCCTGCACCGTCTGCTTGAGCGCGTCGGGCAGGGTCTGCCAGGCCAGGTGCTGGTTGGCGAACAAGGTGTCGCCGCCTTCGCTGGGCAGTTCCTGCGCGTGCAGCAGCGATCCCAGGCTGGGGGTGTCCTTGTAGGACAGATCCGAGTGCCAGTAGTGGCCGGCGTCGCCCAGGCCGATCGGCTTGCCGTTTTCCTTGATGTTGGAGACCACCAGCACCTCCGGATGCCCGCGTAACTGGAAATTACGCAACACATGGATCTGCAGCGGGCCGAAGCGACGGCTGAAGGCGACCTGCTGTGCCGGCGTGATGCGTTGCTCGCGAAACACCAGCACGTGGTAGTCCAGGTGCGCCTGGTGGATGCGCGCGAAGGTCTCCGCATCCAGCGGCTGTGACAGATCCAGGCCGATCACTTCGGCGCCCAGCGGGGCATCGAACGGCACTATCCGGACACTGGAAGCGTGTTCGGCGGAAACCGCATCGCGCGGCGGCTGCGCACGTGCAGCAGAAGGGACGCTGGCCATGACGGTGGCACCTCGACGGCAACGAAGGGCCGCCTGGGCCGGCGGCCGGACACACCACTGTAGGCAGTCCGCTCGCCGCTGCGAACGTACGATTGGCAAGGTGCTTATGCGCTGCCGGTATATGCACCGCTGCGACGGAACGCAAAAGGGCGACGCCTGCGCGCCGCCCTGCTCACGTGTCCAGCCGACCCGGCCTCAGTCGGTTCGCAATGCCAGCGCCGGCGGCGTGGACAGGATGCGGCGCGTGCCCGACCAGCCGGCCAGCAGGCTCAACGCCAGGCCAAACGCGCCGCCGATCAGCAGGCGCGGCCAATCCGGCGTCAATGCAATCTCGAATGCCTTCTGTCCGACCACTGCCCCGATCACCGCCGCGGCGGTCACCGCCAGTGTCGCTGCCAGCAGGCCAAGCGCGCCGAACTCCACCAGCACCGCACCACGCAACTGGCCGCGCCGCGCGCCCAGCGTGCGCAGCACCGCACTGTCATAGCGACGCTCGCCGGCGGTGGCCTGCAGGGCTGCCAGCAGCACCAGCACACCGGCCAGCAGGCTGAAGCCCATCACCAGTTGCACCGCCTGCGCCACCTGGTCGATCACCTCGCGCACGCGGCCGAGGATGGCATCGATATCCAGCACCGAAATGTTGGGGTAGTCGCGGCTCAACGACGCCAGCCTGGGCGCATTGCCGGGCGGCAGATGGAAGCTGGAAATCAGGTTGTACGGCGCATCGCCGACCGCACCCTGGTTGAGCAGCAGGAAGAAATTGACCCGGAATGAATCCCAGTCGGCCTTGCGGATGCTGGTGACGGTGAAACTGCGCTGCTGCTCGCCCAGCAGCAAGGTGATGCGATCGCCGAGTTTGAGCTGATACCGCTGCGCCCAGCCTTCTTCCACCGAGGCCTCCGGCGCAGTGCTGTCGGCCGCCCAGAATCTGCCTTCCAGCAAGGTGTTTGCCGGCGGGAATGCGTGCCGCCAGGAGAAGTTGACCGGGCGGTTGTCGCCGTCGCCATCGTCGGCCGGATCGCGGTCGCCGCGCAGCGGTGGCTTGTCGTTGATCGCCACCAGCCGCCCGGTCGAAAACGGCTCCACGGCCGCATCGTCCACGCCCAGGCCGCGCAGTGTCTGCAGCACCGGCCCGGTCTGCTCGGGCTGGATGTTCATCAGGAAATAGTTGGGCGTCTCCGCCGGCAGGCGGTCGCGCCATTGCCCGAGCAGGCCGGGGCCGACCACCGCCAGCAGCAGCAGCGCGCACAACGACAGCGACAGCCCGACCAGCTGCACCACGCTCAGTCCGCGGCGCCGCGTCAGCGAGGCCAGCCCCAGCTTCCACGCGCCGCGCAGGCGGTGCTGGATCGGCCGCAGCAAGGCCAGCAGGCCAAGCCCCAGTGCCATCGCCACCAGCGCCAGGGCGGCCAGCCCGCCGAGCACCCAGCCGGCCAGCACCAGGTTGCCGGTCGCATACACGGTCAGCGCCAGCGTGGCCGCCAATGCCGCGGCGTAGACCAGCAAGGAACTCGGCGGCACCGCGGCAAAGCTGCGGTTGAGCACGCGCATCGGCGGCACGTTGCGCAGCCGCAGCAACGGCGGCAGGCCGAAGCCCAGCAACAGCACCAGGCCGATGCCTGCACCGGCCAGGGCCGGGGTGGCCTGCGGCAACGGCAGCCGGTCCGGGATCAGGCTGCCCAGCGCCTGCACCAAGCCTTCCTGCGCCAGCATGCCCAGCCCGATCCCGACCAGGCAGGCCGGAATCGCGGTCAGCAGCAATTGCAGCGACAGCATCGCCAGGATGTCGCGCTGGCGTGCGCCCAGGCAGCGCAGCACCGCCACCGTGTCGATCCGGCGCATCGCAAAGCGGTTCGCTGCCAACGCGGTTGCCACACCGGACAACAGCACCGCCAGCAAGGCCGACAAGGCCAAAAAGCGCCCCGCACGATCGAACGCTGCGCGCATGCCGCGCTGGGTGTCCTCGATGCCGACCAGGCGGAATTCGCTGGCGCGCGGTTTCAGCCAGGCGCGCAGTTCGGCGATGGCATCGGGCGCACCGGAGAACATCAGCCGGTACGAAGCGCGGCTGCCGGGGCCAAGCAATCCGGCACCGTCGATATCGGCGCGATTGACCAGCAGCGGTGGCGACAGCTGCATCAGCTCGCCGGATGCATCCGGCTCTGCGCGCAGTACGCCGGTGATGGTGAGGTGGCCGGCGCCGAATTCCAGCTGTTCGCCCACGCGCAGGCCCAGGGCCTCCAGCAGGCGGGGGTCGGCATAGGCCTGGCCCGGCGGCGGTGCGCCCGCAGGCGTGCCCTGCATGCCGGCGCTGTCCCTGGACACCAGCAACTGCCCGCGCAACGGGTAGCCCGCGCCAACCCCGCGGATATTGGCCATCTGGCTGGCCTCGCCGTGAAACAGCACGCTGGGGAAGCTGACCATGCGCGTGCTCTGCAGGCCGCGGCGTTGCGCTTCGGCGGCGAAGTCGGCCGGGATTTCCTGGCGGCCGGTCACGCCCAGATCGCCACCGAGCACCTCGGCCGCGCTGGAGGTCAGCGCCAGGGTCACCCGATCGACCAGCGTGCCAACCGCCGTCATCACCGCCACGCCCAGCACCAGCGCGGCGAATACGGTCAGCAGGTCGCCGGCCAGGAACTCGCGGCGCACCGCGCGTGCGGCTTGACGCAGCACGTTCATGCGGCCGGACCGGTCTGGGCGTGCAGGCGGCCGCTGTCGATGCGGTAGATATGCTTGCAACGCTGCGCCAGCGTCATGTCGTGGGTCACCAGCACCAGGGTGGTGTCGCTGGTGGCGTTGAGCGCGAACAACAGGTCGCTGATCTGCGCGCCGGTGGTCTGGTCCAGGCTGCCGGTGGGCTCGTCGGCAAACAGGATGCGCGGTCTGGCCACGAATGCGCGTGCCAGCGCCACGCGTTGCTGCTCGCCACCGGACAGCTGGCGCGGGTAGTGGCGCGCACGCGCGCTCAGGCCGACTGCCTCCAGTACCTCGCGTACCCGTGCCGGGTCCTCGCGCCCGGCCAGTTCCAGCGGCAGCGCGATGTTTTCTTCGGCGGTCAGCGCCGGCAGCAGATGGAAGCTCTGGAACACGAAGCCCACCTCGCGCGCGCGCAGGGCGGCACGGGCCTCTTCGTCCAGCTGGCCCAGCTCCTGGCCGGACAGCGCAATGCTGCCGCGGCTGGGCAGGTCCAGCCCGGCCAGCAGGCCGAGCAGGGTGGTCTTGCCCGAGCCGGATGCGCCGACGATGGCGATACTGTCGCCTTCACTGACCGTCAAGCTGACCTTGTCGAGGATGTGGAGTGTTCCCTCCGGTCCACTGACGGACTTGCCGACGTCGCGGACGTCGATGGCAATGCGGGTACTGGAGTGGGGGGCCAGACTGTCGATGAGGAATCTCCGAATGCGTGAAAGAACACTGCGATATGGCGTGCTGGTCCTGTGGCTGCTGACACTGTCCCTGCTCGCGCCGGGAATTGCCTCTGCCAAAAGTCCGGTGGCGACCGCCCCGATCCTGGTCGTCGGCGACAGCCTGAGCGCTGCGCACAACATCCCGGTGCAGTCTGGCTGGGTCACCTTGCTGGACCAACGCCTCAAGCGTGACATGGCGACGCCACCGGCGGTCGTCAATGCCAGCATCAGCGGTGAGACCACCTCCGGTGCATTGACGCGGCTGCCCGGCCTGCTGCAGAAGCACCACCCCGGCGTGGTGGTGATCGAACTCGGCGGCAACGATGCGCTGCGCGGCCTGACCCCGGCCCAGCTGAAGGGCAACCTGGAAAAGATGATCCAGCTCAGCCAGCAGGCCGGCGCGAAGGTGCTGCTGCTCGGCATCGATGTGCCGCCCAACTATGGCCCTGCCTATCGCGAACGCCTGAAGGCGACCTATGCCGACCTGTCCAGCCAGTACAAGACCGCATTGGTGCCGTTCTTCCTGGAAAAGGTCGCGCTGCAGCCAGGCCTGATGCAGGCGGACGGCCTGCATCCCACTGCCGCGGCCCAGCCCAGGGTGCTGGAAACGGTGTGGCCCGCGCTGCGCCCCCTGCTCGGCCGTTGACGGCCGGCGGGCAACGCCCGCCGTCACAAAACGTTAGATGGTCTTCACGCCCTTTCCACTGCCGATCCGGCATGTTTCACAAAGCTGAAGACCGAGGAAAGTCCATGCGTCAGACCAAGGAAACGTCCGGCCTCGTGCTGGTCGTTGAAGACAACCGCAATATCTCTGAAATGATCGGCGAGTACCTGGAAGGCCGTGGCTTCGAGGTCGACTATGCGCAGGACGGACTCGACGGCTACCGTCTGGCCGCCGAGAACAGCTACGACGTGGTCGTGCTGGATCTCATGCTGCCACGTCTGGACGGCATCGAAGTGTGCCGCCGCCTGCGTAACGACGCACGCAAGTCCACCCCGGTGCTGATGCTGACCGCCCGCGACACGCTGGACGACAAGCTCACCGGCCTGGGTTTCGGCGCCGACGACTACCTGACCAAGCCGTTCGCGATCCAGGAACTGGAAGCGCGCCTGCGTGCCCTGATCCGTCGCGAGCGCCGCCAGGTCGGGTCGGAAGTGCTCAAGGTCGCCGACCTGGTGCTCGATCCGGTCAGCATGCGCGCCACCCGCGCCGGCACCGAGCTGCAGCTCTCGCCGATCGGTCTGCGGCTGCTCACCATCCTGATGCGCGAGTCGCCGCGGGTGGTGACTCGCCAGGAAATCGAGCGCGAGATCTGGGGCAACGGGTTGCCGGATTCGGACACCCTGCGCAGCCACCTGTACAACCTGCGCAAGATCATCGACAAGCCGTTCGATCGCCCGCTGCTGCACACCGTGCAGAGCGCCGGCTATCGCATTGCCGACATCGCCCAGCCGATGGCCTGATGTCGCCGGCCGGCCGCCATGCTGGCGGCCGGCTACCTCCTGTAGGCGCCCACGCGCCGCTCGTTTCCGCGCGCTGCCGTCTGGCTGCACGACGGGCTTACGGAAGCGTTGCCTATAATCCGGCGCTCTCCCCTGGATGCAGCAATGCCGCACGGGCTTCCACGAAAAATACGTCTGGCCTTCCTCCTGCAGGTCGCTCTGGCGAGCCTGGCGATCGTGCTGGGTGGCTATCTGCTGTCCTTCGTCATCAAGTACAGCCTGGTGCGGACCGTGCTGGCCGACGAGGCGGTGCATTTCTGGCGCGTGCACAAGGACGCACCGAACAACCCGCCGCCGAATACACGCAATATCCAGGGCTATTTCTTGCCTGCCGGCCAGGGCCGCGACACGGCGCCGGCGGAGTTGCAGCGGTTGTCGCCAGGCTTCAGCGAAGTGGCTGCCGCCGATGCCCTGGTGTATGTCGATCAACGTCCGGAAGGGCGTCTGTACCTGGTGTTCCCACGCTCGCGTGCGGCCCATCTGACGCTCTGGTTCGGAATCGTGCCGGCGATGCTGGTGCTGCTGGCGATCTATGGCGTGTTCTGGGTGACCTACCGGATCTCCAAACGCCTGGTGTCGCCGGTCAGCTGGCTGGCACGGCGCGTCTCGCAGTGGGACCCGCGCAACCCGGATGTCGATGAACTGGCACCGGAGCGGTTGCCCGCCGACCTGCAGGGTGAAACGCGGCAGCTGGCCGCTGCCCTGCATACGCTCGGGCAGAAGGTCAGCGACCATGTCGCGCGCGAGCGCAACTTCACCCGCGATGCCAGCCACGAACTGCGCACACCGTTGACGGTGATCCGGGTGGCCAGCGACATGGCGCTGGCCGACGACGAATTGTCGCAACGCACCCAGCGCAGCCTGCGCCGGATCCAGCGCGCCGGCCGTGACATGGAAGCGGTGATCGACGCCTTCCTGATCCTGGCGCGCGAAGCCGAGATCGACCCGCAAAGCGAGACCTTCGATGCCGCCGAACTGGCCAGCGAGGAAGTCGATAGCGCCCGCCAGCTGCTGGGCGACAAGCCGGTGTCCCTGACGATGGTCGGTGACCGCAGCCTGCAGATGTTCGCCCCGCCGCGGGTGATGCGCGTGGTGCTCAGCAACCTGCTGCGCAATGCCTGCGCCTATACCGATACCGGCAGCATCGAGGTGGAAGTCACCCAGGACCGCATCATCGTGCGCGATACCGGGATCGGCATGAGCGAAGAGGCGCGTGCGCGCGCGTTCGAGCCGTTCTTCCGCGCCGATCCCACCCGCCCGCAGGGCACCGGCCTGGGCCTGTCGATCGTGCGCCGGCTGTGCGATCGCTTCGGCTGGCGGATCGAACTGCATAGCGAGTCCGGTGTCGGCACCTCGGTTGCGGTGGTGGTGGCCTGAGGGAGTAGTGGCCGTAGCGGCATGTGGGTGCCTGCAATCTGCCACTGACCAGGGAGATGCGCCGCACGCGCCCAGGGCGCCGGTTGCGGTTGCCGATGCTGCTGTTTCCCCTACATGGCAACGAGGCTGCGTGCCGTGCCGATCTGCCGCAGACGCCAGGTGCCTCTGCGGGATCGGTGACGCAATGGGTTGATCTGGCGAGTGCGACGCCAGATCGACCCGCCAAGCGTTACTTCTGCTCCAACACCGGTGCCACGGCCTTGCGCCAGATGGCATAGCCATCGGCGGTCATGTGCAGCATGTCGTCGCGAAACAGCGCGGCACGTGGCTTGCCGGTGGCATCGAGCATCGGCGTGTAGACGTCCACGTAGTCCACCTGCGGCAGCGGCGCGAGTGCGTCCTTGATCAGGCGATTGGCGGTCACGATCGCCGGCAGCAGATGGGCGCGCGAGGGGCTGGGTTTGATCGACAGGTAGCTGATGCGCGCGCTGGGCAGATCGCGGCGGATGCGCGTCACGAATGCCAGCACGTCGTCGCGGACCTGCTGCGGCGTGCGGCCGCTGTTGAGATCGTTGTCGCCGGCATACAGCACCACCTGGCGCGGCGCATACGGGATCACGATGCGGTCGGCGTACCAGGTGCTGTCGCGCACTTCCGACCCGCCGAAGCCGCGATTGATCACCGGCATGCCGGGGAAATCCTGTGCCAGCGTGTCCCAGAAACGGATCGACGAGCTGCCGACGAAGACGATGCCGTGCCTGGGGGGCGGTTGCTGCGCGTCGCTGTCGGCGAAGCGCTGCATATCCGCTTCCCAGGCGGCATTGGACACCTGCGCCGGTATCTGCGGCGTGGTGTGCGGGGTGGCGGCGTGTAGCTGGCCGGACAACAGCACAAGGGCGCACAGCAGCGTGCGCAAGGGATGTTTGGTCATGCGAAGGAACCTGCAGCAGTAAAACGGGCCATCATGGTGCGACAGGCTGGAAGCACAGGGCAAACCCATGGCTTCCAGCGCCTGCGATCGCCGTGCGTGCAGATCGCCTCGCCGTGCCTGCACCGACGCTGTGGCGAAGATTGCGCCATGCGGCAGCACCTGACGGCCCGGCAGGCCCAACGTCAGCTGTTCGACCGCGTGGCAGCGCCCTGGCGGCGCGCTGCACGACGGTGCAAGATTCGCACTTTCCTCAGCAGTGACCCCGCCATGCGTTTTAGCCGTCCCCAGACATGCCCTTGCGGCCGGAAGCACTGACCGCATGGCCGATCAACTGGGACACGTGCCGCGCGGTCCGCGCCGCATGCTCAAGGCGGCGATCTGGTCATGGCAGGGATTGCGCGCGGCATGGCTGCATGAATCCTCGTTTCGGCTGGAGGTGTGTCTGGCGGCAGTGATGTCCCCGCTGGGGCTGTGGCTCGGCCAGTCCGGCCTGGAACGTATCGCGCTGGTGGCGCCATTGCTGATCGTGCTGGCGGCCGAATTGCTGAATTCGGCGATCGAGGCGGTGATCGAGCGCTACGGCCCCGAGCACCATGTGCTGGCCGGCCGCGCCAAGGACATGGGTTCGGCGGCGGTGTTCCTGCTGTTGATCAATGTGCTGCTCTGCTGGGGACTGATACTGCTGCCGCGGTGGCTCTGACGGCCCGCGCGTCTGCGCAGGCCACAGCCGCCGATCAGCTTCTGCAGGCGATTGGATCGGCGAAGGTGGAGACGTTCGTGCGAGCGACACACCAGAGCGCGCCGGCGGTCGTGGTGGCCGCCACGGAGCCCGCGGTGACTGCCGCGGTTGCAGGCTTTCTCGCATCTGGCCGGGATCAGCTGCCTGGCGGGCGCATGTGCATGCCGGGTTGACTCGCCGCGTGGCATGCTGCGGCTCTCTTTCAACGGAATCGCCTGCATGCCCGTCCTGATTCGCGCCCTGGTGTTGCTGATGCTGACCGTCTCGCTGTCCGGTTGCGGCTACAACGCGATCCAGCAGAAGGAAGAAGGCGTCAAGGCAGGTTGGTCGGAGGTGCTGAACCAGTATCAGCGTCGTGCCGACCTGATTCCCAATCTGGTGCGCACCGTGCAGGGCTATGCCCAGCAGGAGCGGCAGGTACTGACCGAAGTGACCAACGCGCGCTCGCGGGTCGGACAGATCCAGGTCAATGCCGATGACGAAGCCTCGCTGAAACGGTTCCAGCAGGCGCAGGGCGAGCTCGGCAGCGCGCTGTCGCGCCTGATGGTGGTCAGCGAAAACTATCCGCAGCTGAAATCCGACCAGTCGTTCCGCGATCTGCAGGTGCAACTGGAAGGCACCGAAAACCGCATCACCGTGGCGCGCGGTCGCTACATCCAGACGGTGCAGGACTACAACACCTACATCCGTTCGTTTCCGCAGGTGATCACCGCCAAGATCTTCGGCTACCAGCCCAAACCCAACTTCAGCGTGGAAAACGAGGCGCAGATCTCACGCGCACCGCAGGTGGATTTCGGCAATCAGCAGGCGCCGCAGCAACAGCCTGCGCAGCAACCGCAGCCTGCGCAGTAACAGCGCTTACCAGGCAGGAGTCAGGCAATGCGGCAAACGCACAGCTGGGTGTTCTGGATGTTGGCGCTGTTGTTGCTGCCGGCCTCGCTGCTGGCGCAGGACCTTGCAGCCATTCCGCCACTGCGCTCGCCGGTGGTCGATACCACCGGCACATTGGACGCCACGCAGACCCGGCAACTCGAGCAGCAGGCGCTGGCCCTGCAGCAGCGCAAGGGCGCGCAGTTGCAGATCCTGATCGTGCCCACCACCCAGCCGGAGGCGATCGAGCAGTACACCCAGCGCGTGTTCGACCAGTGGAAGATCGGTCGCAAGGGCGTGGACGACGGCGTGCTGCTGCTGGTGGCCAAGGACGATCGCCGGGTGCGCATCCAGCCCGGTTACGGCCTGGAGGGCGCGATCCCCGACATTGCCGCCAACCGCATCATTCAGGAGTACCTGGCACCGCGCTTCCGTGAGGGCGACTACGCTGGCGGCATCGGCGCTGCGACTGCGACGCTGGCCGGCCTGATCGAGGGCGAGCCCTTGCCGGCGCCGGTCAGCGGGCACGCCGCTGCCGGCACGGGCAATGGTTCGGGCGGAGGCGGTGGCTGGATCATGGCCTTGTTCATCGGCTTTGTGGTCGCGATGGTGGCGCGTGGCATCCTCGGCGCCCTGCCGCGGCCGCTGCGTGCGTTGCTGACCGGCGTCGCGGCCGGCGGCGCTGCCTTGCTGTTTACCTCGCTGCTGTTTGCCAGCGCCGGCGCTGCGGTGATCGGGCTGCTGGCGGGCCTGGCGTCCGGTTCACCGGTGCGCTTTGTCGGCGGCGGTGGCTGGGGCGGTGGTGGATTCGGTGGTTTTGGAGGCGGTGGCCGCGGCGGTTCCGGTGGCGGCGGCTGGGGT